>JAKSBG010000519.1 GCA_022361255.1 Verrucomicrobiales bacterium
CATGGAAAGGCTATACGAAAAAGAACTTCGGCGTCGTTTGGCAAACTGATTTTTTCGATCACCGATTACGCAATCAGGAAAGCAAGATTGGGAAATGCAACTACATCCGTTTCAATCCAGTAAGGAAGAAGTTGTGTCAAACTATCGAAGAGTGGCCTCACTGGTTTGGATTCGATCATCGAACCGGAGAAGAATTCCGATAGCAGAGAAAACCCGGTGGGGCGAAGCGTCCCCGCTGAGCCGTCGTCGGCAGGATTAAAGTTTTGCGCCATTCACAAACGGTGCATCGGGTGTATGCGATAGGTTCCTCAGTAGTTCGGGTTGCGGCACTGTTACCATGGCTCAGCGGGGACGCTTCGCCCCACCTTTCTTACAGCCAAAATCGGCGGTTGGTTCGATGCTCATCACCCCATCACCTCAACCGCCTTCGCGATCACGGCGTCAGCCTGATCCCCGATATTGGGAGCGGCTCCGCGGGCCATTTCGGGTTTTCCTCCGCCTTTGCCTCCGGCAACAGCGAGAGCTTCGCGGACGATGTCTCCGGCGCGGACACGGTCGGTGGCGTCTTTTGAAACCACGGCACCGAAATGCAGCGTCCCCTCAGCGACAACACCGAGAGCAACAGCCCCGGAGAACTGACGGGCCTTAACGATATTCATTGCCTCCTGCAGCAGGGCCGGGGAATCTCCCGGTAAGAGTCCTGCGTAGTTTTCCCCGTCAAAGTCGGCGAGTGTTTCCTCGTACCATTGCGAAGCAATCTGCGCGGCGGCTCCAGCAGACGCTTTTTTCACCGCTTTGTCAGCTTGAACAGCCGCCGCTTTTACCGCGTCGCGGTGCGCTTCGAATTGTTTGAGTAGGGCATTTGCGGAAGCGAGTTCGTCTTTATCGAGAGCTTCCTGAATCTGCTCAGCCAACTCATCGACGGCTTCCACGGTGACAGGCTCTTTGTCCAGAGACTGAAGCTTTTCGTTCGCAGCGCTGAGCTTGATATTCGCTTCACCCAGCTCAACGACAACGGCGTCGGCCTGATCACGAATCAGCTCCCCTGCGGCACTTCCACAGACAGCTTCGACCCGGCGGATACCGGCCGCTACCGCTCCCTCGCTTTTCACTTTGAAAAAACCGATCACTCCAGTGGACTTCGTGTGCGTTCCCCCGCAAAGCTCCATTGAGTAACCATTGAAACTGCCGTCATTCCCACCGATCTGGACGACGCGGACTTTGTCTCCGTATTTGTCACCGAAGAACTGCATGATGTCCGGATTGTCTTTGATCTCGGCATGAGGAACTTCCGATACAGAAACCGGATCGTCCGAAGTAATGCAGCTGTTTACTTCGGATTCGATGCGGGAAATCTGATCTTCGTCCAAAGCCTTGGAATTAAAATCAAAACGCAGGCGGTCGGGAGCAACGAGTGATCCCTGCTGGGTTGCATCGGGACTGACGACCTGGTGCAACGCCCAGTGAAACAGGTGCGTCGCAGTGTGATGCTTCTCAATCTCGCGGCGACGGTCTGCATCAATACGAAGAGTGACGCTCCCGGATTCGTTTGCCGGCTTTTCTGAAACCTGCAGGAGAGTCGCGTCGCCCACACCAAGCACTTTCGTCACGGCAATTTCCTCTTCGCCGACCGTCATCGTGCCGATATCGCCAAGCTGGCCACCTTTTTCGATGTAAAAAGGACTGCGGTCGACGATGGCAAATGCACCGCTGTCATTCTCCACCCATTCCACGATCGAAGCATCGCAGGCGTCTTTCTCAAAACCAACGAATTCGGTGACGACATCCGTTTCAAAGTCGACCGCTTCGACAACCTGTGAGGATTGTCCTTCTGCGCCGGTACCTTTGTGGGCGGCAACGAGCTCAGCGACTTCGTCGGGATTCGTCTTCAAACCGCGCTCATCGAGCAGCAACTCGGTCAGGTCCGTGGGGAAGCCGTAGGTTTCCCACAATTTCACCACGGTAGCTGCAGGAAACTGCGCGCCGCTTTCAACCGCCTCGGCGGCTTCGTCGAAAAGTTTGAGCCCGCGGTCGAGAGTGCGGTTGAATTGCTCTTCCTCGGCACGGAGCGTCTCGGTGATCTTTTCCTGACGGGATTTCAACTCGGGAAAAACGTCTCCCATTTCCTCCACGAGCACGGGGACGAGCTGATGGAGAAAGGGGTTCTTTGCATCGAATCCCAGCACCCGGCCAAAACGAACCGCACGGCGGAGAATGTTTCGAATCACGTAGTTGCGACCTCCGTTACCCGGTTCAATGCCGTCAGCAATGGAAAAGCTCACGGTCCGGATGTGGTCTCCGATCACGCGGAAAGCGATATCGACCTGCTCCTGTTCCGAAAGACCGCTTCTCGCACCGTCCGCCGGCACGGTTGAGGTGTATTTTTTCCCCGACATCGCGGAGAGCTTGTCAAAGATCGGGGAGAAAACGTCCGTATCATAGTTCGATGCGAGCACCGAGAAATCCGTGAATCCCTTTGTGCACTGCACAATGGAACAGACTCGCTCAAATCCCATCCCCGTGTCGACATGCGTCGCCGGAAGCGGACGGAACGTGCCGTCTTCATTCGCGTTGAACTGAATGAAAACGAGGTTCCAGATTTCGATGCAGCGCGGGTCGTCGGCGTTAACGAGACTGCCCTTTGTGTCGCCCTCCGGAGTAAGGTCGATGTGGAGCTCGGAACACGGGCCGCAGGGACCGGTATCTCCCATCATCCAGAAGTTGTCCTTTTTGTCGCCGTTTACGATGTGAACTTTCGGATCGAGGCCTGCGTCGGTGAAAATCTCCTCCCAGAAATCGTGGGCTTCCTGATCAAACTCTGCCGGATCACCTTCGCCCGGCATGTAAACGGTCGCATAGAGACGCTCAGCGGGAATCTTCCAACGCCCCGTGAGAAGCTCCCAGGCCCAGGCGATGGCCTCTTTTTTGAAATAGTTACCAAAGCTCCAGTTCCCGAGCATCTCGAACATGGTGTGGTGATAGGTGTCGTAACCGACATCCTCGAGATCGTTGTGCTTGCCTCCGGCCCGGATGCACTTCTGCGTATCAGCTGCCCGCGGCGGATCATACGGCGCCGCCTCCGTCCCGAGGAAATACGGGATGAATTGATTCATACCTGCATTGGTGAAAAGCAGGTTCGGGGATGTTGGCATGAGGCTGGCAGACGGCACAATGGTGTGCTGTTTTTCTTCGAAAAAATCGAGAAAGGACTGCCGGATTTCGCGTGAGGTCATAGAGCGGGGACGGTAACTCGCGATGCGCGATGCGCAAGCGGTGGGAGGAGGTTCTCGCGGGTGAGTAAATTTCGCGATCCAATGCCCGGTCGTTCATCACCACCATCGGTTGATTTTGCCTCAGCTTGGGCTTAGGTGGCGCGAGAAATTGCAAACCTGATCCTACCACCCATTTTCCACCCCATGGCCTCAATCATTTACACACAAACTGACGAAGCTCCCGCTCTCGCGACATACTCCTTTCTCCCGGTCATTCGGGCGTTCACGAAGTTCAGCGGAGTTGAGGTGGAGACACGAGACATTTCCCTCTCCGGCCGCATTCTTTCCCAGTTTCCGGATTTTCTTTCCGAGGATCAGCGCATCGATGATGCTCTCGCTGAACTTGGGGAACTCGCCAAAACGCCAGAGGCGAATATCATCAAGCTGCCGAACATCAGCGCATCGATTCCGCAGCTGAAAGCAGCCATCACAGAGTTGCAGGAAAAAGGCTTCCCCCTTCCCGATTATCCGGAGGAACCTGCCGACGATAAGGAAAAAGATATCAAAGCACGCTACGACAAGGTCAAGGGCAGTGCCGTGAACCCCGTTCTCCGCGAAGGAAACTCCGACCGCCGCGCACCAAAAGCCGTGAAGGAATATGCCCGCAACAATCCCCACGCCATGGGAGCCTGGTCCGGTGACTCGAAAACACGAGTCACCCACATGACCGCTGACGATTTCCGCTCGAACGAAAAATCCATCACTGTCGACGAGGCAACAGATGTCCGCATCGAACTGATCGGCACCGACGGCGAGACGACCGTCCTGCGGGACTCCATTCCGCTTCTCGCGGGCGAGGTTTTCGACGGAACGGTGATGCGCAAGGAGGCACTTGTCACTTTTTTACAGGATCAGGTTGAGGAGGCAAAAAAGGACGGCGTTCTTTTCTCCATCCACATGAAAGCGACAATGATGAAGGTGTCCGACCCCACCATTTTCGGCCATGCCGTAAAAGTGTATTTCAAAGACGTCATCGAGAAACACGCTGAAGTGATCGAAAAACTCGGTGTCGATTTCAACAACGGACTCGGGGATCTCATTGCGAAAATCAGTGAGCTTGATGATGCCACCAAAACAGAAATCGAAGCCGATCTCGCTGCGGCGATGGAACACGGTCCCGATCTCGCGATGGTGAACTCCGACCTCGGAATCACCAACCTTCACGTTCCCAGCGATGTCATCATCGACGCCTCCATGCCGGCGATGATCCGGACATCCGGTCAGATGTGGAACAAGGATGGCGAACAGCAGGATGCCATTGCCGTCATTCCTGACAGCAGCTACGCCGGCGTCTACGCGGCAACCGTCGATTTCTGCAAAGAAAACGGTGCCTTTGATCCTGCAAAAATGGGAACTGTTCCCAACGTAGGCCTCATGGCACAGAAAGCGGAAGAATACGGATCCCACGACAAGACATTCGAAATCCCTGCTGATGGTATGGTGCAGGTCGTCGACGCAACCGGCCGCGTTCTCATTTCCCACGAAGTGTGCGAGGGCGATATCTGGCGTGCCTGCCAAACCAAAGACGCTCCGATTCGCGACTGGGTGAAACTCGCCGTTTCCCGCGCCCGCGCCACCGGAGTGCCCGCTGTTTTCTGGCTCGACGAAACCCGTGCTCATGATGCCGAGCTCATCAAAAAAGTGAATGCCTACCTGCCCGACCATGATACGGAGGGGCTCGACATTCGCATTCTCGACCCTGTCGCTGCGACCAAGCTGTCCTGCGAGCGAATCAGCAAAGGGGAAGACACTATCTCCGTCACTGGAAACGTCCTTCGCGACTACCTCACGGACCTGTTCCCGATCCTGGAAGTCGGCACCAGCGCGAAGATGCTCTCCATCGTTCCGTTGATGAACGGCGGCGGCCTCTTCGAAACCGGGGCCGGAGGATCCGCTCCGAAACACGTCCAGCAGTTCGTTGCTGAAAACTACCTGCGCTGGGATTCACTCGGTGAGTTTCTCGCACTCGCCGTTTCTCTCGATCATCTCGGCGAAAAATTCGACAATCCCAAAGCCCGCATCCTCGGAGCAACTCTCGACGATGCCACCTGCAAACTGCTCGCCGAAAACAAATCCCCGACCCGCCGCCTCGGCGGAATCGACAACCGCGGCAGCCATTTCTACCTCAGCCTCTACTGGGCCGAAGCCCTCGCCAATCAGGACGAAGATGCCGAGCTGAAAGCCGAGTTCGAGCCAATCGCGAAGGCACTCGCTGAAAACGAGGAGGCGATCGTCGCTGAGCTGATCGGAGTTCAGGGCAACCCCGTCGATATCGGCGGCTACTACCGCCCCGACGATGCCAAAGCAGGGGACGCGATGCGCCCGAGCGGGATCTGGAACAGCGTGTTGGGGTAAATGCCCAAAGCAGAGCCATTTCCCCTCCCCCACGAGCTGTATCCCGGTGAATGGTTCCGGCGGCTTGATCGCGAGGAAATTTTTCCGGGCGACAGCCCCGTCGAACTCGACCTCGGTTGTGGTGACGGATCGTTTCTCGCCCGCATGGGTGCGGAATTGACCGATGTCCGCTTTCTCGGAGTCGAGCGCCTCCTTGGACGGGTCCGCAAAGTGAGTCGGAAGGCGTCTCAGGGAGGCCTGCAAAATGTCAAAATCCTTCGCGCCGACTCCAATTACGCGGTGAACTGGTTGCTTCCGGAAAAGTGCTTTCGCCGCATCCACTTTCTCTGCCCCGATCCGTGGCCGAAGAAAAAACACGCTCGACGCAGGCAGATGTGCCAACTGCCTTTCCTGCAGGCGCTCCACGGACTGCTCGAGAAAAACGGCGAGTTGCTCTTTAAAACCGACTCCCGGGATTACTACGAGGAAGCCGTCGAAACGCAGGAGGAATGTGACTTTTTCAAAGAGGAACCATGGGAGAAAGACGCCTTTTTCTATCCCAAAACCGACTTTGAGGAACAATGGTTGGCCGAAGGCCGAACCATGCACGGGCTGCGTTTGCGAAAGATTTGAGTTAAGAAATGTAGAGCGGACTTCCCAGTCCGCTTCGCGCCTCGCCGGCCGACTGCGAAACGGACCGGCTACCCGATCATGATCTCAGCCTTGCGAACGATCATGGTCTGGTCATCACCATGGAGATACAGATACCCGCGCTGAACCGTTTCAGCGACAACGGAACGCTCGCCCTTCACTTCGCCACCAACGATTTGAATGCGGTTGCGAACATCGGTGTCGATGACTGTTCCGGGAGAAAAAACAAACGCTTCGATTGCGCACTCGTCGAGCAGATCAAGAAACTCATTCCGTAAAATTTGAAGCTGCTTTTCGAGCTCGCTGTCTCCTTTCTTTTCAGCATGCTTCAGCATCGACTCCACAAAATCAATCTGCTTGATGAGCGAGTTCCCGACAGCGAGATCACGATGCCGGTCATGCGGAGAACGCGCCATTTCTACGACCGGGGAAATGGGTGCGGTGGGATCGTCTGTTTCCTCCTCTCCCTCAATTTCGACAGGCGGGGATTCAGGAGGCGTTTTTCTTTTTCCGAGGAGGAAACCGAGAAAGAATCCCCCGACAAGTGTCGCTGCGGCCGCAATGGCAGCGCACACCCAACCGCAAAATACAACTTCGCTCAAAACCGGCAACATAGGTCCATCAACTCCTTCCAATTCTGGTCAATCACTGGAATTTCTTCCAGATTCTCTTGCAGCACTTTCGCATTGCTCATGCAGGATTGATCATACGTATCCGGCAACGGATTGAGATACACTCCGGCGCAGACGAGGCCGCTTTCGCGGATCGCCCTCACCGTGAGCAATGTGTGATTCAGCACGCCCAAACGGTTCGCCGCCACGATCAGAACAGGAAGATCAAGCAACCCGGCAAGGTCAGCCATCGTCCGATCGTCATCAACGGGAACGAGCCAGCCACCGGCGCCTTCCACCACAACGAGTTCATGAGCGTCGGCCAGCTCGTCAAACCGCTGCTTCAGAATCGTGAAATCAATCTCCGGTATTTCCGGAAAAGCCGCCGGAGCGAGCGGGTCAGGGAGGTGGATGGGATTGACCTGCTCCCGCGTCAGGCCGGCTTCACCGGATGCTGCCGCGATCGCATCGGAATCATCATGGCTGCCGCACTCGATCGGCTTCATCCCGACCGCATCGATGCCGTTTTCCCGCAGCGCCTGAATCAAGCGCGTCGCGACCCAGGTTTTTCCGACGTCAGTGTCGGTGCCTGTGATGAAAACGCCCCGCGCCTTCATTCGCCAATTTCGGTCCGGATCGCCTCAGCCAGCTCGTCGGCCTGCTCTTCGATCTGATCCTTGTCGCTTCCTTCCACCAAAATGCGCAGCAGCGGTTCCGTTCCGGAGTAACGGATCAGAACTCGACCGGCACTGCCGTGTCCTTCTTCGATTTCACGGATGCGTGAGGCGGCCGCAAGCGAGCTGATTTCCGGCTTGGAGGAAACGCGAATGTTGCGCTGTGCCTGCGGAAATTTCGTCATTACCTTTCGCAATTCACTGAGAGGCTGTCCTTTTTCCCTCATGATACGGAGCAGCTGAACCGCTGATACGATTCCGTCTCCGGTCGTGTTGTGGTCGAGAAAAATGAAGTGCCCACTCTGCTCGCCACCGAGCGAATAGCCGTGCTCCTTCATCAATTCGAGAACGTAGCGATCGCCGACCCCGGCCCGCGCCACTTTTCCCCCGGCCCGCTCCACGGCTACATCAAGACCGGCGTTGCTCATCACGGTGGCGACGAGCGTGTCTCCGGCGAGCGTTCCGCTTTCCAGACCTGCAATCGCAGCGATGGCCATGATTTCATCTCCGTCGAGAACGGACCCGGCCTCATCGCAAAGCAAAACCCGGTCGGCGTCTCCATCGTGAGACACTCCGACATCTGCTCCCGTTTCGTGAACCAGTTGCTCGATTATTTTCGCATGCGTGCAGCCGCATTCCTCATTGATATTGATGCCGCTGGGGCGGTTGTGAAAAGTGCTCACTTTTGCACCGAGCGCCTGCAGAATCGCCTCGCTCGTTTTGCTGGCCGCGCCGTTTGCTGCATCAAGGGCGATGTGCAATCCCCGCAACAGTTCTCCGTCCTCCACTCCGGACCTGACAAAGTCGACGTAACGCTCGGTCGCATCCTCGATGGTGGAAATGCGACCGATCGGCGAGTCCGGCGAAGCTCCGGAATCCTCTTCGAGGCACCGCTCGATAGCCAGCTCCACTTCGTCATCGAGCTTAAATCCGTCGGGGCCGAAAAATTTGATTCCGTTGTCTCCGAAGGGATTGTGGGACGCAGAAATCACGACTCCGAATGAAGCCCCGGTCTCCCGCGTCAGCATCGCAACTGCCGGGGTCGGAATAACTCCGGCAAGACGCACATCCACTCCACAGCTGGTAAGGCCCGATGCAATCGCACTCTCGAGCATGTCACCGGACTGCCGGGTATCCTTTCCAATCACTACAGTAGGCCAGGTCCGCCCGGCTCCCGGATCGGGAATGAGAACTTTCGCCGCAGCACGGCCCAGTCGAACCACATTCCCCGGAGTCAATGGCCCTTGATTGACCCGTCCGCGAATTCCGTCTGTTCCAAAAAATTGTCGTTTTGTATCCGTCATGAAAGATAAAGAAAGAGGCGTCCACCACTTACCCGGGTTGTCGGGAGGCGCGATAATCAATTCCCGCTATCATTCCCCGGCACCGGCGGCGTGAGGGGAGAAAGAAGAGTGTCATCCAGGTTCGGCCCGGTCGTCGGGCGCGGGACCGGAGAAGTTGTTGTGCCAGGCACCGGAAAGGTCGGATTCTCCGCATCGAGATGGGATTTGATGAGATACCAGATTGCGATTGCCACAATGAGGGATGCCAGCTTCCCACGCCAATTGGTCTGGAAGAAGGTCCTAATCATCTTTGCCCTCCTCCCCGTCAGGTTCATCGTCGCCCGGTTCCTGATTGCTCAGCAATTCCTGCAGCCGGTTGCGCAACTCCTCCTCGCCGAGATCCCGCTCCAGCTTTCCACCCACCGCAATCGAGATGGCGCCGGTTTCCTCTGAAACCACGAGAGCTATCGCATCAGATTCCTCCGTGATTCCCATCGAAGCCCGGTGACGCAGGCCGATGCTCTGGTCACCAAGTTCCCGCTGATTCAACGGAAAAACGCAACCCGCCCCCGAGATTCGTTCGTCAGCAACACGAATGATGAGGCCACCGTCGTGCAGCGTTGTTCCGCTGTAGAAAATGGTATAGACCAGCTCCGGAGAAAGCTGGGAATCCATCTCCGTCCCCGTCTCCAGATATTGTTTCAAATTGATGCTTCGCTCCAGCGCAATCAGCGCTCCGGTTCTGCGCCCGGAAAGGGTCTCCACAATTTCGAGAAGCTCGTCGACGAATTTGGCTCTCACCTCTTCGGTCAGTGAAGAAAAAATCCGGTGACTCCCCAGCTCTGCCAGAGCCCTCCGCAATTCCGGCTGGAAAATGATGACGAGAGCGATTGCGAGGAAAACCGAAACGTATTTCAACAACCAACCGATCACCGTCAAATCGAGCCAACCCGACAGAAGGGTCATCCCGATATACATCCCAACCAGCGCCGTGAATATCCGGGCCCCACGGGTCGCACGGAAATACTTGTAGGTGCTGTAGATGATCGCCCAGAGAATCACGATCTCGAGAGCGTGCTTCCAATGCTGGGAAATGTAGAGGCCGACCGCTTCCATTCAGGAGGAGGCACGAATTTCGCGCCGGAGTAATCTACAACGGGATTGTCCTGATTGCACCCTGCTAGACGAACGAAAATCAATCCCGCTCCGGAAGAGCGATCGACGCGGAGGCGAGCGCGGCAATTCCCTCTCCTCTTCCGACAAACCCCATTGTCTCATTCGTCGTTGCCTTGATTCCCACATCGGCGGCACCAATGCCGAGAGAAGCGGCGATTTCCTCCTTCATTGCCGTCGCGTGCGGCATTACCTTCGGTTCCTCCGCAATCAGAGTCGCGTCGATATTCTCGATACGCCCTCCTTTCTCTACAACAAGCTCGGCTGCTTTCTCGAGAATTTTCAAACTGCTGATTCCCTCGATGGACTCGTCGGTCGGAGGAAACCAGTATCCGATATCCGGTTCACCAATTGCCCCCAAAATGGCATCGGCAATAGCATGAGAAAGAACGTCTGCGTCGGAGTGACCGGCGAGACCTTTATCGTGAGGAATCTCAATTCCCCCGAGAATAAGAGCTCGCCCTTCTGCGAACTGATGAACGTCGTATCCGATGCCGCTTCGATATCTCATAGAAAAACAGGTTCAGGAAAGGTCAAAGCAGTCCCTCAAAATTCAACTTCCCGTTGTAGGACACGATGCCCGATTTATCCGGGTCGATTTCGGACGGAGAAAGCTCCACTTTCCCGCCCCCTCGCTCCAGCATAAGCTGCCCTGCTGCAATATCCCAAATGCTGATCATCTCTTCCACATAGGCATCGAGGCGACCGCATGCAATGTAGGCCAGAGCGAGCGCCGCGCTCCCCATCATGCGGGTTTTGCGGACGCGATGCGCGAATCTTCTGTATCTCTCCATACCGGCATCGATTGACTCCTTGCTCTTCGAAAAGCCAAGCGTCACAACCGCCTCGGAAAGTTCGCCACGGTCACTGGGCCTGACCGGACTTCCGTTACGCGTCGCAGGCCCTTCAAAATCCACCGCAAACATTTCATCGAGCATCGGATCGTAAATCGCACCAATTTTTAATCCCCCCCCTGACGCATAGCAATGGATACGCAGAAGTGCGGTATCCCGAAAAAGAAATTCACCGTTCCATCAATGGGATCGACAATCCATTCGGTATCGCTGTCCTGATTTCCCGCAACTCCCTCTTCGCCGTAGATTGCGTGGTCGGGAAAGGATTCGAGAATGCGTTTCTCGATCAAATCCTGGCTTTTGACATCCAGAGCCAGCTTGATGTCGTGGGTCAACATTTCGTCGACCTCATGGTCCCCTCCGAAGTTTTCACGGAGAAGAGCGCCCGCTTCTCGAGCGGCAGCAGTGGCGAGGGTGAGTTCAGGAGACATGCGCGGTCAGTGTGGCGCAGGATCGCTTTTCCTCAACCGGAACCCAACGACAATACCATCTTCCGATGCGGAATTCCGACTTCGATAAAATCCTCTCCGGACACCTCAAACCCGAGCCTTTCGTAAAAACCGACCACCTCTGTTCTGGAATGGAGAAAAATCTCCGCAATCCCTTTTTCGTGCGCAGTTTCAATCACCTTCTCCATGAGTCGGCCACCAAGACCTTTGCCCTGCCGGTCCGGATCGACCGCAACCTGGCGAACCTTCCAGCTCCCGCCTGAGAGAGGGATCACGATCAAACCGCCGACAACTCTGCCGTCTTCGAATGCGACAAGGTGCCGTTGCCCCTTCTCCGCCTCCAGATCTGCCGGAGAGAAAGACAAGCCCAGTGGCGCGCGCAGGATTGGCTCCCGCAACGCGACCCAGGCTTCGTATTCCGGTCCCTCCGGATCGACCCAGCGAAGCTCCGCCAAATCAGTGGGCGTGGCAGAATTCCTCGAAGCGGTCGAGACCTTTCTTGATGATGTCGAGACTGGTCGCGTAGCTGAGACGGACCGACATGTCATACCCGAATGCGGCACCGGGAACGGCGGCAACGAGATAACGGGAGAGCAGCTTCTCCGAAAGGTTCATCGAATTCAGTCCGATTTTTGTCGTATCGACGAGGAAGTAGAAAGCTCCCTCCGGCTCAACGATGTCGATGTTTTTGATGCCCTGAAGCCGGCTCATCATGTACTGACGGCGCATGTCATACTCCTCGACCATGTCATTGATCATGTTCTGGTCACCCTGGAGTGCCGCGATTCCACCCCACTGAGCGAACGTGGTGGGATTGGATGTCGTGTGGCTCTGGATGATGCCGATTGCTTTCGCGATCTCCGGCGGCGCAGCAGTGTAACCAAGACGCCAACCGGTCATGGAATAGACCTTGCTGAGGCCGTTGATCGTGATGGTGAGATTCTTTGCCGCCTCACTGACAGAAGCCGTGCTGACATGCTTTTTGTCGTTGTAGACAAGTTTCTCGTAAATCTCATCAGAAAGAATGATGATGTCCTCGGACTCCGCCACTTCGACGAGTGCTTCGAGCTCCTCTTTGGAATAGACAGACCCGGTCGGGTTGTTCGGGCTGTTGAGAATGAGCATACGGGTGCGACCACTGATCGCCTCTTCAAATTCCTCAGCTGTGAGCTTCCAGCCGTTCTCACGCTTCGTTTCGACGATGTAGGGCTCGGCTCCGGCAAGGCGAACCATCTCCGGGTAACTCGTCCAGTAGGGAGCCGGAATGATCACTTCGTCCTCAGGATCGCAGCAGGCGAGAATCGCGTTGTAGCAGGAGTGCTTGGCACCGCAGTTCACAGAAACCTGACTCTCTTCGTATTCGAGACCGTTTTCGAGAAGCAGTTTCGCCTGAATCGCCTCTTTCAGCTCAGGAATTCCTGTGGCAGCCGTGTATTTCGTTTTTCCCTCCTGGAGTGCCTCGATGCAGGCATCCTTGATGTGCTGAGGGGTGTCAAAGTCGGGCTCGCCGGCTCCGAAGCTGGCGACGTCCTTCCCTTCCGATCTCATCTTCTTTGCGGCAGCAGTGATTGCGAGAGTTTGCGAGGGGGCGATTTGTGAAAATTTTTCGGCGATGAAGCTCATGTCTGTTGTCTACTTTGGGCTGAAAGCGCATCGCTTCAGCCGGTTTGCCCCAAACTCGCTCCCAACCGCATCATAATGAACGATTTCGGAATGCGTCGCCGGAACAGAAGCCTTTACGATACACCGGACCCGCATCGACGGGAATCAGGTGATGGCTTTGAGAAAGACTCGACCGCAACTCCGTAATCAATGCGGAGTTTTCCAGTACGCGATCTGTCCCCAGATTCAAGAAAAATGGTTACGGATTCGCATTTTCTCCTTCATTTCCAAATCAAACATCTTCCCCGTTGCGCAAAAGCAGCAAACCCGCTATCTCTGATCCGGTATGGCGGGAAGCTCGAACATCCATGCCTTTTTCGGCAACGATGAAGCCAGGGTCAAGGAAGCGGCCCTCCGGCTTTCGCAACAAATTGCCCCGAAAGACGACGAATTTGGCCTCGAAATTGTAAGCGGTGCCGCCGACAACGCCGATCACGCCGTCCGAATCATCGGGAGCACCGTCGAAGCTGTTCAAACCCTGCCTTTTTTCGGCGGGGAAAAAGTCGTCTGGCTGCAGGGAGCAAACTTTTTCAGCGACAACCAAACCGGAAAAGCTGAGTCTACGCTGCGAGCGGTAGAATCCCTGACGGAATTACTGGAAGGCGGGCTACCTCCCGAGGTTCAGCTGATCATCAGCGCCACTGAAGTAGACAAACGGCGGGCTTTTTACAAACGAATCAACAAACTGGGCAGCGTCGAAACATTCGACAAAGTCGACACATCCAAGCCGGGATGGGAAGCTCAAGTCATGTCCCACGCGGACAAACGCGCAGAGGAAATCGGACTCGTTTTTGACAGCGGTGCTTTGGAGCGATTTGTCATGATGGTGGGAGCGGATTCCCGTGTGCTCGACAGTGAAATGGAAAAACTCTCGCTCTTCGTCGGGGACCGTCCCGCCACAGAGGAAGACGTCAGCCAGATTGTCGCAGCGAGCCACCTCGGAGTCATCTTCGAAATCGGTGACGCCATCGCCAAAAAAAATCTTCCCAAATCCATCGACCTGATCGAGCGCCAACTGCGGCAAGGCGAAAGCGCGATCGGAATTTTGCTTGCGGCGATTGTTCCCCGCGTCAGAAATCTCCTCCACGCCCGCGACCTGATGGAGCGGCACGGACTCCGGGCGAGTGGTCGCTACCCTGCATTCGCCAAGCAACTGGAGTCTCTTCCGCGCTCCGAGACCGCTCATCTCCCCCGCAAGAAAGACGGTGGAATCTCCGCCTACCCCATCTTCCTTGCCGCCCAGGTGTCGAATCGGTTCACCTCGTCCGAGCTGCGATCCGCTCTCGAAGCCTGCCTCGAAGCCAATGAGCGACTTGTGACTACCGCGCTCGAACCGCATCTCGTCCTGAACGAGCTTGTCGCTAAAATCCTCGCCAGGCCGGTATAGAGCATCCCGGGCCTACGCGTTCTTCTGCCCTCGATAGGACTTCCGTGCCCGGTTGTGAAAGCCTGCCGGGGTCCCGCTCCTGTATCCCGTAGACATGATTACAAACCCTTCACTATTATGCACTATGCAATCAGCCCGTAAAAGCTTACCATCGTTTAGCCATGAAACACCTACCCCTTTATCTACTAACTGTTTCCGCACTGCTGCTTTCCCTCCCTGCGGGCGCCAATCCAAGGGAGTTTACATCTACCGAGGGGAAATCTTTCACGGCCGAACCGATCAAAGTTACCGCAACAGAGGCGGTTTTTAAACGAGTTGGCGCTTCGAATGTGACCGTTCCTCTGAATCGGTTCACACCGGAGGATCAACAGTTTCTCAAAAACTGGGCGGAGAACGAGAAAAAGAACCGTATCCCGAAAGTCGAGATCAGGGTCAACACAAACAAACGTGATCGTCGCCAGGAGAACGCCTATGAGGACCGCCAGGGTGAATTTCAATTCGAAATTGAGATTGAAAATGAAGAGCGGAATTTTGACCTCAAAAGCGCAAAAGCGACCCTGCTCGCGTTAGGTACAGACATGGATGATGAAAACAGAGGCCAGGGCGTGGTGATGGACCGGACCGAGTTTAGAGATATCAACATCAAGGAAGGCGACACAACAACGTTAAAAGGGAAGCTGGTGCGATTTGAATACGACAAACGAGGATTTACGCACGGGGAAAAATACACCGGCTACCTTTTTCAACTGCGGACGGCACAGGGAAAGGTCATCGAAACGCGAGGTTCAACTCCGAGAATCGAAAACGACGCCGAAGTGATCCTCAAGTTGAAACAAAACGAAAAATTTGACGAACGGACCTTTCGCTCTCTTACCGGGTCAGAAGTTCGTCGCTAGCCAATTTCACCCGGTGAAAAACCGCTTCGCTTTGGAAAAGAAACTTTCTCCTACCGGGTGATTCTTCTCTGTCACCGTATCGGCGAACTGCTGAAGGATCTGCTCCTGATCTTTGCTGAGCTTTACCGGAACCTCTACCTGAACATTAACCAGCAGATCTCCTTTCCGGCCGGTCTGTAAGTCAGGAAGCCCTTTGTCACGCAAACGAAAAACAGTGTTCGTCTGCGTTCCGGGGGCAACTTTCACGGAAGCTTTCCCGTTCAACGTGGGAACGATCAATTCACCGCCCAGCGCAGCCAGTGTAAATGGCAGGGGAACTTCACAATGCAAATTGGAATCATCACGCTCAAACACCTCGTGCGCTTTGATATGAATGATCACATAGAGGTCGCCAGCGGGACCGCCCTGACGCCCCGCCTCCCCGTGCCCGAGAGAACGTAGACGCCCTCCTTCCATAATCCCCGGGGGGATTTTGAGCTTGATACGACTGCTCCCTTTTACCCTTCCCTCCCCGGAACATTCCCGGCAAGGGTTGGAGATACTCTCCCCGCTGCCATTGCAATCGGGACAGGTCTGTTGCACTTGAAAAAATCCACGACTCGTAATGACCTGGCCGACTCCGCCACATGTGGGGCAACTCCGCACATCACCGCTTCCTCCCTCGGCTCCGGTTGCCTCGCAGGACTCGCATTCAACAAGACGCTCGATTTTCAGCTCTTTTTCCACTCCCTCAGCAGCTTCTTCAAGCGTGATTTGCAAATCATAGCGGAGGTCGGCACCGCGCTTGCGGCGCTCGGCGCGGGAAGCTCCGCCACCTCCAAAAATCTCATCAAAGATACTTCCGCCGCCACCACCTCCGCCGCCGCCACTAAATACCTCACGAAAAATGTCAAAAGGATCAGCTCCTCCGAAACCGCCCCCGGCTGAAGCCCCGGTCCCCTGACTGAACGCGCGATGACCGTACCGATCATAGGCAGCCCGTTTTTGTTCGTCCATCAGGATCTCGTACGCCTCGCCGATCTCTTTAAACTTTTCTTCCGCTTCGGGATCGTCAGGATTTTTGTCGGGATGAAATTTGATCGCAAGCTTGCGATAAGATTTCTTGATCGTCGTGCCGTCGGCGTCCCGGGAGACCTGCAGAATTTCGTAGTAATCGCGCTTTTCCATGAAAACGTAGGTTTCCCTGTAAGGGAATGATAATTGACCTTCTTACTCTCCGGATTCAGGCCCTGAAGAGACAACCACGTTCGCGGCCCGCAATATTCGATCCTTCAACCGGTATCCGCGACGCATCGTGAACATCACGTGGCCTTCGGGAACAGAGTCACTCGGCTCCTGCTTGATCGCTTCATGAACATTCGGGTCAAAGGAAACATCGTCTGACGGGATAATCTCCACCCCCTGCCCGGTGAGAAAGTCATCAAGTTGCTTTCGAACCATCGCCATCCCCTGAATGATCATCGACTGCTCTCCCTCCGCTTCACGGGCAGCCTGCAGGCCCATTTCAAAATTATCAATCACTGGAAGCAACTGTTCCAGCAAGTTTCGGTTGGCATAGAGAATTGCTTCACTCTTCTCTCTCGCCATCCGCTTACGATAATTCTCCAGTTCAGCGCTTGCCCGGGCTGCATGGTCCTTCCACTTTTCCACCTCCTCTTCAGGTGTTGCGGGAATCTCATCCTTCTCTGAATCCTCTTTGGTAGTCTGTTCGGATTCCCCCGTTACAGGTTCTTCAAGAACTTCCTCAGAAATATGGATGTCCTCCTCCTCGTCTGACACGGGAGTTTCGGCATGGTCGTTTGTAGACTCGTTGCTCATTTCAATGAAAAATCGTTTCCTGCATCACCACTGATGCAGCAATAAAATTCCCGGAATCGGGAAGGGCGGGACTATTCACCGTTTCTCGATTGCAATCAAGGTGATGTCGTCAGTTTGGGCAGTCCCTTCGGAAAACTTGATGACATCCTCGTTGATAATCTGAATAAGTTCGCTCGATGACGTCCCCGAATGCATTTTTACAATTTCACAAAGTCTTTCGACGCCATACTCGTCCCCCATGCGGTTTTCACTTTCGATAATCCCGTCTGTGTAGAGCAAAAGTATATCGCCAGTGTCCATGGTAAAGCGGTGATCTTTCACCGACCTTTTGAAAACGGGGCCTTCATCGATCCCTGCGGCGAGCCCCGGAGGCTCAATCAATTCAATTTCACCCGTTTCGCGATGAAACAGAATGGGGGGCTCATGGCCCGCACGCGCCAGAGTAATTTCGTTCGACCCCCTCTCCAGAATGAGATAAAGGAGACTGACGAAGAGGTCCTCCCTGATATCGGGAAAGATCAGCCTATTTACATCATGCAGAACAGAAGCGGGTGAGAGATTCTCCGAAGTCCTCCCGCGCAAATTGGTCCTGCACATAGCCATAATCAATGACGCTGCGACCCCCTTACCGCAGACATCACCGATTGCGATACCGTAACGGTCGTCATCCACGCGGAGATAGTCGTAGTAGTCTCCACTCAGTATTCTTGCAGCACGGTATTCAGCGGAGACATCATAGTCTGTCAATTCCGGCGAGACCCGGGGAAGAAGAACTTTCTGAATCTCTCCAGCCTGCTCCAGCTCGCGCTCGAGCCGTCGCTTTTCATTCACCTCAATATGAATTATCGCACTTCCCAGAGCGTAAGCGCTTTGCTCCGCCACACTGTCAAAAACCTCGCGGTCATTCTGAGTAAATTCCTTATCCCCCTTCTTCACTACGGCAAGAACCCCAACCCTCTTCTGCCCGTATACCAGGGGTGCCCCGAGGAAAGCGACATCATCCAGAAACGGGTTTTTATTTGTTTGGAAATCGGAATGAGTTTTCAACTCCGGCAAATACACACCCTCATCCATTCCAAGAGTTTCCCCGAGAAGGTTCCCATCCGAAGGGAGAGGCGAAAGCCTTACGTAGTTTCGATAGGCGCGCTCCACTTTCCCACTGCCTCCTGAAGTCAAAATTTCCGTCGGGAGCGGGATGACCGGGGCTAAAGACTCCGTTTGCGCAACCGGGACGAGCTGACTTGTCTCCGCATCGAGAAGGTAGAGAATCCCGGCATCTGCCCTGATTACTTCGACCACCCCGTTCACGATGTAACTGTGCATGTTGGCAGGAGAGGTATCTTCCTGGAGCTCTTCCCCCAACCCGTGTAGAAATCCGAACATGCGGCGCTCCTCCCGCTCGATTGCGTCTTTCTCCTTCTCGTGCCGCAATGCGACTCCGTGCTCTCTTCGCCACAGGAAGACCGCGACACCCGTGAGAATCACCAAAGCAGCCCCATACAGAAAATGTTCCATGAACAGCGGTGACAAAAAAGGGCTAGCTTTCGCTGCCCTGACTCTCAAGATCCTTCTTCAAAAATTCAACAACATCACAAAATCGGCTCCGGTTCTCCTCGTTCGCCTCGATCAATGCCTCATGAGCATCAAGGACCAGTTCCGCTCGTTCCTCCCGAGTCTGCTTTTGCGAGCATAACGGGTGTTTCAAATTTTCTTCGACGAGATGCTTTTCCTCAGACCAAGATGCCCCATCCCTGTCAATGCGGATCATCGCATCCAGTCCCAACTTGCGTATCGACCTCTCATTCCGGTCTCCCGGATGGATGACATCAACCGAACCGGACTCGCTTTTCTCCGTCACATCTGCAGCCAGTCGATAGAGCATTCCGATAAAAGTGGAATCGATTCCGATACAGTTTTGCAAATCAATCACAAATCTTGACCAGCCCTTCTCGAACCTTCCCCGGAGAAAGTCACGTATTTGACCTGCATTTTCCTGATTCGCAGGCCCATCAATCCGCACCCAGGCAACCGAGCCAAGGCAACCCACCAATATAGATCCGGGAGTGCTCAAAACTTTACCAATTTACAGATTGCTGAACTCTGCCGAAAAAAAGCAGGACCAGTGATACAGGGACGATCCAAAACTATTTCCACAAAAAGGATTTGAATTCCGCTACAACAACACCGTTTTCCACAACTGTCGCACGCCACTGCGTAACCCGTCCCATCTCTTCGTATTCCTCCCCGATTACTTCGAAACGCGTCGCATTTCGCCCCTTTGGCTTCGATACGTGAATTTCCTTTTGATGGATCTCCGGGCCCGTTGCTGCAACGCGATATTCGAATCGAACAGTTGCCGGAGCTTTCGTCTTCGTATTCCAGAAGACCGTATAATAATACCCTTTCCGTTCCCGAAAATCCGCCGAATCAACGGCCCCGTAGGAGAGACGCCTCCTCTCAAACTTGATCATCTCGTCATCGGTCTTCACACTGCGGGAAGTCTCGAGATGATAAGGATTTACTTTCGAAATGGAAACAGGTCCGGGGTTGGTTGTAGTGCACCCGCACAACTGCAGGATTGCACCTGCCACAACAGACAAAAGGAGGATTTCGCGCAGGAATGTCATGGATGGGAAACTTGGAGAAGCGTTTGTCCACTTGCCGGACTTGTCATGTGGAATTTTAAAAAAACGCGTCGAAAAAGATACGCTGCTTTTGGAGAGGCGACAACGAAAAGTCAGTTCTTCATTTTCGCCGCCTCCCAGGCTGCATCCATCTCTTCAAGACCGGCCTCCTCCAATGAAATGCCTCTGTTACGCAGGGCATTCTCCACCAGCTGAAACCGATCCACAAACTTCCGATTTGCCCGGTGAAGCAGCAACTCCGCCTCATTACCGGTCTTACGTGCGAGGTTTACGACCGCGAAAAGAAGGTCGCCTATCTCCTCCGCCACACTGTCGTCTGATTCCTCCTCCATCAGTGCCCCTGAGACCTCGTCCAGCTCCTCCGCAACTTTCGCGAGAACAGGCTTCAGGGACGGCCAGTCAAAACCTACTTTCGCGACCTTTTTCTGAATCTTTTGCGATGCCATCAGCGCCGGAAGCCCCTCATTTGCCTTTTGCAGAAACGGTTTCGGGGAGGAGGCCTGCTCCTCATCCGATTCGCCTTTTTCTCCGGCCTTAATCTGCTCCCATTGACTCAATACAGCGTCCGGATCAGCTGCTGTCGCATTTCCGAAAACATGGGGGTGACGCCGAATCAGCTTTTCGCAGATCGCATTGGCGATGTCATCGAGGGTAAACCGCCCCTCTTCCGAGGCAATCTCCGCATGAAAGACTGGCTGCAGGAGCAGATCACCCAATTCATCGATGATCTCCGCATCATCGCCCCCGCGTACGGCTTCCGCCACTTCATAGGACTCTTCGATAAGATGCTTCAGCAGGGATTCATGGGTTTGCTCTGCGTCCCACGGGCATCCGCCGGGAGATCGCAGCAAATGCATGATTTGTCGAAGGCGCTCAACAGGGGGGAGGTCGGCGGAGGGTATCGGGCGTGGCATATCAGGAGCGGACTACAGTATTCCCGACAAGGAACCCTGATTCCCCGGACTTTCCAGCACGAGAGTCTTTAATTGGGCTGAAATCACGCCCCGATCTCAATCGCTTCGCGGGACAGACAGCGGCGCAGAGCATCCATCCCGTAGCGATAGCGGGATGCGGCCGTGTTCGGGGAGATTTCCAGTGTTTTCCCGATTTCCTCAAATGTTTGCTCCCCCCAGATTTTCAAGGTAATCACTTCCCGAAACTTTTCGGGAATTTTTGCCATCGCAACCTGAAGAGCCCGCGAGGTGTCGTCCTCGGGCAGAGAAAACCAGGAGACTTGTTCAAAATTCTCCCGAAGAGCCTGATCTTCACGATGCCGACGACGGTCGATGCTGCGAGCAAGGTCGATCGCACAACGCCGGATGTTCGTGTAGGCAAGACTGACGACTTTCTCATCAGGAGCGCCATGATGGGTTTTCCAGGTCTTAACGAGTGCCGACTGGAGAACATCCTCGGCATCAGCTTCCGAGCGCGTTTGCTGGCGGGCAAAGAGAAGCAATCGACTTCCATACTCCGCCAACCATTCTTTCCACTGGTCCGAATGATTCTGCATATAACTATGAGACGACCACGCGGGAGAAACGTTCAGAAAAAAGGGGAAAAAATCGCGCCTCACTACTGTCCCACCATGCTCTTCTCTTTCTCTTCGCGAATCTTCAGCAATTCCGCCACGACTTCCGGATGGTCAGCTTTCCGATTCGTTGTCTCACCGATGTCTTCATCGAGATTCGCGAGAAAGAGCTTTTTGTCCTCTCCGGTGAGCTCGCTGACACCTTCCGGCCTCACATTTTCCATCGTATTGCCAAGTAGCTTCCAGGGCCCTTTTCGCACTGCCCACTTGGCTTTATCAGGATTTCCGCCAAGACGCCAATAGAAGGAGTCATGCTGACTCCCTGCATCCTCGTCGAGCAGCACATTGACCATCGACTTGCCGTCGATGATATGGTCGGCCGCGATTTCCGTTCCGGTCAGTTCCATAATTGTCGGGAACCAGTCCATTCCGGTCACAAGCTGATCACGCACCTCTCCTTTCGGCAGACCGGCAGGCCAACTCACAACGGACGGCACCCGAAGCCCGCCTTCAAATAAATTGCCCTTGTGTCCGCGATAGGGGCCGGCCGAGCCACCGCCGTGAAAAGTTCGCTCCTCGACCGAGTGCCCGTGGTCGGATTGAAAAATCACCATCGTATTCTCGCGCAGCCCCGATTTCTCAAGGTGATCAAGCAATTGCCCCAGCAAGTCATCGGTCGATGACAGGAATGCAGCGTACTTGTCGCGAGGGTGCTCCAGATCTTTGTAGTAATCGCGCCATTTCGCCGTCCCCTGCAGCGGGTAGTGCGGCCAGTTGATCGCCCAGTAGACAAAAAACGGGCCGTCTTTTTCCTTGTCGATGAAGGCGTTGATTTCGTCGACCATTGAGTCCCCAAAATAGACTCCGTCCTGCCAGATCTCTTCGCCGTTGCGCCAGAGGTCGTGTCGGTTCGGCCCCTGCCAGTAAAAGAAGTGCGAGTAGTTATCAATGCACCCCCCCATGTGGCCGAAAGAATAATCAAAGCCCTGTGCATTCGGCATTGTTTCCGGCGTGTAACCGAGATGCCATTTCCCGATGTGACCTGTTGCGTAGCCGGATTTCCTGAGAGCTTCAGCGATTGTGATTTTCTCTGTCGGCATTCCGGAGTTCCCTTTTGCCGAAGAAACGTTCGCCGGTACCCCGGCCCGCGCAGGCATTTGTCCGGTCAGCAATCCAGCGCGCGATGCAGAACATATCGCAGAGGGCGCCAGCATCTGGGTGAAGCGCACTCCTGTTTCGGCAAGCCGATCAATATGGGGGGTGGCGAGGTCGGTAGCACCATAGCAATTCGCGTCGATCGAACCCTGATCATCGGTGTAGACGATAATCACGTTCGGCTTTTCAGCTGCGAAAAGGTTCAGAGAAGCAGCGAGAACTATCGGAACAAGAAGAAATCGAAGGTGCATGCTTCAAGTATCCCCCGTCTCGCTTTCCACAGCAAGCCCGGAAGACTCCCCGCTTCTGCGGAGCCGATCAGATTCCCGCTGTTCACTTTTCAGCCACCCCATCCCCCCGAGCGGTGCCGATCCACAAAATACTTCATCGTCAGATATACGACCGACCGGAGATCGTGCCGGGACTGCCACCCGAGGCGCTCCCTGACTTTCGTCACATCCGGAATCCGGCGGTCGCAATCTTCATAGCCTTCACCGTAAAATTCATCAGCGCTTACCGAGATGATTTCGGGATCGGGATCTCCCTCGATGCGGAATTCTTCGTCAAAGACCTCTTTCATCAGCTCGGCAAACCCGCGGATGGTCGTCTCGTTTTCAGGTGTCCCGATATTGAAAATTTCCCGATCGCACACGCCGCCCGGATTATCAATTATCCGAATCATGCAATCGACAGCATCATCGATATAGGTGTAGGCACGATAATTTCGCCCTCCGTCCACCAGCTTCATCGGAGTGCCATAAAGCAGGGAATTCATGATTCCTCCTCTCGCGGGATGGATCGCGCTCGGCGCAGTCCTCGCAGCCTTCAGCTTCCTAACCAGTCAACAAAGTCAGACCTGGAAAAATGCGGAATCTTTATGGAGGCACGCCATTGCGGTTACCGGGCAAAACTACGTTGCCCACAATCAGCTCGGCCTCGCGCTTCTGGAATCCGGCCGGTTTGAAGAAGGTGTCGCAGAATTAAAAAATTCCAACAAGGCCAACCCAAAAGTCCCCCTGGCTCTGGGCAACCTGTCTATGGCCTACGCCAAACAGGGACAGTTTGAAGAAGCGCTGGCCTGGTTTAAAAAGGCCGGGGAAGGACTCCCCGATCGAGACAGATACCGGAAGGAACTTGCCAGCGCCTGTCTTGCAACAGGCAATGCAGACCTTGCTGAAAAACTCTGGGAAAACGGAATCAAAGAGAGCCCTGATGATCCCGACGTCCACCTCGACGCAGCGGATTTCTTTTACCAGCAGGGAGACCCCGAAAAAGCGCTCACTTACTATCACCGCGCTGCGGAGCTTGGATCAAAGAATATTCGGGCCACCCAGAGCGTCGGAGCCATTCTCCTGAAGAGGAGAAAAGTCGAGGAAGCCCTCCCTTTCCTGGAACGCAGCGTTTCCATGAAAGCACCTCCTGCGGAGGCCGCCTCAGCCCGCCGAACACTTGCCCAGGCGTATCTTTTACAGCGCAACTGGACGGCATCCCTGCAGCAATATTCCGAAGCGGTTTCACTGGCACCGGAACAACATGTGGCCGTAAACGAATTCGCCCAGCTCCTGCTGCAATGCCCGGAGAAATCACTCCAGAATCCTTCACGCGCTCTTGAACTCGCAACTACTCTGCCGGTCCAGAATCTTGCAGAAGGTGAGATACCGAATCCCCGCTATCTCGTCACTCTGGCAACGGCCCATTCCCGCACCGGCAATTCCGGGCGTGCAGGAAAAGTCGCGGCAGCAGGACTGAAAGTGCTCGACATCATTTCGCAAAAGGAACCGCTCTCGGAGCCGTGGACCACGGAAGAAATCGAGTCACTGCGAAAGAGACTTCAGCAAGTCATCCCTGCCGCTCAGGAATAGACCGTCGGGTCTTCGACTCCGGCGATGGCAAACGCCTCTTTCCGCTCGACGCAGGTTCCGCATTTTCCGCAGTGTAACTCACCGCCTTTGTAGCAGGACCACGTTTCCGAAAAATCCACCCCCAGCTCCGCTCCGACGGAGACAATATCCTCTTTTCGCTGGTCAATGAACGGGCGGATAATCTGCAGATCCGCATAGGTCCCCGCCGCAATCGCCTCCGCCATGGGGCGCATGAACTCTTCCCGGCAATCCGGATAAATCGCATGATCACCCGAATGCGCTGCGATAACAAGGCCCTCCGCGCCTATGCTCTCTGCAAAACCTGCGGCGATAGAAAGCAGGATCCCGTTCCGGAAAGGAACCACCGTTTGCTTCATGTTATCCGCTTCGTAGTGCCCTTCCGGGATATCACCGCCGCTCTTTAATAGATCGCTCTGAAAATGCGCATTGATGAATGGCAGTGCCATCACTTGATGCCTTACTCCAAGCTGCTCGCAGTGCCACTCCGCGAAAGGAATCTCCCGGCCATTGTGCTTCGAACCGTAATCGAAACTGAGACCGGCTACGATTTCGTGATTCTTCGCCGCGTGGTGCAAAGCCGTCACGGAGTCCATTCCCCCACTGACGAGAACGACGACCTTCATTCTGATCCGGATCCATCAATTTCCTCCAGCCCCGCATCCGGATACGAAGCCGTCGCAGTCAACTGAATCCCGCCCCGGGGTGAAAAACGGCCCCTCACGATCATCCGACGCGGCGAACAGGCACCCGATAGATCGTCGAGAATCCGGTTCACAATGTCCTCATTGAACGAGGGTGTATTCCGGAACGACGCGAGATAGAACTTCAGCGACTTTGTCTCAATGCACTTCTCCCCGGGAATGTATTTGATCACGAGATGCGCGGTGTCCGGCTGTCCCGTTACGGGGCAGAGGGAACTGAATTCCGGATAGTCCAGCTCGATCCAGTAGTTCCTGTCCGCATTCCGGTTCGGAAACACTTCGAGCGTGGCATCCTCCGGTGAGGTCGGGAGCCGGTTTTCGCTGTGACCTAACAGGGTTAGGTCTTTGACTGAAGAGGGTTGAGTCATAGAGGTGATAGGGTTGGGTCCAACTCTTTATCCTTATCACTTTTCTTTTTCCTTATCCTCTAAAGAAAACAGGAAGGAGAAAAAAAGAAGCGCGGGCCCTATTCCACCGGAACAGCCCTGGCCGGTTGCGCCGGTGCGTCTACGGGATCGACCGGTCTTGCACGAGCCGGCTCATCTGTGACCGGAACCGCCCTTGCCGGCTGCGCCGGCTGATCAACACTTTCAGGCTGCTTCACCACGATCTCGACGCGACGATTGATGGCCTGCTCCTCCTTTGTTCCCTCAAGCGAAACAATGGGACGGGTTTTCCCCAGCCCCACGACCTTGATATTCGAAGCATCTATCCGAAGACGCTCGACGAGCCACTTCCGAACCGCCTCGGCGCGAAGCAAACTCAGCTTCCGGTTGTATTCATCATCACCGATTCCGTCCGTGTGCCCCTCGATCACAAACGTCGCCTCCGGGTTTGTCTGCACGATAAAGGCGAGTTTCATCATGCTGAGCCGGGCCTGCTCTTTCAGGTCTGACTCATTGAACTCAAACAGAATGTCCGTCGGCAATGCGATCTTTTCCTCGCCCGGAGGAAGCCCCCCGGTGCGTCCAACGAGGTCATCGAGATTGGCATACCCCTCCATGAATTCACCGGCCTTGTCCCCGAGTGCCTTCGAAGCAGCCTCTTTGAAAAATTGATCCGTATCAACGGAATCCCCCAGATTGTCGGTTTCCACCAACTCCAGAACCGGCTGCGCGGCAGAGACATTGGCTGAGGAATCGATCAGCTTATTTCGCATGTCATCGAGGTCCTTTGCGAGAACCTCCGCAACTGAAATGTCCAGTCCACCGGCTGCAATATTGAGAGCCTCTCCAGGTGCCTTCGGGGCTTCCCCGGAAAAAACCTGCGGAGTCTCGATCGGGGACATCCGGATGATTTCATCCTTCATTTCCTCCATCAAGTCGAACTCGTCGAATTCCTGCACCAGATCGAGGTCACTGATTTTCTCCGGCTCCAAAGGAGTGTCCTCAGGAATAAACGGCTCTTCGAGAAGGCGGTTCAACTCTTCCTGATCGATCTTGAGTTGCTCCCGGGTATTCTGCCAGACGACTTGATCGCCCTTAATCCCCATCGCGCTGCGTTGAATCCCGCCGAGAACCATGTAAAGAATCACGTGAACGATCACCGATATCAAAATCGCAAGCAGCACCCACCAACCGAGGTTGCGGGTTTCCACCTTGAAGACGGATTGGCCTTTGGTGGCCGGATGCCAATCATAGGACGAAGCCATGAAAATGAGGGATAATTTCCACAATAACGCACTTTTCCGGTTTCGGCAAAGGGCGTCCGTGTTTATAAGAAACGTCTCAGGCACCGCGAAAAACAGAGAAAAATCACCAGTGTGACGAAAGAACCCTGGCATACCATTTTCGGATTCGATACGGATCGATACAGGATCGGGCGCTCACTCATGATCCGCGCTCTCGGTCTGGTCTACTTTATCGCGATCACATCCTGGTGGACGCAGGTCGGGATGCTCGTGGGGAAAGACGGCCTGAGCCCGGCTTCGGAGCTGCACGCAATTCTCAAAGATCGACTCGGAGCGGCTGGCGAAAGCCCTTTCCTCGCCCTGCCGAATGCTTTCTGGATTTTCGGAACCAGTGATTTCGCGCTGCAGTTTCTCTGCTTCATCGGGGCTATCCTCTCGCTTTTCGTCATAGTTGGACGGTTCTCCGGGCCCGCGCTGATTCTTCTCTGGATCATCTACCTTTCACTCGTGAATACCGGCGGGGTTTTCATGAGTTTCCAGTGGGACATCTTACTCCTTGAAGCAGGATTCCTGGGAATTTTTCTGACCAGTTGGAAACTTCACTCCACCTGGAGCAACCCGCCGCGCCTCAGTCTGGTCAATCGTATCGCGCTGGTGTTTTCGTGGTTTCTCATTGCGAAACTGATGTTCTTTTCCGGATGGGTGAAGCTGGCATGGGCCGGAGATGCCACACCGGAATGGTGGCCGGAACACACCGCAATGACCTTTCACTACATGACACAACCGATTCCAACATGGACGGCATGGCATGCACACCACTGGTCAGAGGGATTTCACAAGTTCTCGATCTGGCCGATGTACTTCATCGAATTGATTCTGCCTTTTGCGATTGTCTTCGGACGCTTCGGAAGGCTTACTGCCGCAATTGGTTTCAGCCTTTTGATGGTCGTGATTCTCGCGACAGGTAACTATACCTTCTTCAACTGGCTTACCATAGCACTCTGCCTGCCTCTGATCCACGACCGGCTCTGGCCGAAGTGGTTTCGCGAACTGCTGAAATTCACGCCGGAGGGCCTCGTTCCGCGACCGGTATGGAAACAACGAGCGATCAAACTTTCTGTCGCCGGACCGATTTTCGTTTTGCTGGGACTGCTGAATCTACACGTCGTCCTGAGCGATTTTCACCAGGCTCCCAATCCGGTATTCAAAAAAAACCTCACGCCCGGTTGGTTCGATGTGTTTCGCCGGCAAATGAATCCGTTCCGACTTGTTTCGGGGTATGGCCTGTTTCGCACGATGACAACAGAGCGTCCCGAAATCATTCTGGAGGGAAGCTGGGACGGAACGTCGTGGTTCGAGTATGATATCGCCTGGAAAGTCGACGAACTTTCTGACCGTCCCAAATTTGTCGCCCCGCACCAACCTCGGGTCGCGTGGCAGTTCTGGTTCGCAGCTCTGGAGAAACGGTTTGATCCCCGTAGCCGGTATGCGAAATGGATAGAATCTCTTATTGTGAAACTGCTGCGTGGCGATTCGAGTGTCGAAGGGCTCATCAAACACAACCCTTTTCCCAATAATCCGCCACGGTTGATTCGCGCGCGGCTTTTCAACTACAACTTTACAACACCTGAGGAACGCGCCCGAACCGGCGACTGGTGGAAGCGCGTGGCTGCAGGGGAATACCTCGGCCCCGTCAGTCTCCCGAATCCGAAAAACGAATCATGAACCCGTTCTGGACAGACATGATCGTAAAGGCAGTTCTACCGTGGGGAACAAAGTGGGCCCGCAGGCAGGAAGCCGTCATTCTCGCCGAAGGTCGCCCCCTCAGCGAATGGGAAACCATGTGGGCCACCGATGTGGGGGTCTCCAAACCGGAAGCGGTTCGTATTTTGCCCGTCCCCCGCATTCCGACACCGGGTTCGTGGTTTACGAAGCTCTTGCGAATCTTCTCCGAAGGCCCAACCGGAATGGCTGTGAACTACGGCATCTACCTCGAGGCTTCGCAGGCAACGAATCCATCGCTGCTGGTTCACGAACTCACCCACGTAGCGCAATTCGAGCGACTTGGGGGAATTGAAAACTTCCTGCGGGAATATCTCACCCAGTGCGTTCGCGACGGATACTGGGAAGCGGAGATGGAAATCGAAGCGAGAGAGGCTGCCGCTCCGTTTACCAGACCCCCGGGAGGGTAGATTTACGCCTCCCTTACCTGTTCAGGCGAGACGCCGCGAAGCTCGAAGGCCTTCAGAATGGTTTCCTCGATCAAATTGCTCGGGCAGGATGCCCCTGCAGTGATCCCAACTACGAGATCACCGTCTCCGGTAAACCCTTTGAACTCACTGTTTACTTCCGTCTTCCGGTGGAGGTCGTAGTGAACAATTTCCTCGAGCGATTTCAGGCATTTCGCGCTCCGGATAAAAAAGGTGGGCAACTCTTTCTCACCAATTTCAACAAGATGGGTTGTATTGGAACTGTTGTAGCCACCAACAACGAGGAGAACATCCATGTGATGATTCAACATCTCGAAGAGCGCATCCTGGCGTTCCTGAGTTGCGCCACAGATCGTGTCGAATACGAGAAAATTGTCGGCACTTCCGTCGCGATCTTCAATCGCAACTCTGACGCGCCGTTGAATCTCCTCCGTCTCGGACTTCAACATCGTCGTCTGATTTGCCACCCCCACCTGTTTGAGATGTTTATCAGGATCAAACCCTTCAGAAACGGAGCCCGAAAACCGGGAGAGAAAAGCCTCGCGATCACCGCCGTTGCGGATGTAATCACAAACAACGTCGACATCCTCCAGCGTGAGCACGATAAGGTAACTGCCCTTGCCGTCATCACCAGCAGCACGCGAAGCCGTAGCCCGAGTCTCCTCGTGATCGGCTTTCCCGTGAATAATCGATGTTACTCCGTCCTTTGCGAAATTCCGGACGCGGCGCCATACCTTCATGACATCGCCACAGGTGGTGTCCACAATCTGACATCCCTGCGACTCAACCTTGTCCATGAATGAAATCGGAGCACCGAAGGCAGGAACGATCACAACATCATTCTCGTCCAAATCATCATATTGCTCGTCCATTTCCCTCCAGGGAAGGGAAACAATCTTCATCTCCTCGAGCTGCCGATTCACCTCGGGATTGTGAATGATTTCTCCGATCAGAAAAATGCGGTTGTCGGGAAATACCCGGCGCGAAGCGTAGGCAAGATCAATCGCCCTCTCAACCCCGTAGCAAAAACCAAACTGCTGGGCGAGACGGACAGTCGTTTTCCCAATCGTCAGAACCCCGCCACGAGAGCGGACTTTTTCAACAATTGAACTCTGGTAGTGATTCGCCACTTCCGCCTGGACGCGCTCCATCACTTCCGGCGTGCGGACATTCACACGCTTCTTCTTCTTGGGGACGGCTGGCATGAAATCAGATTCGAACTCCGTAGTAACTAGAACCAGACGTTATCCATATCGGTAAAGACAGCATCCGATGCGCGCACAGAAGGTGGGGAGTCCGGATGAGCATAGTCGGTGGGACGCGGCACATTTTTACCAATCGTGGCGTCTTCTGGCAGACTGTTTTGAATGATGACCGGAGTGCCAACCTTCACCATGTGGTAGAAATCATCGGCAATTGTCTTATGAAGGCGGAGACATCCGTGAGTTCGAGGCTGAGGCCAAACTGCTCCGGCGTGGAATCCGCATCCATGAGAAAAGTAGACCCAGTAGGGAAGCGGATAACCAACGTAGCGGTATCCGGAAGGCATTTTTCGACGCTCGCCGGGAATCACTTGACCGTCTTTCACGAAAAACCCGTAACTGCTGGAACGTTTTTTGACCTCTTTGTGCTGCACCTTGAAAGTTCCTGTCGGAGTGGGATCTGAAGGAGTCCCAATAGCCACCGCGGCAACAAAACGAGGCTCATCCCCCTCCATCACATAGACCGCGCGATTGCCCAAACTGACCTTCACCTTCACCTTGCTCATGTCCTGAATCGTTCCATATCGAACAGCCATACTGGCCGGAACCGTTTCCTCCGGCGGCTTGGTCGCACATCCGACTACCACCATCGCAGCGACTGCGGTGGCAATTCCTGTGATGCAGGCCCGGATCGAGCCGGCCCTGGGAATGAAAGAACAAGATGGTTTCATGACTCAAAAACTGGCCCGAAATCTACACCAAACCGGCTACGGAGCGAGAAAAGTTGGATAAATTGGAAAAAAATGAAGTTTTTAACGCTTTATTGTTGACTAAACTTAAATATTAACTATTCTATAGTCGGTTACTTTCTCGGTAACTGTCTGTTTGTGTTTCGTGTTTTGGGGTCGCTTGTTCTTCGGAGTAAGCGGCCCCTTCACTTTTCAGGGGGCTCGGCGAGATGTGGAAACTCTTGTGGTGTGCCTTTTCTTTTTTTCCGGACTACTTCAGTTCGCCTTTTCTAACGAACCACCTCCGGCACGGACGTCCGGTTCGTTATTGCCTTTCCCGGACTTTCTCGTTTGCCGAATTCAGATCGAGAACGGGATCATAAGTCCCTTTGAGAAGACATTATCTCCCATCAGGCGCACATTGACCTTTCCGACATCCCAATCTTGAGCGCGCAGGTAACCCGGATCATCCGGAAAGCCGAAAGCGATATTTTCATACAGCCGGGCCTTGAGACATTCGGTTATCGCGTTCTTCGGAACAATTTCGGAATCAGTCAGCCGGATACGTAACATCTTGCACTCCTCCAGCTTGGCTTGAAAACGCCCTTCCTGTAATCCAGTTGAGTAACCGACAACAGCACCAACAATGATCGACAGGATTATGACGGCGACGAATTTCATTCGCCCATTCTGCCATTCGGAATGCATCCCGGGAAGCCGGAATCATTTGAACCTGTGCAATGTATCACAAAGCACATGCAAATAACGGTCATTGCTGTCGGTAGGCTACACGGCATTGAACTTCGGAGGGTCACGGTCCTCCGTGACTGCAAACCGAAGTCACATTCAACCCAGCAGTCGACGGGACGTCGCCCCTCCGGAAACGAGGTATCGACAGCTTTTCGCAGATCAAGGCAAACCCCACGGAGGGTCACGGTCCCCCGTGACTACAAACCGAAGTCACATTCAACCCAGCAGTCGACGAGACGTCGACCATCCGGCAGCGAGGTATCGACAGCGCTCCGGAATCAGTCGCGTTTTCGAAATTCGCCCGCTCTATTCCTCGTCTCCGCCGTCCATGGCAGCCTTCACTTCTGCTTCGACTTCGGCGTAGAGGGCTTCATCCGCTTTCAGGGCCTCCTTGGCAGCGTCACGCCCCTGCGCGAGCTGGGAACCCTTGTAACTGATCCAGGAACCGCGCTTCTGAAGAATATCGTGCTCAATCGCGAGATCGAGCAGCGAACCGACTGCAGAAATCCCTTCATTGAACATGATATCGAATTCAGCTTCCCCGTAGGGAGGAGCCACTTTGTTTTTCACCACTTTGAGACGAGTGCGGTTTCCAGCGACATTGCCATCGGATCCCTTGATGCTACCGGTCCGGCGAATGTCGCACCGAACGGAACTGTAGAACTTGAGCGCACGACCGCCGGGCTGGGTCTCGGGGTTTCCGAACATCACACCGACCTTTTCCCGAATCTGGTTGGTGAAAATCACCACAGTGCGGGCCTTTGAAATGATAGAAGTAAGTTTCCTCAGCGCAGCACTCATAAGACGGGCCTGCGCCCCAACGGTGGCATCGCCAATTTCCCCGTCCAATTCCTGCTTGGTCACAAGTGCTGCGACGGAGTCGAGAATGATGACATCGAGTGCGTTGGAACGAACCAGTGTTTCGACGATACGAAGCGCTTCCTCACCGGAGCTCGGCTGCGAAAGCAGCAAGTTGTCCAGGTCCACCCCGAGACGGCGTGCATACTGCGGGTCCAGCGCATGCTCGACGTCAACAAATGCAGCGAGCCCACCCATTTTTTGCGCCTGCGCAACCGCTGTCAAAGTCAGGGTCGTTTTACCGGAAGACTCAGGCCCATAAACTTCGACAATTCTTCCGCGTGGGAAACCGCCTGCTCCGAGAGCGCGATCAATGATGAGGTTCCCGGTGGGAATGACCTCCACGTCCATGTGGTTGTCGGTGCCGAGGCGCATGATCGCCGCCTCGCCAAAATCTTTTTGAATCTGGGAAATCGCGAGGTCGAGATTCTTTGCTCTCGCTTCTGCAATTCGATTGGTTTCCTTGTCTGCGCTTTTCGAGGCCATTGTTTCTTGGGGTGCGGATTTCGATTTGGTTGGCGATTTCGTGGCGCGCTTTCCGGATGCCGATTTTGCAGATTTCTTCCCGGTGGCGCTCTTCGCCTCTTTGATGTCTGTAGCAGGAGAAGTCGCTTCCGACGTATCGGGCGCACTGGTAGCGGCGGCTTCGTTTTCGTTAGGAGATAGCAGTTCAACCATAATATGCCAAAGGATTTCGAGAAGAATACCATTAAGTGTTCACCCGTCCAGTAAAAAAGTGAACAAAGTTCAATTATGCAGCAATGTTCCCTTTGCTGAACTGGAGATCTGCTGGTGGCTGGATGAGCACGGGCTTTCCGGGAATTGTTTTTCACCGCTGATTTGATTTCGTCGCGGTCCTGTAGAAAGGTCTGCCAATTACCATGCGCATTTTATCAGGGATCCAACCGAGCGGTCGCCCGCACATCGGAAACTACCTCGGAATGATGGAGCCTTCGATCCGACTTCAGGACGAGGGCGATGCATTTTATTTCATGGCGGACTATCATTCGCTGACATCGACGCACGACCCGGATACCCTCCGGAGCAACGTTCGCAATCTCGCAATCGACTTTCTCGCCTGTGGGCTGGATCCCGAAAAGGCGACTTTCTGGCGTCAATCCGATGTTCCCGAAGTGACGGAACTGGCCTGGATTCTCAGTTGCGTAACACCTATGGGATTGTTGGAGCGCTGCGTTTCCTACAAAGACAAGATCGCCCAGGGGATCTCCGCTTCTCACGGCCTTTTCGCTTATCCGGTTTTGCAGGCGGCGGACATCTTGATCTTCGATTCCAACATCGTCCCGATCGGTAAAGACCAGAAGCAGCACATCGAGGTGACTCGCGACATCGCCGGAAAATTCAACGACCGCTACGGCGAAGATCTTCTCGTTGTGCCCGAACCCCGGATTCGTGAGGACACCGCGACGGTTCCGGGACTCGACGGCCGAAAGATGAGCAAGAGCTACGACAACACGATTGAACTCTTTGAGGAGACCGAGAAAAAGCTCCGCAAGAAAATCATGAGGATCGTGACGGATTCCACTGCGGTCGAAGATCCGAAGAATCCCGATGAAAGCTACATCGTTGAGCTGTATCAGCTTTTCGCTTCACCCGGTGAGGTGGAGGAAATGAAAGATTCATTTCGCGCCGGCGGTCAGGGATACGGCCATTACAAACAGCAACTCTTTGAATCGATCCGTGACCACTTCGCACCGATGCGCGAGCGTCGCGAGGAACTGGTGCAAGACGCCGCCTACGTCGACGGAGTTCTGGAATCCGGGGCAAAACGCGCCCGGGAAAAAGCACGGGAAGTGATCGACCGCGTTCGGAGTGCTGTGGGGATGTGAGCCCCGCTCACTTAAAATACTTCTTCGGATCGACCGGTGGCTTCTTCTTCGCTTCCTCCTTTTTGTCGTCCGACTCTTTCTCCTCTTCCTTCTTCGGCATTGCTTTTTCCCCGGCTTTCTCCTCTTCCGCTTTCGCGGCTCCCGGCGGAGGAAATTCTTCGCCCTCTTCGAGGATCCGGACCTGGTCCGGCGAGGTCAGCTTGATCTGTGGCTTTTCTTTGTAAATGGAAACCACCCCGGTGACGGCAATGCGTTTATCATCGTAGACATCGGCAGGTTCTCCGTCTTCGAATTCATCGACGTCGCTTTTAAAGGTGACAAGGTAAAACTCAGCGCCCTTGAAATTCACAAAGTTCATCCCGGACGATGACTTTCCGCTCCCGTGCGTTTCTCCGTAGACGACCACCTTCTGCCCGTCCTTCGCCATGAGTTCTTCTGTCTGATCGGCGGAGACGTAGATGGGGGTCTCATCAGCTGTGGTGAAAAAAGGAACGGTGATCACCGCGGAGAGGATGAGGTGTCGAAAGGCATTCATGTCAGGAGTCAGGGTTGTAGATTGATTTCACATTTCCGTCCGCATAGACGACCGCGATTTGCTTTTCCGTCGCCGGTGCGATTTCCTGTATCACGATTACAGAATCAGCGATGGCGTCAAGCACCGGCCGGTCATGAGGCACAATCTCAAATGCCACCGGACGACCACCCGGATATGGGCTTCGCAGCAACTCATTCAATTCCGCCGTCGCGACGAAGGCTCCCGACAGCTGTTTCCACTCCGACGGGTAACGATCTGAATTGGCGCGGGCGTATGCCTCACACGCAACAAAAAGGCGCGATGCCTTGATCTGGGATTCTTTTCGGAGCCCCTCGGCCTGCCCGGTTTTCAACATGTTCACCGCCGGAAAAGAAATCCCGACCACGAGCATAAGCACAGGGAAAGACAACATTGAAAAGTAGCCCAGCCCCGTTCCAACCGTCGCAAGCCCGCGTCCACGAAGTCCTTCCACCTTTGTCCAGTAACGCGCCGCGTGCCCGACCACCGTTCCGGCAGCGCAGAGAAAAAGCCCGATCACCATCCAGAGCGTGGCGAATCCCATCAGAGAAAGGACGAAGCTCGCGATTGCGCTCCTCGACCAATGTTCAGCATCGGCACCGTGGGAAGAATGAGTCATTGATGAATGGAGAAAACCTCTATCATGAAGCGTCCTCCGGGGAAACCACTAACTCATCCTGCTCCTCTGCAGGAGGAATCCTGCGAAACAAAAACGTAATAATCAGAAATGCCACTGTCGCGAGGCAGGCTCCGTGAATCAGTCCTCCGTCGAGGCCGAATTCCGAAACCACGATACCTGCCGTGACGCCGCCGAGCACCCGGGCAACGCCACCAATCGCCATCGTAAAGACACCCTGAATGGAATTGCGAAACTCATCCGTGGCGAGACGGTTCAGAAACATCACCGGCCCCACAAACAGAGCCAGCACCTCCAGTCCGTGACAGATCTGCACCACCACCGCGACCCAGGCATAAGGGAAAAAAGCGAGCAGGAACATTCGCGCGACCATGCAGAAAAACCCGAGCACAAGAATCCCCTTCAGCTGAATTTTGCGCTGCAGCCACGGCATAAGGATCGTGAAGCCGACCTCCAGCACCACGCCGATATTGATGATCAGCCCGATGTAGCGCTTCGGGATGCCCACCTCTTCATCGAGAAAATTCCCGATAAACGCGTAGTAGGTCGTCGCCGCCATAAAACCGAAAAACAGGCCAATCGACAGCCAACGGGCCTTCGGAGAAAAAATCGCCCCGAGCGCGACGCGTGTCGGAAGCTTTTTCCCTGACACAACAGGACGCTCCACGACCGGAAGCGTCCGTGCATTCGCCAGACTGAGCAGGCAGAAAACCACCGCACAGGGTAGAATCGAGGCAGCATTCGCTCCCTGCGAAAGCGGATAAAACAATATCAGGCTCGGCAGAATAAAACCCACCGTTCCCCAAACCCGGATCTGCGGATACTCGACCGCAGGCTCACCCCGCTTTCTCATCGATTCGGCAATCGAGAAAAAGTAACCGTCCTGCAGCGGAATCATCGCCACAAAGGAAAGCCCGTGGAAAATGAACAACGCGAGCGTAATCGCTATGTGGTTCGAGAAATACATCAGCGAGAGCACAACCGAGCTGCAGGTGTAGGCAATCGCGAGAATCTTCCGGGCGTCGACATTCCGGTCTGCAAGGAGTGTAATCAGAGCCGGCGAACAGAGCATTGGAATATTCATCAGCGACATTGCGAGGCCGATCTGAAGAAAATCAAATCCCCCCTGTTCCCTCAGAAAAACCGTCATCAGAGGCATCACGCTCCCGATCACGGCATAACTGAGAAAAAACTGACGGCGCAAAGCGTTCACGGGGGACATTCACGCAAAGGCCGGCCACCGCAACGGCTTTGCAGAGGGCAAAAGCAATTTTCGAAGACAACCCTGTATAGTGAGGGAGGGAACAGGGTTGAATCATTGACCTAACCCTATCAAGTTCCGGGCCTGATGTCTGACCCCGTTGCGCTTAGCCGAAAATTCCTCTCCGATTCCGGAGGCTGGAAGGAAATGAAAGAAGCCCGGTCGCTCCACGCGGCCGGAAGAATCGACGACGCTTCGTTTGAAAACGGCGTGCTGGAGGGACTCGTGAAGGACAAGGGCAAAACCTTTCGGACGCGAATGGAGATTCATTCGCGAACCGATATGGAAAATCACTGCCCCTGCTACCGCGCCCGAAGGGAGGGGATCATTTGTGCACACGCCCTTGCTGTCGGACTCGAAGTCCTGGAGCCGACGGTAAAGCAAAGATCCGCAACACCGGCAGCGGTGGCGAAGGACGAGAAGAAAATGGCTCTCTCTCCTGACTGGCCGGAGGCCCGGGAACAGGCGGACAAGAAAACGAAGGCCGCGTCACTGCATCTCGTCCTGCCCCCAAATCTTGCCGCGTCCTGGGCAAAGGGAAGGGTTGCGATTGGTGTCGAAATCGAGATTGAAGGTGAAAGAAGCCTCCTCAAGGCGGTTCCAAGATCGACAGTTCTGTTTTTTGACGCGGCGGATGCGGCTCTTTACCGGGTCCTGCAGCGGATCTCTCCGGAATCAGTCCCCGGGATGTTGTCAGTGACAACGGACGACCTGTCCCGGATTCTCTCCACCATTCCGGGACACGGGGGAGTTACGCTCGGGCGGGGAGACAGCTTGCGCCTTTCCCACCTTCCCTATAGGCCCTCCCTTTTGCGGAAGTCAGACTTGCGGTTTCGCGTTGACTGGCCGGACGGCGTGGAGCCTCTGCTCTCATCGATGGCGACGTGGGTACTTTCAGAAGAGAGTTTGCTTCAGCCGGTCGCTCCGGGCCTGGCGGGGGATTTGCAGGCAGTTTTGGTCGGGGGAATACAAGTTACCCCGGAGCGTGCCGCGAGTGCACTGGCGGAATTTCAGCAGCATTTTGAATGTGATGATCTCAAAATTTCCCGTCCCGGCGCAGACGTGCGCCTGGAGCTGGAAGGTTCCCTGAATCACCTCGACGCACATCTTTCCTTCGTTTACGGCGACGAAGTGGTTGCTGCGGCGACGGATCGTCCATCGGTTCGCGAAACGGTCGCGGGCCTGGAGCTGGCGGATGCTGCGACCGAACGGGAGGCTGTCACGTCGCTGGAGGAAGCCGGTTTTCAACGGCGCGGATCAGAAGGTCGGTGGGTGCTGAAAGACAAGGAAGCGATCCTTCAGTTCCTCGCACACGGTTTTCCCCGTTTCCAAAACCGGTTTCAAATCTCGACAGGCGAGCGTTTCGACCACGCCCTCGGGCAGGTTGAGCCGATCGAAACGCAGATGGAATTTCAGTCGAGCGGGGAAGACTGGTTTTCGATGGAGCTGGAGTTCGGAACCGCATCGGGAGCATCCATCCCGCGGCAGGAAATCGATCGACTTCTGCGAATGGGGCAGGGCAGCAAGCCTCTCGACGGAGGGAAAATTGCTGTGCTCGACCGTACGCTGGCGGACAGTTTTGATGAAATTTTAAGCGATTGCGAGCCGGAGCAAATCGCCCCCGGAACCTATCGGGTCGATCAATCACAGGCAGGTTATCTAAAGGAGACGGCAAAGGATTTTTCCTTTCAAACGAGCGGCGCAGTGCCCTGGCAAACCACGGAAGAAGGAATCGAGTTTTACGACCTTTCGGATGACCTGACAGCAACTTTGCGGCCGTATCAGCTTGCAGGAGTCGAATGGATGCAGGGACTGGCGTCGCAGGGGATGGGGGGAATCCTTGCCGATGACATGGGTCTCGGAAAGACTTTGCAGACGCTGTCTTTTCTCTACTCGGTCGGAGGCACTTCGCTGGTGGTTTGCCCGTCCTCACTGGTTTTCAACTGGGTCGCAGAGGCAGAGAAATTCACTCCGGAATTGAAAGCCGTTGCGATCGAGGGGCCGAACCGGGAGAAAATTCTCTCGGAGAACGACGATGCGGATATCTTTGTAACGAGCTATGCCCTCCTTCGGAGGGATGAGGCCGTGTGGGCGGAGCGTGATTTCGATGTCGTGATTCTGGACGAAGCGCAGCACATCAAAAATCCGGAGGCCCAGGTCAGCAAGGCAGCCCATCGGCTCAGCGGGACCTATCGCTTCGCGCTCACGGGAACACCGGTGGAGAACTCGGTTCGAGATTTATGGTCGATCACGCAATTCGCGCTTCCGGGTTATCTCGGCAGGAGAAAGGATTTTGCGGAGCGTTTTGAGAAGCCCCTTTCTTCCAGTGATCCTTCCGCGCAGGTTCGGGACCGGCTTTCGCGGAGACTGCGACCGGTAGTCCTTCGACGCCTCAAGAGCGATGTCGCAAAGGATCTTCCGGAGAAAATCGAACAGGTCGTCTATTGTGACCTGAAGCCAAAACAACGCGAAATATACGAGGCCCTTCTTCGCGAAAGCCGCTCTGCTATTCTTGATGCGGACGGAGGTCGACAACGCATGCTCGCGCTGACAGCTTTGCTCAGACTGCGGCAAACATGCTGTGACCTGCGCCTTCTGGGGATGCAGGAGGTGAAAGACGAAGACGCTTCGGTGAAGGCAGATGCTCTTGGTGAGCTGCTGGACGAGGCAATTGAAGGCGGCCATCGTGTTCTCGTGTTCAGTCAGTTTGTGGAGATGCTCCAGATCCTGGTGCCGGATCTCGCCGCAAAAGGAGTCGACTTCTGCTACCTCGACGGTTCAACGCGCAACCGCAGTGAGGTGGTGAAACGTTTTCAGGAAAACGAGGTGCCGGTGTTTCTCATCAGTTTAAAGGCGGGTGGTGTCGGTCTCAACCTGACGGCGGCAGACACGGTGATTCACGTCGACCCGTGGTGGAACCCGGCTGTGGAAGCGCAGGCGACGGACCGGGCTCACCGGATTGGACAGACGAATGTGGTAACGAGTTACAAACTGATCACGCGGGGAACGGTGGAGGAAAAAATCCTCGCCTTGCAGAACCGGAAGCGGGAAATGACGGAAGCCCTGTTGAACGAGGCCGGGGATGCGGGACTCAGCGAAGGGGAGCTGCTGGAGCTGTTGCAATAAAAAAGCCCCGACCTTGCGGACGGGGCTCTTTTGAAGACTTTTGGGCAAAGTAGGATCAGGCCTTTTTACCTTTTTCTTTCTTCTGAGCTGCCTTGTCCCAGGGAAGCTTCCACTGACCGGGAACGGCGATGGCGTAATCGCCATTTTCGTCCGGCTTGACGGGAGCTTCGGCGTTGAAGTCGAACTCCTCGGGCATGATGGAGAAGTCAGACTCAACTGCCTTGTCCCAGTCGACGACCTTGCCGCTGTAGCTGGCGAGCCGTCCGAGAACGGAAGTGAAAGAACTCTTTGCGCCGTAGTAGGCGTTGTTGAGCGGTTTGTCCTCCTGGATATGACGATAGAGCTCGTCGTGCTCCACCTGATAGGGGGAAACCGGGGTGCGTGGAGCGCGGTATTGCCACTTCACTTCTTTCCCGCTCGGGTCAGTGATACGGGTCTTGTTGCCTTCGAGGTAAAGGATTCCTTCGGTTCCGTGAATTTCTTCAGCAACTTTGTTGTCGCAACCGGGAAGGTGGCGGCACTGGCTCGCCATGACAACGTTGTTGTGCTCGGGGCCGTAGCGGAATTCGACGGAGTGGTGATCAAAGATCTCCCCGACTGAGGCGGGTTCCGATCCGGCACGACCTCCGAAGCCGTATCCGGAAATCGGGTTTCCTCCGGCGACGGGGTCACCGCTTACGAACCAGTTGATGACGTCGATATTGTGAACGTGCTGCTCGGCAATATGATCGCCGCAGAGCCAGTTGAAATGGTACCAGTTCCGCATCTGATACTCCATTTCGGTCCACCCCGGTTCGCGGGAAATGATCCAGGGACGACGGGTGTTCCACCAGGCGTAACCGGCAACAATTTCACCGATGAGACCTTCTTCGTGAACCTTTTTGAAAGCAGTGAGGTAGGAATCCTCGTAGTGACGCTGGAGGCCAACGACGACCTTGCGGTTCTGCTGGTCGGCGCGCTTCGCCGCTTCAATCACCTGGTTGAAGCCTTTCGCGTCAACACAGACAGGCTTCTCCATGAAAACGTGCTTGTTCTGCTGAATCGCATAGTCGAAGTGAATCGGACGGAAGCCGGGAGGCGTTGCGATACAGACGAGGTCTACCTGATCGATGACTGCTTTGTAGGCATCAAATCCGGCATACTGGCGACTGGCCGGAACGTCGAACTGCTTTTCTTTGCCCTGGCTTTCGAGTTGCTTGCGAATCACGGGAAGTCCTTTTCCTCGCGGGCCGGTTCCGTCGATTTTGTCCTGAAAGGCGTCCGCAACCGCGACAAGGTGTGCGCTGTCATTGGCGGTGAGGTTCTGCACAATCGCGCCGGAATTCCGGCCGCCGACACCTACCATACCGACTTTGATCTGATCGCTTCCGGCAACCTGTGCGGAAATTTCTACGGGCAGGGCTGATGCAGCAGCTCCCACTGTGGCGGCACCGGCAACGAATTTGCGGCGGCTGACGCTGGACTTCTGTTCTGTTTTTTCTTCAGTCATAAAATTTTCGTAATGAGAAGGGATTTCTTTCGGGGACTCCCAAAAAGGTATCAACTGGATTGGCGCAACGCAATGCAATCCTTGCGCGAGCCTGCGCGCATTCATGTAACTCCGGCTTCAGCAGGCAGGAGACATTCTTCCGCCCCGATCAAGGCCGGCTCGTTTCCTCCTCCGGCGGTAGCGGAACCCCTACGCTGGACTGCCCCTGTGAGTTTCCTCCCCCTCCCTATCGCTCTCCAGTATCCTCTCTGCTATCTCTTTCGCCTGCTCAACCAGTTTCGTGTCTCCGAGGAAATCGCCAAACTTCAAGTCCGGCAATCCACTTTGCTGTGTTCCCAAAACTTCTCCGGGTCCCCGCTGGCGAAGGTCCTCGTCGGCAATACGGAAACCGTCGCGGGTTTCTTCGAGAACGCGGAGCCGTTCTCTCGCTTCAGCAGCATCCGGATCAATCATGAGGACACAAAAACTCTTGTGCCGGCCACGCCCGATTCGACCCCGCAGCTGATGAATCTGCGCGAGTCCGAAACGTTCCGCGTTGTAGATCAGCATCACATTTGCATTCGGCACATCGACACCGACTTCGATGACTGTGGTGGAAACAAGAACCTGTGCTTGCCCCGAGCGGAACTCCCCCATAACAGATTCTTTCTCCTCCGGTGTCATTTTTCCGTGAAGCAGAACGAGTTTTGCTTCCGGCAGCCGTTTTTTCCAGGCTTCAAATTCGACGGTGGCTGCATTCGCCTTCAGCTTTTCTGACTCTTCGATCAGGGGATAAACCACATAAGCCTGACGGCCTTCCCTGAGTTGATCCCGGAGAAAGCCAGTGGCTTGTTCCGTCTGGGAAGTAAGCCGGATCCCGGTGATGATCCTTCCCCGTCCGGGAGGAAGCTCGTCGAGAATAGATACGTCGAGATCTCCGTAAAAAGCGAGAGCAAGCGTGCGTGGAATGGGAGTTGCGGTCATGACAAGAACATCCGGGGTGTCACCCCGTTCGATGAGTGACTGTCTCTGCGCGACCCCGAATTTGTGCTGCTCATCAATTACCGCAAGGCCGAGACCGTTGGCGAACCCTTCTTTATCGTGGATAAGAGCATGAGTGCCAATAGTGAGGCTGCCTTTCGCCATTTTCCCCGCATTTCCGGAGAACAGCGGGAGATCACCACCAGCTGCGCGATTCCCCGTTTTCAGTTTTACTTCGATGCCGAGCGGTTCAAACCAGCTTTGAAATGTCTGAAAATGCTGTTCCGCGAGTATCTGAGTGGGAGCCATCAGCGCAGCATCAAATCCCGCCTCGACGACAAGAGAAACGGCCGCCGCCGCGACAAGAGTCTTTCCGGCCCCGACATCCCCCTGAAGCAGGCGAACCATCGGTTCCCGGGCGGAAAGATCCGTACGGATTTCCTCGATTGTTCGACACTGCGCCCCGGTTGGCTCGAAAGGAAGCTGATCCTGCAATTCCTGCCACAGGTTTCCATGCCCGGCATGTACGGCTCCTCCCGATTCCCTGTGTTGACTGCGACGCTTTTGCAGAACGAGTTGCAACCGGGCAAATTCTTCCAGAGCGAGGTAGCGACGCGCCGGCTCCAAATCCTCCATGGAATCAGGATAGTGAATTCCGCGAATTGCACGGGCCTTGCTGAGCCCGCCCGGACAAGCCCCGGGAGGTAGCCACTCCGGTGGTAAATCATCAGGAAGATCCGATAAGACTCGATATGCGAGAGTGCGTAAAGGCTTCTGTGAAACACCGGAAACAAGAGGATAAATGGGTACGATGCGCCCCATGTGAGCTTCGCTGGCAGATGTGTCGCCATCCACAATCTCGAAATCAGGATGATCAATGACAAGCCGCCTGCCGCTCCATTTCGGTTGTCCAAACAGCACCATTTCGTGGCCGACTGTTATGATCTTTTGAATGTAAGCGAGATTGAACCAGCGAAGTACAATTCGATTCCCAAGAACATTAGCTCCCCCCTTCGGCTCAACGATAGCTTCAAACCAACGACGCCCGCGGCCCTTTCCAAACCGGCTGGAACAATCAACCACCTCAATATGGAGGCACACAGGATGCTCAGTGGGTCCTTCCGGGAAAGTATCAAAGTGACGTCGATCCTCGTATCGACGCGGATAATGCTGCAGTAAATCACCGACCGAATGCAGCCCCATTTTCCCCATTCCATCCCGCATCTTCTTATCGATCCGGACACTTCCGACCTCGTTGAGCGGCGTATCAAGAGTCAACATGAGCTAGTATTTCTTCCACAGAGACGGCACGAAGAGAACCAGCAGAGCAAAGAACTCTAAACGCCCCAGGATCATGAGGAAACTCAGGACAATCTTGGTAGGCGGGTTGAGAAAACCGAAGTTTTCCGCCGGGCCTACCGCGTCAAATCCGGGACCGATATTGAAGAGTGTGGCGAACACACATCCGATCGTCGAAATCATGTTCAACTGGGGCTCCAGTAATGATACAAGGACACAGGAAGCTCCCGTCATAACGAAACCCATCGCGATGAAAAAAGAAGTAGTCGCAAAAACCCGCTCGTCTGGAGCCACCCCGTTGAGACGTGTGCGAAAAACCTGATTCGGACGGAAAGACTGGATCAATTCACGACGGGCCGTCTTCACAAATAGAATGACACGGTTCATCTTCACTCCACCGGCAGTAGATCCGGCGCACCCACCAATGAGCATCACCAGCATCAACAACATCTTCGAAAACAGAGGCCATGAAGCATAATCAGAATTTCCAAATCCCGTGGTGGATGCCAGAGACACTACGTTGAAGAATCCATCGTGCAGAGCCCTCCGAAACCCGAAGTGCGTCGATGCAAACATCAGGTCGAGAGCGATTGCCAGAATCGCAATAACTAAAAGAATGAAATAATAGCGAGCTTCCTCCTCCGCTTTCAACCGCTTCCAATTTCGATTCAGAGCAAAAACATAAAGCATGAAACCGATCGACGAGAGGAACATGAATAGCGCGACCCACAACTCGATCCAGATATTGTCGTAGTGCCCGATGCTGGCATTCTTCGGGCTGAATCCCCCCGTCGCAATGGTGCACATAGCGTGGCACAAGGATTCGAAAACCGACATACCAAGAGCGCTCAATCCGAGCGTGCAGATAGCAGTCAGCGACAGATATACTTTCAGCAGGGTAAAGGCGAGATCGCGAATTCTGGCAGCACCGGCATCGGAAATATTGATACTGGACTCCTGCTGCACCAACGATCGGCTGCCAACCCCGAGAAACGAGAGCACTGCGACAAAAACCACAAGGATACCAATCCCCCCGAGCCACTGGGAGACTGATCGCCACAGTAGTATCGCGAGCGGAAAGCTTTCGATATCACTCATGATCGTTGAGCCGGTAGTCGTAAATCCTGACACAGATTCAAAAAAAGCATCGAAGAACCCAAGACCCGGCTCACACAGCATGTAGGGCAGCATACCGAGCAATGAAATCTGGATCCAGCTCAGTCCCACGATGATCATCGCCTCACGCCGCAATACTTCCTGGCTACAACGGATACCGGGCAAAAAGAGCAGAAATCCGAACCCTATCGCAATGGCGGAAGAAAGAGCCATAGCCCGACTCGCAGATTCGTTTCCCGGTGTTGGGTCCAGCTTCCATTGGAACCAGGCATAACCCCAGCAAGCGACGAGAGCCAAACCAAGTATGACGGCAAGAGCACCCAGAGTTTTGGCGATGATGCGATAATTCATCAGGGAGCAACCAACTTGAGAAACTCTCGTTTCGCCCTGGGTCGTACCAGAGCATACAAACTGTCACCGGCTTTGATGACATCTTCTGCCGCAGGAACCTGCCCCCGTGCACCATGGAGCAACGCGACGAGCACGCAGTCAGTCGGCCAGGAAATTTCCCGAACACTTTTGCCAGCTGCCTTGGAATTCTCACAGACTGAAGACTCAATCAACTCGACCCCTTCCAAACGCTGCACAAGATGAAAACGATCTGAAGTAATGAATCTGGCGAGATCTTTTCGGCTCGCTTCACGTGGACTGACTGCGGCAAGAATTCCCATTTTCTCACCGAATCCAGTCATCGTATCTGCATAGTCCGCACGGTGTATCAAAGGAAGGCAGTAATTCGTTCCCAGGCTGTGCGCCTGCAGACAAGTCATGACGTTGTCTTCGTCGACATCTGTTACTGCAATGAAAAAATCTGCGTCACCGATTCTCTCCTCTTTCATCTCGGCAATCGAAGTGGCATCCGCATTGAGAATCGTAACGTTCGTCAAAAGATCACTGAGCTCGCGACACCGTTCGGCATTGGATTCGATGATCCGAATCCGGCAATTCCAACTCTCCAGTGACTGCGCCAAAGAAAAGCCGTATTCACCGCCCCCAAAGATCACAATATTGCTCTTTTGGTCTTTCCCACTCCGGTTCTGCAGTCGCAGGACGGTATCATGCAGTCTGGAAGGTTCTCCGAAAAGAGTGACCTGATCTCCGGTCATTAGAACATCTTCTGCTGACGGAACAATTGTTTCCGACCCACGGGTAATCGCACCAACCCGGACTCTCG
>JAKSBG010000204.1 GCA_022361255.1 Verrucomicrobiales bacterium
AAGCCGGAAGCTTCTCCGGTAGCGGCATTGGACACCTCGGACGTGAGATTGGCGCTGTTCACCGCCTCGACTGTCACATCTCCAGTCGCATCCACGTCAGAATCGGTGATAAACGCATTCGCACTCGCACGATCCACATTTCCGATCTGCGTTCCGAGAACCGCATCGAGCGACGCATAGAGCACATTCTGGCTCTCATACCCGAGCGTGTTGAACGCCCCGACAAATCCTGCGGCCTGGTTCCCACTGCTGAGCTGATTGCGATTCGTTGCGCTGATATTCACGCTGTTGTCCGCATGAACGAGAAGAGGTCCCGCAGTCGTGACGACAGAACTATCCTTGATCTCCGCATCGGCACTGCCACGAACGGTGTTGGCCGCAACGATTCCTCCGGCAGCCAGCGAAGTCCCGCCTCCGAAAGTATTCCCTCCGCTCGACTCCATCTCCGACGCCGCTACCGCTGTCACCGTCGCTGCCTGCGAAGCGTGAACGGTGACAGTCGCTCCGGTCAGATCGACCCCGTCCACCTCAGCCGTCGCTTCTCCCTCCAAATCATTCCGGGCAATCGTCAGGCCGACTGCAATCGAATCGGAGGCGCTAAAAGCATTCGTGTTATCCGTCTCCGAAGCGGCCACTGCGACGACCGAAGAATTTAACGTCCCGCCCTGTTTCGCGCGGACATTTACCGCCCCACCCGCAGAAACGGCCTGATTCGTCGCCGACTGAATTCGCGCGACCGCTCCGCCGGCGACAATGTTGGAAACAAAAATCGCACTGGCCGCTTGTCCACTCGCTCCGGTAAATCCGGACGCCTCACTGAGAGACTCGTTCGACATGCTCGAGTCGAGCTCCATTTCATTGGCGGCATCGACCAGAATCCCGCCGCTCGCCGAGACGGTCGTATTCGTGATCGTCGCCTCGGCAACAGCCGCGTCCTTCGCTCCCGAAGTCACTCCGATGAGCAAATCAAGCGTGGCCGTGGCAAGGTCGGCAGGTTCATATCCCACTGTGTTGTAGGCCAGATTGACTCCTACTGCGGTGTCACCGCTTTTCAGCAACGAACTGTTATCCGCTGTCAGGCTCGTGCGATTTTTTGCACTCACCGAAACATCACCCGCGTCGGTCGTCACGCTCGATCCGGAAATCGTCGCCTCGGCTGCTCCCCGGAGATTGTTCGTCACGATGACTCCCTGGGCCGCCATGGTGCCCCCTGTATTGAAAAAGCCTCCACCAGCTGCCTGCATCGCACTGTCGGTCTCCGCCACGATGGTCGCATTGGCATCGGAAACGATGGATACCGAACCCGCCTCGACCGTCGCATTCACGACGCTGGGGTATGGCGACATCACGCTGGACTCTGCCTGGCGGCTATTGTCGTCATTTGAGGCTGCAAACGGGCTTCTGATGTTCGGCTGGTCGACGGCGCTGGTGTTCGCCGCGGTTCAGTGGGTGTACGGGCGCGCGGATGCCGACATGTGGCAAAGTCCCAAATAGCGCTCCCGCTTGACCTTCTACGCCGTGCAGACGAGGGTCTGCCCCGGGGGCGCCTGCGCTCAAGCGTTCCATGGGCGTAGCAGCGTCAAGCAATGGCGGGGACCATCAGTTATGAGTGAAGAGGAAGGCGCGACGGCGCAAGGCTATCAGCGCTATCAGCTCGTGGGGCTCGTCACCGGGCCGTTGCTGTGCCTTCTGATCTGGGTGTTGCCGCCGCCGGAAGGGCTTTCCGCCGCGGGCTGGTTCAGCGCCGGCTTGGCTGTTTTGATGGCCGTCTGGTGGGCGACGCAAGCATTGCCGCTTGCGGCCACGGCGCTATTGCCGCTGGTACTTGTGCCGCTCTTAGGGATCCTCAACATCAAGGAGACAGCGGCGCCTTATGCCAATCCGCTGATCTTCCTGTTTCTGGGTGGCTTTCTGATTGCGCTTGGCGTGCAGCGCTGGGGGCTGCACCGGCGTATGGCGC
>JAKSBG010000148.1 GCA_022361255.1 Verrucomicrobiales bacterium
CACTATCTGCGGGAAGCCGCTCACCCTGCGTGTATCTCTCTACATCCCCTACAGCTTCTTCGAAAAGCTGGCGCACCGTTGGCCACCCAACGGAAGATTATACTTTTGCACTTTGACAAACACACAGCCATATCAACGTCAGAGGCCTGGTAACCCGGTCCGGGCGGCGGCCATTTGTATGCAGGTTAGAGTTTTGAACTAGGGAAGTCAATCGACTCGCGGCGGGATCGGGTTACCTGATTAAGTACCTACTCTGACTTGTTCGCTCCCGTTGCCTCGTGCAGGTCACGGAACGTCTTCAACTCAGCTACGGCCGATGCTGGGACTGGTAAAATCTCCATGCGCCTAAACGGCACCCGAGTGTAGATTACTCGGTCCTCTCCCCGATCAAAATGAAGCCTGATAAGGAAAATTTGATCGCCCCCGTCTTTCGATCTCGCCCGAAAATCCATGTAGGTGTAGAGCCTGCCTCCGTCGAATGGCGCATCGCTCGGACCCAACAATCCGCGACTCTCAACCGCGAAGTGCTTGTCGAGAACGCCTGCTAAGGCTGGAGATTGATCCAAAAGAGGAATCCCGTGCATCTCGAAATCTACCGAGCCTCCACCCGCGAAGGATGTTGTGCCTCCGATTACGGCCGAAACAAACGCGAAACCGATATTGATGAGTGTCTTCATACAATCATTCTAAACGATCTTGCCTTGAAAGTTGTAACGAGATTGTAAAAACTTTGGAAACCGCCGATGGATTCATTTTTCTAGACCGAACGTTTTAGCGATGCCAGCCTGATAGAGGGCGGCAGTCGCTTGTGGAGAGGGTATCGAAGTTAAGGAAAGGCATCAACTCGTAACGTTATCAGGCTTGGCATCCGCGCCTTGTTCGGCTCAGTTTTTCGGGGCCTCGGTCGTTAGCTGGCTCTCATGCCCTCCGATCACACTGCGCAACCTCGAACTGATAACTTTCTGACCCCAGGCAATCGTTTGAGTCGCATAAGATAGCCGCTCACTGACGTTCGTGCTGACGTCACCCAAAGAAATGGATGTCGCCAAATGTCCAACAGCTCGTGCGAGTTCCACCTCGTCGTCCTCACCAGCAAGCAAGAGATCAATTGTATGCATGTGTCGTGCGATTGTGCTTTTTCGCTCATTCTCCTTTCCGATCCATTCAGAGTCGCTATCGGGATCACACAAGGTGGCAACAGAAGAAAGTTCCTCGCGGAGTTGGTCAGCCCACTTTTGATAGTAGGCAATTGCTGCTTCGCTGCGAATGCGGACCTTCTCGGTTTCAGCTGTGGCGCGTATTTGCTCTAAAGCGCTTTCTCGAGAAGATCGAATCTGCGCGCGAGCATTGACCATTGTAATAATGGCCACGACTATTGCGACGCCGCTGGCTACTAAGGGTGGAATTGAGGGGTCCATCTATTGCGTTTCAAAGCCGAACAGTATATTCACGAACGATTTCCCTCCCCTATCGGGCACTCACCCGCCGGAATGGGATCGTCCTTGCTAAGGGAGTAGACCGGATTTGCCCAGTGATGTCAAGGGTTGGGGGCTCTCGCGGGACGCTTTCCCGTGCTCGATTCCTTTCTCCGCAATTCGCATAAGAACGCAAATCGTTCCCGCCCCGATCATTTGATTCGGGTTTGCTGACTTTCCACCGATTCAAAAGCGGAATCCTTTTCCTCGTTACCATTTTCTTCTGTGCCGTAACCCCGGGGAAATGCGGCAGGCTCAGGACATAGTGACTCATTCGTCACCGGGTTGGCGGGAGCCGCCGTGCTTCGTCAGGAAATCCCCCCTCGCCCGAATCGCATGCGTCCATTCCCCCCCGCTGTCGCTCGCCGCGACACACCCATCCGCCACTTACACCCCGCTCGAACTACTCGAAAAGCTCGACGACAGGCTGCTGCTCGACGAATCCTCGAAACTCGATGACGAGGAAAAACTCGAGCTGCTCGAGAAACTCGAACTCAGCGAGCTCGACGACGATGCCGAACTCGTACTGCCACTGCTGCTGCCGCCCCCATCGCCCGGCCCCCCACCACCCGGACTCGAGAGAGCCGGACCACCCGCCAGACTCGGCGTAAAGAAATTGCCCAACACATCCGGATTGCCCCGATTCGCCTGCGCCACCTCCAGCAAAGTCTCGAACAACACCTCCGCCAGCGATGCCTTCGCCGCCCGGCGTTCCTCCTCACTGAGCCGTTTGTCCGCGCTCGACTGCTCGCTCGCCGTGTAAATCGCGTCCCACTGCGTCTTCAGCGCATTCGCATCGTCGAGCCGTTGCTGATCGACCCCGTTCCCGATCAGCGGCGTGAGACCCGTGATCACCTTCTGCAGATACTCGCTCACGAGATCGTCCGTCAGCTGCCGCAGCTCCGTCGTGCCCGATCCCACCACCGAGATCAGCTCCGGCGAATTCTTCCCGAAAGCCGCCCGCACCCAGTTTGCGACCTGGCTTTCCACCGCCGGCGGCAGAGCCTCGCGCATATCATTCTTGGCCCGCTTCGCCGCCTTGCGGAAGTCGGTCTGCGCCATCTCGTCGCTGATCGCATCCGTGTAATTCGCCATCTCCGTCGTCGTCGCCGCGAGCCGTGCGCCCCACGCACCGCCCGATACCGTGTTCTGATTGCCCAACTTGCCGATGTGATCCGTCGCAAAAGCCGCCATCTCCGCGTAGCTGATTTCCCGGTTATCGAAGGGATTGATGAAATAATTTCTCGGGTCTCTCATGGTAGTGTTTTGATAAATTGCGGCACCGATGGTAGAGAGCCGGTTTTGCGAGGGCAAGAACAATACGACAAATTTGGCAAGTCATGTTTCCTTTTCCGCATAAGCAGATTCCCAAGCACTGAAATGGCGGGTCGAAAGATTCGATCTGCCTTCCAAACCGTTTGGATGCCATATCGTGAAATGCGACGGGACTTCCAAACCGTTTGGATGCCATGTCGTGAAATTCGATGGACCTTCCAAACCGTTTGGATGCTATGTCGTGAAATTCGACGGGCCATCCAAACCGTTTGGATGCTATGTCGTGAAATGCGATGGACCTTCTAAACCGTTTGGAAGGTGCATCGTGAAATTTGATGCCGTATTTCAACGGTTTTGACACCGTTTCTTGAGATTCGATGCCAGTTCCCGGGAGTTTGGAGATGGGATCGCAGGATTCGACGTGATGCTACTGCGCGCAGAAGAGCTTTTTCCGTTGCTGTCGGCTTCATTCCAGTCAAGAAATGGTGCGTGATCCCGAAATCATGCCCCTGAAATCTGGCACATTCCGCTACCGGGGGCGCCCCTCTGATATTTGTTGAGGTTTGTCCTCACTCTCCGAGTCCGACTCGAAACTGGGAGCGGATTGTGGTGTAAAGCCTCGTCGTGCATTCGTTTCGTTCAGGTCGCAATACTCCAGTAAGCGCTCTCGAAAGAATATAACAGGGACGGCCGCCACAGCTAGGAACGTAGCCAACCACTGCAGGAAGACGCCAAATGGTTGTTCGCTGGGATATATGGAATTTCCCAGATGATGCGTTCCCAGGCCGATCAGGAACCCGATGCCTCCAGCCAAGGGAGATTTATGCCTCCAGTGATAGACTAGTGCGGCAATCCAGAGCAATCCAGCAACGGCGGCAAGAGCCAAATATCTCCAATCTGCAAACCCTACTTGAAATGAGAGGGGTAGAAGTAAGATCGCGGTAATCGCAAACCACCTGATTAAGGCAAGACTGAATCTGGCCTGCTCGACGTGTTTTGCGGAATGCTCGCTCATATTTTTGGTACGTCAAAGGACACACATCCACTACCGGGAGCGTGCCTCCGATTCGGGTTGAGGTTTGTTGCCACCCTCAGATTTCGACTCTGAACGGGTAACGGATTGTGGTGCGACGTCCTGTTCGCGGTTTGTTTTTGGCAGGCGTGGTGAGTGTCCTAGAGACGACTCCCAATCAAGCTGGATTTGATTCGGCTGAGCCACATACCAGTTGAACCAATCCTCGAAGCTGTTTCCGAATGTCTCACCCGTAAGCTGTCTGAGTTGCTCGACTCGCTCGTCATCAGATCGCCATGCCGTGTGCCGGAGTGCCTTGATTAAGTAGGGAATGGCTTCTTTGCGCCCACGACTTCCAAGATAGGAAGCAGCATTCATCCACACATACCCGTCCTCTGATTCGATATCTCGTAGTCCTTCCTGAATCGCCACATCGCTTCTGCGATCTCGGAGGATTCCGTATCCACTGTAGCCGTGTGCTGTTGGATCTTCGGCGATTGATTCCCGCCACGCCTCGTCAGTAATGAACTGTGGGGCGACGTGCTCTCCAATGACGGAAGGTGGTAAGACACCCTTCTGCCGAACGATTACCACCGCAAAGATCGCAATTGCGACGCAACAAGCTGCAATAATGATGAACGGCTTCTTCATTTAGTCGCGAACGTCTGAGGAATCGCAACCTGATCTGGCGGCGTGGCCTCGATTCGAGATTAACGAGTCGAATTACGAAAGTCAATCAACTCACAACGTTATCAGGCTTGGCATCCGCGGCTTGTTCGATCCGGATTCACGAGTCGCTTTCGAATCGGGCTGATTCGCATGCGTCTTCGAATGCCGCTTCAAACTGTTCAAGTTCATGGGAGTCGCATCTACTGTGGATCACGTGGCCGAACCATTCATCGTCTTTCGTCGCGAAGCCTGAATAGTGAAGCACGCGCCACTTTCGAAAAGCCCAAACGATCAAGGTGCAGCCTCCGAGAGCTAAAAGGACGGAAAGAAGAGGCGCCAGTTTTTGAAGCGCGGAAAAGAAAATCACAGCCGCAAGCGCGACAAGAATGATTCCTGTAATGAGTCGTTGCTCTGTTCCTCTCGGGCGCGACGAAGCGTGTTCGACACGGGGCTTCAGTTTTGACAGAGAAATTGATGACTCCCCTGATTCTTCGCCCTTCGTCCACTGCCAAATGAGTTCCGTCCGTGTCAGAGAGTATGTATCGGAATAGCGCCCTTTCCTTGTAGAGATTGTTGCGATCACATCATCCATTTTTTTGATCGAGACAATATGGCTGAGCATCGGAACTCAGCTACGTAATCTCATTGAAAATTCGTGGCGTGTTCTGCTGTAATACTCGTGGGCTATCCGGCCTCGGAAGGTCGGACCTATCCAAAATACTTGGCGCCGGTTGGAGCCGGTCGCTC
>JAKSBG010000132.1 GCA_022361255.1 Verrucomicrobiales bacterium
TCATCGAACATGCAGAATGAGATCTACGTTATTGGAAACGTGAACAACCCGGGTCGCCGCAAGATGCCCGTGAAACTGACCGTTACCCAGGCCATTGCCGAAGCCGGCGGCTTCGACAAATACGCGTGGAAAATGAAAGTCCTCCTCATCCGCGGCAGCATTCACGATCCGGAGGCGCAGATCATCAACATGAAAGACATTCTCTCCGGAAAGCGCCCCGACGTCGAGCTCGAGAGCAAGGACATTGTTTTCGTGAACCGCCGACCTTTCGACATGCTCGAACGCGTTCTCGACTCAGCCGTCATCACTTATCTCCAGACTGTATCCGCTCAGACGACCAACCAGGAATACAACCCTGTGTTCGGTCCCGGCAATTGATCCCCTCCCTCTTCCGCTATGAAAAATTTCCTCATCAACTTTCTGAAGCCAACCGGGCTCCTTGTCCTGGCGTGCTTCACCAGTTCCTGTTGGAACCTGAAACCCACCTCACGTGAGTTTCAATCCCACGCACTTTATGAACCTGCCGATTTTGTCGACACCGCCCCCGAAGGTGAGCCGGTTGCAAAGGCAGCCCCGAAAGAACCTGACTTCCAGCAACTCAAGTTCGACAAGCGAATCAAGTCGAGCGATCTCCAGGCTCCGTCCGGCCCCTACCGTGTCGGCCCCGGCGACATTCTCAGTATCGAAGTCGCCGAAAACGCAGCCACACAGCAAAAGACGAAAGTCATGCCGGATGGAATGCTCTACTACGATGTCGCCAATGGAGTGAACGTAAAAGGTCTCACCCTGAAGGAAATTTCGACCAAACTCTCCCACGCTCTCAAAGAGGATTATGTGAACCCTGTTGTCACCGTAAATATCGACACCCCGGACAGCCAGCGATTCTGGATGCTGGGACAAGTTCGCAAACCGGGCGCGTATGCCATCAAAAAGCCCACGACTCTGGTCGACGCAATTTCTCTGGGAGAAGGCCTTGTCGGTGCATCACAGGACGAAGTCGGGAATCCGGAACCGGCCGATCTCGAGCGTGCCATCATGATCCGGAACGGGGAACTCATTCCTGTCGATTTCGAAGCTCTCATTCATGAAGGGGATCTTTCTCAGAACGTTTATGTGAAGGGCGGGGACTACATCCATATCCCGTCATCAGCAGCCCGTTCCATCTATGTTCTCGGTGAAGTTTCCCGACCGGGACCCATTTACTACGAGAAAGGAGTTACCCTGCTTTCTGCCGTTGCTGCAGCAGGTGGAATCAGCAAAGATGCAGTCGCTTCGCGCGCACTCGTCATTCGGGGCAGCACCCGCGAACCAAAGGTTGCCGTCATCGACTTCTGGAAAATCCGCAAAGGAAAAGAGCCGGACCTTGCCCTGCAGGGTGGCGATATTGTCTGGATGCCACGGACCGCCTGGACACAGCTTGCCCGCTACACCGAAGCCGTCCTCACCACAGCCGGTCAGGCCGTCGCAGTACAGGAGGGACTCGGTGTCCTCGGAGCAACGGGAAGCGCCGGCGTCACGATCACTGCCGGTGGCAACTGACGAACCTGCCTCCGGAACGCACACAACCGGGCTTTCCGGAGGGACTTTCTTCAGGTCGCCGGAGACTCCATCGCGATGCCCTGAGGCCTTCTCGGCAGGGCAATCGTGATCAGAACGGCCGCGAGCACCAGACCGGCACTGGTCCACAGGCATCCCGGTAGGCCTGCCATCAGATAGACCAGCCCTGACAGGAGAGTTCCGACAAGGCGGCCACAGGCGTTGGCCATGTAATAAAAGCCAACGTTGAGCGCCACTTTATCTGAGTCGGTGTAAGCGAGAATCAAGTAGGAGTGCACCGAAGAATTGATCGCGAACACGATCCCGAAAACAGCCAGCCCTCCGAGAATTGCAATCGTCGGATGAAACTCGAATTCAACAGCGGCAGCAATTCCTGCCGCCACCAGAGCAAGCGCAATTCCCCATCCAAGAGCAGCCTTCGCCCCCGACTCGATCTCCGCGCCCATCTTGCGCCTTACAAAGGCGGGGGCCGCGGCCTGCACGATCCCATAACCGATCACCCACGCGGCCATGAACGCCCCTGTTTCCCAGAAGGACCATTCCATTACCTCAGTAAGGAAGATGGGTAGTCCCACCACAAACCAGACATCCCGCGATCCAAACAAAAAGAAGCGGGCTGCCGAGAGCAAATTGATCTCCCGGGATTTGGCGAAGAGTTTCGAGAACTTCACTTTTTCCTTTGAACGCCCCATATCCCCCTTCAGCAGGAACAGAGACACGATCAAAATCACTAGCAACAGCCCTGCCATCGCCCAGAGAGAAACCGCGAATCCCAACCAGGTAAGAAGAACGGCTCCAAGGAAAAATCCCACCCCTTTGAGCGCATTCTTGGAACCGGTCAGGATAGCGACCAGCTTGAAAAGCAACCTTTCCGACTGGGATGATTCCTCTTTCGACGGAACCAGCAATTTGATCGCGCTCTTGGAACTCATTTTTGTGAGGTCCTTGGCAATTCCGGAGAGCGCCTGCGAAGCCATTACATAGGCGACCGACACTACCGCAGTCCAGGCCGGGTTGAGAAAAGACAACATCGACAAGGCCGCGATCTGCACAATAAGGCCGGCAAACAGAGTCACTTTCAACCCGACACGGGAACCGATCCAGCCGCCCAGCAAGTTGGTGAGAATACCAAAAAACTCATAGAGCAGAAAGAGGAAGGCGATCTGGACGGGCGTGTAACCCAACTCGTGAAAGTGCAGCAGCACGAGCATGCGCAGGGCACCGTCAGTGATCGTAAAGCCCCAGTAGGCACTGGTAACGAGAACGTAATCGCGAACATTCATTTCCGTTTGCGTAGCCGTTGTATTTCTGTCAGGCCCGGGGGAGCGAGTTGGCGACCTTCGCTGCCAATTCCATGAGGCGGTTGGCGTAGCCCCACTCGTTATCGTACCAGACGAGAAGTTTTACCTGAGTATCATCAACGACCATAGTGGAGAGTCCGTCAACAATTCCCGACCTCGGATCGTTCAGGTAGTCGGTGGAAACGAGTGGTCGATCCTCGTAGCCGAGGATTCCGGCAAGCCCACCCTCTGCAGCGCTCCGAAGAAGTTCGTTCACCTCATCCACGCTCGTCTTTCGATTCATTTCAAAAACGCAATCGGTCAGTGAGGCATTCAGCAAAGGAACCCGAACGGCAACCCCGTTGAGCTTCCCTTTCAAATCCGGGTAAATCATCGTGATCGCAGTAGCCGAACCCGTCGTCGTCGGGATCAGTGAATTGAGCGCGGATCTCGCCCGGCGGAAATCCTTGTGGGGGGCATCGACCACGACCTGCGTATTCGTCACGTCGTGAATGGTGGTAATCAGTCCGTGCTCGATGCCGATGTTTTCATGAACCACTTTCACTACAGGAGCTATGCAGTTCGTGGTGCATGACGCAGCTGTCACGACATCGTGCTCAGCCGAATCATAGAGATCATCGTTGCAGCCCATCACGATATTGAGCGCCCCCTCCTTTACCGGTGCAGCCACCACGACCTTCTTCGCCCCCCGGTCAAAGTGAGGTTGAATCGTTTCCGGAGTCCGGAACTTTCCGGAACTTTCCACGACGATATCGACGCCCATTCCCTCCCAGTCGATTTCCGCCGGTGAAGAGTGCTCGCTGAAACCAACTCGCTTTCCGTCTACGACAAAGTGGTCATCCGCTCCCTCCACGGGGCGGTCCCAGCGACCGTGAACGGTGTCAAACTCCAACAGATGGGCCGCCAGTCGAGCGCCCCCTTTTACTTCATTCACATGGACGATCTCCAAATCTTCGTTGCCCCAGGCTGCCCGGAAACCGAGACGCCCCATTCTGCCGAAGCCGTTGATGCCAATTCGTGTAGTCATGTTGATGCAGTGGATGTAGATGAAAGTGAAAAGAGGTTTACGCGGCGTTGCTTTCCAATTGCTCCACCCACTCCCGAATGTTTTGCTCGATCAGATCGCGAACCTCCCGAAAAGCCTCCACATCCGATTCGGTTTCCTCTGACAAGGCCTTGGGAGCCGGTATCCTCCAGGAGTGCGACTGATTCGCGAACGGGTAAATGCGGGGACAGTCGGGCTCCGATTCCGAGCAAAGAAAAATAGCGTGGTGGATCACTTCCTTCCCCATGAACTCCCTCGTCGATTTGCTTCTGTTGTCGCTGATGTCGATACCGATCTCGTTCATAGCGCGGATCGCCCCTTCGGAAAGCGGTCGAGGGTCCAGCCCGGCGCTGAATACGGTAAACCGGGGGTCATCCAGAGATCGGAGCAGGCCCTCCGCCATCTGGCTGCGAGCAGAATTGTGGTTGCAGAGAAACAGGATGTTCATTTCGAATGTGTGTTCAATTTGAGTTTGATTGTGAGTAAAAATTCAGTTTGCGCCGCAGATCTCTTCGCCGCAGGCATCGGGAAGGCAGAGTTCAGGACGTCCCTGACAGCAGTCTTCGGTCAGGAATTGCATGAGATCCCGAATGCCCTCTTCGCTCGGTCGGTATATGATCGATCTCCCGTTTCTCTCCGCAGTGATCAGATTCGCGTTGGTCAGCTCTTTCAGGTGAAACGAGAGCGTGTTCTTCGGCACATCAAGCTCCCGCGAGAGATCTCCCGCACATCGTCCCGTTTCTCCCGCCTTCACGAGGATGCGGAAAACCCGGAGCCGAATCGGCTGAGCGAGGGATGCAAGAGCTGTGACAGCGCCACTTAGTTCCATAATTCTGGAATTATAGAACTAATGTATCATATTGCAAGCTCACGTAGCTCTCCAAATTTCAACAATTTCGTCACCGGTCCCGAGCCTCTCGCAGCGACTGATAGCGGGATGCCCTCACTCCCCTACTGCAAAAACCCCCGCCACCCATCCGACTCTGCCAACGCTTTAAGAACCGCATTTCTCTTCCGGAGAAACCGCTCCATGTAACGGGTTAAAAAGAGAACCTCCGCAAGTCGCCCCAAAATTCCGAGGGGTGCGGAAAACTGAAACTCGTCGTGCATCAGGGTTAAATCCCCTTTCTGCTCAAACCGGTGGACGTGCCGAATGCTGGAAAAAGCGCCCCGGACCATTTCATCGACGAACATTTCCGGCCGGTTCATTTCGGTAATTCTGCTCGTCAGTTTCTGGCGCACCCCGAAGTGCCGCGCCTCCCAGGTCACGGTTTCGCCCCGCTCGATCAAACCACTGGTCCGACCGGCGACGGCGCGCTCATCCGTTCCCGTTGTAGAAGCGGAATGAGCGTCAATGCTCCGCGCCAGGTCGAACACTCGATCCACCGGCGCAGCAATCCGGGTTTCCAATCTGATCAGCGGCATACGAAAACCGAATCCACCTGCGACGAAAATGCGGCGCCCCACCCGCAGCTCCCGGCAGACTCAGGGTGGAAATCCAGTGGTTACATATTGTCCCCGTCGATCAGTCTACCCAGCCCACCGAGCACGCTGCCCTCCCCTTTGGCACTGCCGCCTGCAGCAGGAGCGGATCGAATGATGCGATCAGCCAGCCGGGAGAATGGCAGACTCTGCAGATAAACCCGTCCGTGCCCTGACAAAGTGGCGACAAAAAGCCCCTCACCCCCGAAGAACATCGACTTCAGGTTTCCGGCGCGCTCGATATTGTAGTCAATTCCCGGAGAGAAAGCGACGATGCAACCGGTATCGACGCGGAGGGTTTCCCCTTTCAGTTCACGCTCGATCACCGTTCCGCCCGCATGGAGAAATGCTTTTCCGTCCCCTTTGAGTTTCTGCAGAATGAATCCTTCCCCACCGAAGAAGCCTGCTCCAAGACGTTTGTTGAAGGCAATTGTCACCTGAGTCCCCAGAGCGGCACAGAGAAAGGAATCCTTTTGGCAGGTAATTTCCCCGCCGATTTGCGAAAGGTCGACCGGAATGATTTTCCCGGGAAACGGAGCCGCGAAAGCGGCGCGGCGTTTTCCTGAACCACCCGCGTGAGTGAAGTGAGTCATGAAGATCGACTCTCCCGTCAGGGCTCGTTTTCCGACAGCTAGGAGTTTCCCCATGACACCTTCGTTCGGTGTGCTGCCATCACCCATTTTCGCTTCGAACGTGATGTCCTGCTCAACGTAGTTCATCGCTCCGGCCTCTGCGATAACCGTTTCTCCCGGATCGAGCTCGACCTCAACGATCTGCATGTCGTCGCCGAAAATCTCGTAGTCAATTTCGTGGGACGTCTGCATCAGCGGTGCACTTCCCCCGGCAGGCATTGGAGGCGGTCCGGACTGCGTCCCGGTATGACCGAAAAGCTCCGGCAGCACTTCGCCCGCGGGCGTCCAGTTTGCCATCCCGCTACTCCAGACTTTCGTCTGCGGGGTAATGGTGCCGGCAGAAATCAGTCCGGGCAGTTCGGCCTCGGTAGTCTGCAGTTGTTCATTCGTGGGTGATGCGTAATGCCAGTTTTTCATGATTTGTGGGACGGTTTTCTAAAAATGTTAGGCGCGGATTTTTCCGGCGAGATTCACAAGCAAATCCCGAAGCTCCCACAATCTGGGAACGACTTCGGGAACCGGTTCGCCATCCTGCTCAAAAATGGTCAGCCCGGATACGACGCGCTGACTTCTCGCAATTTCCCGCTTCGCGTGAGCAATGAGAAACCCGCGCTCGAATCCTGTCCCGCTGTCGCCCATTGTCATGTCAGCAACCGTCTGGGATTTCACCATCAGGGACAGAAACTCCCCCTGCTCGGGAAGTCCGATCATCTCGTCGTATCCCTCTTTGATCAAACTCTTGCACAATTTTTTAATCGATTTGCAAACAGCCGAGACCTCTCTCGTCGGTTTGTATTCATCGCGCACGTAGTCAGAGCCCCCGGAAAATTCGGAATCCGGTTCGGAAAAATCCTCTTCATCCTGATCCTCGTAGGCCAGCTCCGCGAGTTGCTCCATTTCCTCCGGTGTCCTGGCTTCCTCCATCAGGGCGTGAAACGCGTCGGCTCTGCGGTCTGACTGAGCGAGCCGCTTTTCCCAGGCAAATTCGTCGTTCGCATTCGGATCGATCTCAGCCTCCTCGGCCCGGATCTCCTCGTTGGTTTCCTGAAACAGCTCCACCGCCATATTCAGGTGCATATTCATCGCCGCAGCTGCCTGATCGACCTGCGCTGAAATTTCCGCATCATTCAACTCCCAGCGCGCGTCATCGATTTCCCAGTGGTAGTCGACCGCTTCAATCACAATTCGTCCGCAATAATGACTGAACCATTCGAGGTAGAGCGTGTTTTTCCAGACATAGGCCGCTTCGCGTTCCTCCGGCGTCGCCTTTTGAAATTCCTCAGCCGAAAGGGTATGGAATTTGCGCTTCTTCGAAGCGGTCATCTCACCGACAAATCCCTCCTGCGAAGCGATCAGCGCTTCAGAAACATAGGGATCAAGCATCTCAATGGACGGATTGCGAAACGTGAGAATCCGCCCTGCGAGATCGGGATGGCAGTTCCCTTTCAAGTTCAGAACGAGCGTATCGAGGAAACCCTCGACGACGATTTCGCCGGTTACCACGCCCTTCACCGAGTTATCAATCTTTCCGTGATAGATGCTTTCGCCCAATCGAATGGCCATGGGGGAACATTCTCGAAATCCGGGCCTTTGTCATCCCGGAAAATTTCCGCATTGCAACCGTGTGAGGATTGGCAAACACTGTCGCCCGAGTATGCCTTTCCTCCCCGCGCGCAAGACCAAACCCTGTTGGGTTCGACGCCTGACCCTGTTAGGTCGTCGACGCAACCCTGTTGGGCCGGCGCTGATGGACCCCGCGCCTCTGCGCCTCTGCGTGATTTTTTTTGCGTTGGCCGCCACCGTTTTTCAAACTTCCTGCCGGAAGGAGAGAAAGGTCGACATCGCGACGCGGGAGAAAATTTTACTGCTTGGAAACGGAGGCGAGCCAAAGGCTCTCGACCCGCACCTCGTCTCCTCGGTAGGCGATGCCAATATTTTGCGGTCCCTTCTCGAGGGACTCACCACCTTCCACCCTTCCGACGACACGAAGCACGAGCCCGGGGTTGCTGAGCGCTGGGAGGCAAATGACGATTTCACCGAATGGAAATTTTTCCTTCGTAACAATGCGAAATGGTCTAACGGCGATCCAGTCACGGCACACGATTTCGTGTATTCCTACAACCGCATCCTCCATCCGGAAATGGCGGCGCCGTATGCATCGATGCTGTATTTTCTGAAAAATGGTGAGGCCTACAATAAGGAGGAAATCACTGACTTCGCCGAGGTCGGGGTGAAGGCAGTGAATGACCATCTTCTCGTCTGCACGATGGAGCGCCCCACGCCGTTTCTTCCTGATGTAGTGAAGCACACGACCTGGCTGCCCGTTCACCAGCCGACGATCGAAAAATACGGTACGATGACCGAAGCATTCACCGACTGGCAGAAACCGGGCAACCACGTCGGCAACGGTTCATTCCAGCTCACCGACTGGAGAATCAATGCCCACGTCAAAGTCCGGAGAAACCCTCACTACTGGGACGCCGAAAACGTGAAGCCGAACGGGATCAACTTTTACCCCATTCCCAATTCCTACACCGAGGAAAAAGCGTTCCGGAACGGCCTCCTGCATTACACCTACATCATTCCGTCGAACATGATTTCCCGTTATCGGGAGGAGAATGATCCCAGTCTCCGCAGCGAAACCTATGCCGGCGTCTATTTCTACCGCTGCAACACGAATCAAAAACCTACCGACAATGCCGACTTCCGACGGGCTCTTGCCTATGCGATCAATCAGGAGACGATTGTGAAATACGTGAAAATGGGAGGCGAACAACCAGCCTACGGTTACACGCCGCCATCGGAAGTGGGATACAAACCTCCGAATGTCATCGGACACGATCCGGAGAAAGCGAAGGCCTTCCTGAAAAAGGCAGGATACGAATCCGGGGAAGATGTTCCGGAGTTTACCGTCCTCTTTAACACCACCGAAGAACACAAATCCATCGCCGTCGCAATTCAGGACATGTGGAAAAAGACTCTCGGAATTGATGTGAAAATTCAGAACCAGGAATGGAAAGTGTTCCAGCAAACACTCTTCGATATGAAATACGACGTCGGACGTGCCGGATGGATCGGCGACTACAGCGATCCGACGACTTTTCTGGGAATGTGGCAGACGGGAGATTCCAACAACTACACCGGTTGGTCGAACGAGGAGTATGACCGGCTTCTCAAGGAGAGCTCTTTTGCCAGGAATCCGGAGGAGCGCTATCGCATCCTCGCCGAAGCGGAATCCATTCTCCTCGACGAGCTCCCTATCCTGCCCATTTACTGGTATACTCGTGTCTATCTCATCAGTCCCGATGTGAAGAACTGGCACCCGCTCCTTCTGGACAATCACCCGTACAAACACATCGATCTCATTCCTTCAGGAGAATCAGGAAAGGAGGAAGGGTAAATGGAAACCGCACGCTTCATCGCCTCGCGTTTTCTCCAGTCGGTTTTCGCGCTGTTTTGTATCGTGACGATAACCTTTTTCCTCGCACGGCTTGCACCGGGCGGACCCTTTCTCGATGAGAAGGCAGTGCCGGAACACCTTCTCGAAAAAATGAATGAGAAGTATGGTTTCGACAAACCGCTGGTCGTCCAGTTCGGAAAGTATCTCGTCAGTTTGGTTCGCGGCGACCTGGGCCCCTCTTTCGGAAACAAGGGATATTCGGTAAACGAAGTGATCGCACAGGGATTACCCGTTTCGCTTTTGCTCGGGGTCGTCGGGCTCGGTATTGCACTGCTGATCGGGATACCGATCGGGGTTTTCGCCGCAGCCAAACAGAACACCGCAACGGATTACACCCTCATGGCTGTCGCCATGATCGGAATCTGCCTGCCGACCTTCGTCATTGCGCCGCTTCTCGGAGAATGGCTCGCCATCCGCCTCGGCTGGTTCGACGTCGCCTTCTGGGAGGGAAGTTCCGCCTGGGTGCTCGGCTCGATCACTCTCGGCCTCTACTATTCCGCCTACATTGCCCGTCTGACGCGGGGAAGCATGCTCGATGTGCTGAACCAGGATTTCATCCGAACCGCCCGCTCGAAGGGAGCCGGCCCTCTGAAAATCTTGTTCAAACACGCTTTCCGCGGCGGGATCACTCCAGTCGTCGCCTACCTCGGGCCGGCTTTAGCAGGTTTGTTAGGAGGCTCTTTCGTGGTGGAAACAGTTTTCGGCCTCCCCGGTCTCGGGCAGCATTTCATCAAAGCGGCCACCAACCGCGACTACTGGCTCATCAACGGAACGGTCACGGTCTTCGCCGTGCTCATTATCGTGATGAATTTCCTCGTCGATGTCGTCCAGGCATGGCTTGACCCGAGAACCAAATCGAAAGGCTGAGGCATGATCAGTGAAATCCATCGCCACGGCCAGGACATCGAGAAAGGTTCCTCTCTCGGGAGGGATGCGTGGCTGCGCTTGAAGAAGAACTACCTCGCAATGGCGAGCCTGTGGTTCTTTGTCGCGATCGTCGCCGTCTGTTACGTGCTCCCGCTCTTTCCCTTTGTTCCGGACCCGAATATTACCCATCCGGATTTGCAATCGCAGCCGGCCTTCACCTCTGCCACCTCGATGGAGGGCCATGACGTCTTCTACCTGCTCGGGAGCGATCACCTCGGACGCGATATTTTCGCGCGGATCTTATATGGAGGGCGCGTCTCGCTCTTCGTCGGATTTCTAGCTACAGCAGTCTCGCTGACGATTGGTGTGATCTACGGAGCTGTTTCCGGATATACCGGCGGTCGCGTCGATGCCGTGATGATGCGCTTCGTCGATATTCTCTACGCGCTGCCGTTTATGATCATCGTGATCATTTTAACGACCTATTTCGGCAATAATCTCTGGCTGCTCTTCGTCTGCATCGGCGCTGTTGAATGGCTCACCATGTCCCGAATCGTTCGCGGTCAGGTCATTTCGTTGAAAAATCAGGAATTCGTCGAAGCGGCGCGCAGTCTCGGTCTTTCTCGATGGAGAATCATTTTCCGCCATCTCATCCCGAATACCGTCGGTCCCGTCATTGTTTACACGACCCTGACCGTTCCAGCCGTGATGAGACTCGAGGCCATCCTCAGTTTCCTCGGTCTCGGCGTGCAGCCTCCCAACGCAAGCTGGGGCTCTCTGATCAAAGAAGGTGCCGACCGCATGGCGAGCGACCCGGGGCTGCTGGTATATCCCGCCATCGTATTCGGATTGACCCTTTTCAGCCTGAACTTTCTCGGTGACGGATTGCGCGATGCGCTGGACCCAAAGAGCTCAAAGGATTGAGTTTTCCCCGAAAATTCCCCCATACACGCCAGCCATATCCCTTCTTTTATTGTTGCAACTGCGTCTCAATTAAGACAATTTACTGATACCATGTCGCACCCAAGTGTCAGAGATCTCGAATCGGACAGTCTGCAAAGTCTTTCGCAGGCCAAGGTTGGGTGCGATTTTCAAATTGAACACGTAGAAGGCCCGGCATGCGACCAGTTGCGCAATCTCGGCTTTTGCGAATCTCTCCAGGTTCGAAAACTTGCCAACGGCCGCAATCTTATCTGCTCTCTCTGCGGAACGCGTATCGCCGTAAGCAGTGATCTCGCGGAGCAGATTAAAGTCTCTCCCCTGGCAGGAAGCCTCGTTTCCTGAAGTCCCTGCCTCCCACCGACTCATGGAAGAACGTGACGAGCTGATCGCTCTGGCAGGAAACCCCAACGCGGGAAAAACCACTTTATTCAACTCCCTGACCGGTTCGTCCGCGAAAGTTGGAAACTATTCCGGCGTCACGGTGGATATCAAGAAGGGGGAAACCCGCACCCCGCACGGCGTCAAACTGGACATCATTGACCTTCCCGGCACCTACTCTCTGGAAGGGGCATCGCCTGACCAGGCGATTGCACGGGAAGTGCTTTCCGGAAGCCACGAATCGGTCCCCCGCCCTGACCTCGTTGTCTGCGTGCTCGACTCCTCCAATCTGGAAAGGCATCTGCAACTTGCTCTCGAGATCATTGAACTCGAAATCCCGGTCGTGGTCGCTCTTAATATGGTCGATCTCGCGGAAAAAGCCGGAGTCCGGCTCGACGCGGTCAAACTTTCCGAGGAACTCGGTGTGCCGGTGGTTCCGATCCGGGCCGACAAAGGGAAAGGAATCGTGGAACTGAAACAGGCTCTCCGCCATCCCTTCCCCGCTTCCCCCGAAACTCTGGCGTGGGAGAAAGGAGATGACGAATCCCGGAGGGCGTTCGGATTGTCGACTGCACAGCTCGCAGCGCGACGCGAGGAGGGACACAACTCAACCGTCTCCGACAAACTCGACCGTGTTCTGCTTCATCCGGTATTCGGATGGTTTTTCTTCATCGGCATTTTCTTCGTTCTCTTCTGGTCCATCTTTTCGTGGGCGGGAATTCCGATGGGATGGGTCGAGGCCCTGCAGGACTGGGCGTCCGGCCTCGTGGAAAACGCCATGGCCGAGGGCGATCTCCGCGACCTGATCGTAAACGGTATCATCGGCGGAGTCGGGGCGGTCGTAATTTTCCTGCCGCAGATTCTGATGCTGTTCTTCTTCATCGGA
>JAKSBG010000301.1 GCA_022361255.1 Verrucomicrobiales bacterium
ATGGGAGGAGAAAAATACCCAACCGGGTAAGGTCGCGGACCCGGCAGGGTTGAGTCGTAAAGACAACAGGGGTGCATCGATAGGAGCAAGTCCGCGAGAATCTTTGGAAAGAGACCCTCTGGGCGGGGAAACTGATCTAAGGCCGGGGATTCGAACGTCCAACCCCGGAAGGTGGAAACCTTTGGAACAGGGATGACAGAATGAAACAGGCTACGGAATCGCTTCTTGCCCGTGACGAAATGGCAGGTCGCCGCTTCGAAACGATGTTTCTCGCGGACTGGCTCGACTTCGCTTTTCTTCATTTTGAAGTGGATCCGGAAGCGCTTCAACAGGTGGTTCCTTTCTCACTCGATCTCCACGAGGGGAAGGCATTTGTCAGTCTGGTTGCCTTCACGATGAAGGGGATGCGGTTCGCGCGGGGCGGGGCTTTTACGAGATGGATGACGGCTCCGATAGCGACCCACCGCTTTTTGAATCTCCGGACCTACGTGCAGTGCGGGGAAGGGAGGGGGATCTATTTCATGCAGGAGTGGATGAACAACCGGTTCGCACTTCCCCTCGGACCGCGCACCTTCGGGCTGCCCTACCGATTGGGGCGAATGGAATACGACAACGCCGGGCCGGAGGTGAAAGGGGCGATGCTTTGCGGGGAAGGGGCGTTTCAGTACAGCGGGCGGGCAGACGGGTTTGCCGAAGGGGCGAAAGATCCGCTCGAAGCCTTTTTGCTGGAGCGCTACGTGGCATTTGCCAGTGCCCGCAAGGTCAGGAAATTCTTCCGGGTGTGGCATGAGCCGTGGAGAGTTCGCCGAATCGGGGCGCTACGGATCGTCGAGAATACTCTCTTTGACAGCCTGCAGGAAGACTGGACCGAGACGGCGAGTCTCGTCTCGGGGCATCAGAGCGCGGGGGTGAATGATGTTTGGATGAGCCGTCCTCATACGGTTCAGGAAAATTTCGTGACAGGATTCCACCCTCAATTCAGTTGCAAAGGGCCTGATATTGCGGATTCATGCCATCAATGGAAGACAACCCTTTCCGAGAAGACGACCTGAGCCTTCGCAATCACCCTGAATCCTGTGTCCTCGTCATTTTTGGCGCGACAGGTGATTTGACGCACCGGAAGCTTATCCCTGCTCTCTACAACCTCGCAGCGGACGGTGACTTGCCGCCGGGCCTGCGTGTCGTCGGTTTTGCACGCCGTGAAAAGACGGACGAGGAATTTCGGGAAGGACTGGAAAAGCTGAATCGCGAAGTTTCACGACAAGGCCACAACGAAGATTTGTGGGATCAGTTTTCCCAGAGCGTCTTTTATCACGAGAGCAATTTCAACGACGGTGACGGCTATGCTTCCCTGAAGAAACGTCTCGATGAAATGGAAAAGGACGGGGCCAGTCCGAATCGCCTTTTTTACCTCGCATCGGCTCCGGAGTTTTTTGATGACATTCTCCTTCACATTCGTGAGTCGGGATTGAACAAATCGGAGAATGGCTGGACCCGCGCCGTTGTCGAAAAGCCTTTCGGAACAGATCTTGCGACGGCGCAGCATCTCAACAAGGTCGTGAATGAGGTTTTCCCCGAGGAGGACACCTACCGGATCGATCACTATCTCGGAAAGGAAACAGCGCAGAACATCATGGTGCTGCGTTTTGCGAACCAGCTTTTTGAAGTGCTCTGGAACAACCGGTTCATCGATCAGGTCCAGATTACCTGCGCGGAACACCTCGGCATGGAGGGCGGGCGTGGTGGGTACTATGACAAATCGGGAGCTCTCCGTGACATGGTTCAGAACCACCTGCTGCAACTCCTGAGCCTGATTGCGATGGAACCTCCCTCCGATCTCAGTGCGGACGGGGTCCGGGACGAAAAGGTCAAAGTATTGAAGTCTCTCCGGTCTTTTGAGGGAGTCGAAGACGTCGCCGAACACGTGGTCAGGGCGCAGTACACATCGGGGACCGTGAATGGAAATGAAGTGGTCGGTTACCGCCGCGAGGACCGCGTCAATCCGGGGTCGATGACGGAGAGTTACGTTGCCTTGAAGATCATGATCGACAACTGGCGCTGGGAGGGCGTGCCGTTTTATGTGCGCATGGGCAAGCGTCTGCCGAAAAAAGGAACGGAGATTTCTCTCCACCTCAAACCGGCTCCCAACGTTCTTTTCAACGCCGCAGTTGGGGCCGAGGCGATGCCGGGAAATGTGCTCGTGATTCGCATCCAGCCGAATGAGGGCATTTCTCTCGGGATGCGTTCCAAGCGTCCCGGGCCTGCGGCAACCTTGCAGCCGGTGAAAATGGATTTCCGGTATCAAACCAGCTTCGGAAAAAGCAGTCCGGAGGCTTACGAACGTCTTCTTCTCGATGCGATGGCAGGGGATGCTACCCTCTTCGCGCGAAAAGATGAGGTCGAAACGGCCTGGGCCTATGTCGATCAGATCGAGGATGCCTGGCACAAGTCTGCGAATCCCCCGAAAATGGCGGAGTATCCGGCAGGTTCGTGGGGGCCGACAGAGGCCGACGAACTTCTGGAGCAGGACGGGTTCGAATGGCGCAGGCTGTGATTTTATGTAAGTTCACGACCTGCCAATGCGATTCTCCTACCGCTATCTCCTACCTGCTGCGCTTTGCTTTTCTCTGATTGCTGTATCGATCAGTTGGGGGAAAAACCATGCCGGCGACGTCTTCACTCTGCTCATTTGGAAACTGACGATTCCTTTCGATGACGACGGCGACGGCCGGGCCGATGAAGTGACTCAGCCCACGCTTCGCTATTTTGAGGATCCGGATTTTTTCCACCTTTCAAAGGAAAAAGACGCGGTCGTCTTCCGTGTCCGGGCGGGAGACCCGACCACCAAAAATTCGAAGTATCCCCGCAGCGAACTGCGCGAGATGAAGAAGGGCGGCGAGGAAAAGGCGAGTTGGGGAACCAATGACGGCAAGGTTCACAACCTGACGATTGAGGCAGCAATCAACGCGTTGCCGAAAGAAAAACCGCACGTCGTTTGTGCGCAGATTCATGATTCGAAGGACGATCTGCTCATGGTCCGGCTCGAAGGGGAAAAACTTTTTCTCGAGCGAAACGGAGCCGACGATGTGATGCTCGACGACGATTACCAGCTTGGGGAATTTTTTAATCTCATGATTATCTGCGACAATGGTCGCATCCGCGCTCTTTTCGAGCGGAAGCAAATCATGGAATGGAAAATCGAGCGGGACGGTCTCTATTTCAAAGCCGGTTGCTACCTGCAATCAAATCCCGAAAAGGGGGAAAAGCCGGATGCGTTCGGGGAAGTCGCGATCCGGAAATTGTATGTGACACACAAGTGAAGCGGGAAAGTTGATGCCTGACCCATTCCTGCAAAAGAAACCGGAGTTCGGGAAATGGATTTGATTCAACAGGCGGAACGCGATTTGCGATGGCTCGTGAACTGCCCGGATCTTCTCGAATCTCCCGCTTCTCTTGATCTTCCTGATCCGTTTTCAGAAGCTGACAGGCTCGACTGGTCACCGGTTTTACGTTTCCACGAGAGCAAGGCCTCCTACCGGGTGGGCTACTATGTCGAATCCCTGATCCAGGTGTGGCTGAGCGCGACTCCCGGGATTGAGCAGATTCAGCACGGGATTCAGGTGAGAAAAGAAAAAGTCACCCTGGGCGAACTCGATTTTCTTTTCCGGAGAAACGGGGAACTTCAACATCTGGAAGTGGCATTAAAGTACTACCTCTATTTACCGGAACGAACCGTGAAGGGTAGTCACTTCATCGGTCCGAACGCGCGCGATACCTTTGAGCGGAAACGGGACCGTCTCATCCGGAAGCAGCTGCCCTTTGGATTGAGCTATGATCCTGACATTCACACGAGCAGCCATCTGGTGAAGGGGATAATCTTTTATCCCGAAGGCGTTTCAGGAGCCGACGAAATTCCGGAAAGTTTGAATTCCGACCACGCGAGGGGAACCTGGCAGTTTGCGGGAGAATCGGCGGGCAGTCCGATCCGCTTTCTGGAAAAACCTTTCTGGCTGGATGGCAGGCACCGTGCGGTGAAAGAAACCGGACTTCCGCTGAGCCATCCCTGCCTTCTCTATCGGGAGGAAACCGGGCATCATTTTCTCGTGCCGGATACCTGGCCGGAAGAGCCTGCCAAGTGAACCCGGGCAATCGTTCCTCCGGTCAGCCTCCCTGGACCGGCGGCATCAGAGCAACCTCGTCACCGCTTTTGACTTCGGTGTTCTCATCTGCGTATTCGCAATTCACGGCGCAGAGCATTTTTCCCTGCCACTCTTTCAGGCCGGGATACTCGTCGAAAGTCCTTTCAAGAATGACGCGCAACGTTACGCTTCCGTCGTACCCGGAAAGGCCCCATTCGTCTTTGCCGGTAATTTCCCGGAAGACGGAGAAAAAAAGAACTTTGATCTGCGAACCGTCGTTCATTCTTCGAGCGCTCCGGTGATGTATTCTTCTTTCAATACTCCGATGACAGGCAGATTCCGATAGCGGCCGCGGTAGTCGAGGCCGTAGCCGACGACAAATTCATTTCCGACCGCGAATCCATAGTAGTCGGCCTCGATGGGAACCGCGCGTTCAATTGATTTGGAGAGGAGAACGGCAGACTGCAGGGAGCGCGGATTGCACTCATCCCTGAGCTTGTCTTTGATCGCCCGCATGGTCCGCCCCGTATCAAGAATATCGTCGAGGATGAGAACGTTTCTGCCATCGACTTTCGGCAATTTCGTCTGATGGAAGGTGACGGTGCCGGAGCTTTCCGTTCCGCCGTGGTAGCTGGATACGGTGATCGAATCGATTTCCAGCGGGAGATGGATTTCACGAATCAGGTCTGCCATGAAAAGCGCACCGCCCTGTAGCACCGCGACGATGGTGAGTGGCTCCCCGGCAAACTGCTGCGTAATTTCTTCACCCATTTCCGCGATACGGCTGCGAATCTGCGC
>JAKSBG010000126.1 GCA_022361255.1 Verrucomicrobiales bacterium
AATCCGGATTTTTTGCGAGGTTCGCCAGCGAGCTGCGGTCGAATTTCTTTTCGGCGCTTCGCTCACCAATGCCGATAGAAAGCAGCTGCTCGAGGGAAGGAGGCTCGGCAAACTCTTCCTCCTTCGCCGGGATGGAGGTTGGACTTCCCGATTCGTAAAGCAGCCCCTCCCCTGCCTCGATCAGCCTCTTCCCGGGATTTCCCGCCTGCTCAATTTCGACCTGTCCTTCGAATACATGAACCTCACTGCTGCCGTCTGCTTTGATCGCTGCTCCAAATTTCGTCCCGAGATCAACAATATTCATCCCCGGGGCGGCAACGACAAATCCGACCGCCTCATCGGGAACGTAGGCCGCGATCCTGCCCTCCAGAATCTCCACGCGGTCGGCGCTGACGACTTTCATCCGTGAGGGGCCTTCAATCGCAAGACCCGCCCCGTTCGCGAATGCGAGTCGTGCCACACCGCTTTCCAACACATAGGATTTCCCTTTCCGGAACGGAGTGCCGAAAGTCCACGTATCGGAATTGCCTTTCCAAACAGCATCTTCTGAATCAAACAGAACCGCTTCCGCCCGGGCCGACACCGTATCTTCAGGCGCAGATCCGAACTGCATCCCAACGACAAAACTGAGTGCGACGCACGCCGCTGCGGCGAGGGCTTTTCCGACTTTTCCCTGGCTCCCCCGGCGATGCGATTTATCGCTCTGCAGCCCGGCGACGGGAAGCGACACCCCGGTCAGACCCAGCTCCCACTCCAACAGAGTCTCCGTGTCGTTCTGCGAAACATAATCGGCAACCCGCTTCGGATCCTCCTTCAACGCTTCGTTCAATTGCCGGAATTGCTCATCGGTAGCAATGCCATCGAGATGGCATCGCAACAGAATCTCAAACTCCCTGTCTGAAAAAGTCATGATTCCCCTCCCGCCAATGAACGTTCAATGCACTCCCGCAAAGTTTTGCGAATCCGGAAGAGTGTCATCGACACCGCATCGACACTCTTGCCCGCGACTTCCGCCATCCTCGCAACCCCCGCATTGCCACGGTAGCGGTCATCGAGGAGCCCCCGGTGATTCGAAGGGAGTTTTTCCATGCATCCCTGCAGAGCGATCGTCCGTTTTTCAAAGCTGTCGACCTGCTTCTCCGCCTCTCCCGCAATCGCATCCAGAACTTCAGGATCGAAAGTCCGGTCCTTCTTTCGCGTCATTTTTTTCAAATGATTCAAAGCCTGAAAATAGGCAAAGCGGCATGCCCAGGGGCGAAACGGACTGCGGGAATCATAGTCGGCCCGCTTTTTCCACAGCACCAGATTGGTTTCCTGGAGCACGTCATCGACATCGCTCTTTACCGGGAGCAGATTGTTCAAATAGCCGCGCAAAACCGGCTGAACCTCCGAGAGAAGAAGCACGAAAGCTTCATCAATAGGTTCCGGGGACTTTGATTCGGGGGCCATATTCGCCGATTATTAGCGAACCGGTCCCCAATCTAACGAAAAATCGGAAGAAATTTTCCGGCTTTCATTTCTCCTCCGGCTTCAACCCACCCGCCTGAAGCCGCAACCAGGCCCGCGCCTGGGACAACATTTCCGCCCGGTTCGGTTCCCGAAAGGGTTCATGCCGGGCTCCGGCAATCAGCAACATTGTCGCCCTTTCGGCTGGAAGGCGCCGGAAGAATTCCTCTGCAAACTGCGGTGGGCAGACTTCGTCATCGGTGCCTTGCGTAATCAAAAGCGGCAGATCCAAACCTTCAGTATAGACGGGGGCAGCCATTTTCTCCCCTTCCAGAATCAGATCCAGCCCCGCCCGAAACGAAATCCGGTTGTGGCTCCCTTTGCGGAAATGAACGGGATCTTCGCCCGGATGAAGATGATAGCAGTCAACGGGACGCACGCCGGTGCTCACGCTCACTTCGGGGAAATATTTCGCCAGCTTTCTCGCCAACCCGATTTTCCACGCAGCCTGCCCGTAGTCCGGTCTCAGTAAAGGTGAGGAAAGCCACACCCATCTCACGTCTTGCAGAGAGGGAATTTTGTCCGACCAGGCATGAATCAGAAAAAAGCAGCCGGTGGAATGGGCCAGTATTCCATCCGGCCGGATATTTTCACCGGTCAGAACCTCCTCCAGCAGCCGGGCAACAGCCCTTGTCGCAGGAAGATCTCCGCGCTTTCCGCCGGACCGGCCATTGCCCGGCCAATCGAAACCAATCACCGAATATCCCAACCCCGTGAAGAACTGAACCGCCCACTCGTGTCGCCCGAAATGATCCCCGAGTCCGTGCAAAATCAAAATCCACCGGCCGTTTCCGACCTCCGGTGAGATTGTTTCCACGAAAATCTCCCTATCCACCACACCACTTGGGAAGGTTCTTTCGATTCGGCTGATATTCATGTGTCCATCTACCCTTGCCTCGTCGCGAAAATATTCCAGTTGCGATATTTTCCTCCTTCGGGTAGATTCGGCGCCCTTCCAAACGGGAGGTTTACTGCGCGGTTAGCTCAGGGGTAGAGCATCACCTTGACACGGTGGGGGTCACTGGTTCAAATCCAGTATCGCGCACCATCTTTTTCACTACGTCCATGGCCGTCCTTTACGATTCGCCGATCTGCCTGGCCGTTCTGAACCCGAAAGGCCGGGATCCGCATCTCGATTACAGCGACGGTCCCGACGGATATGAGAAAGGCGTTCATGCCCCGATCAATTTCCACGCCTACGCCGCTGCCACCTACGGAGCATTCTTTGACTCGGTGGAAGACGTGTTGAAACAAAAAGACCGTTTCGATGCCGTCCTCGTCCTGATCCGCAGACGCACATGGATCACGCTGGAAGCCGTTCAGGAACTCAAATCGAAAGGAATGCGCGTGATCGTATCCTGGAAGGAATGCAGCCACAACCAGGTTTCCCAGCAACTCAAAACAGCAAGGGCGATCCGGGCTTATGGAAGGATTCTGGAACTCACAGATGGCATCATTTCCCCGACGCTGGCGTGGCCTCCCCGTTGCGGGAAGGTGGGACAAAATGAATTCTGGAGAAAGCTGAAGTTTGTCCCGACGCCCTATCCGGTCGACTTTCCCAGCTGGGATTTTTCCACCCCGGCTGATTCCAGAGTCGGCATACTCATCGGAACCCGGGAATTCAAAACGGAGGCCCGGAATCACATTCACGCAATCACACGGGCCGCTTCCCTGGCCCATGAATTTAATATCCCGCGCGTGACAGTGATCAATTCAGAGAAAAAAAGGGGGCTCGCGATGCTCGACGAATTGGCCTCCGCCTTTCCTCCAGGCTGTCTCCGCATCATCGAAAAACCCCTTCCCTACCTCGACTACATGTCCCTGCTCAGCAGTCATCGCATCGTCTACCAGATGGACCGCAGTACCGTGCCCGGACAAGTCGCCGGTGACTGCCTGCTCGCCAGAACCATCTGTGTCGGCGGGAGCTCTACCATTGAGAAAATTGCTTTTACCGAATACAGCGACGACGGCTCGATCCGACTCAAAGATATGTTTGATAGGATGGTCCACCTCTTGCACGATGAGGGGGCTTTGGAGAAGGCCATCGAAAAGTCCCAAAAGAGAGCCTCTAAACGTTTGAGCTTCGAAGCGGTGGCAAACATTCTCGGTCAGATCTCCGAGGAGTGGTGAAACAAGGGACCTGAAAACCTGAGAGACTCGCGAATTTTGCGAGCAAATCGGTAAGGAGGGCGAAGGCCGAGCCCTACTGTTTCTATACCCAAAAAAACTACTCCGCCTCTTCTCCACGCCCTTCGTCGTACGCCTTGATAATACGAGAAACCACGGGATGACGAACGACATCGCTGCCGGAGAACCGGTTGAATGCAATTCCCTCCACTCCGTCGAGCAGTCGGATGGCTTCGAGCAAACCCGATTTTTTCTTGGGGCGTAGATCAATCTGTGACGGGTCCCCGGTAACAATGCATTGCGAATCCTCGCCGAGACGGGTCAAAAACATCAGCATCTGCTCGCGACTCGCATTCTGCGCTTCATCGAGAATGACACAGGCATTGCTCAAGGTCCGCCCACGCATGTAGGCAAGCGGTGCGATCTCAATGAGATTCTTTTCTGCAAACTTCGACGCCTCCGCCCGGTCCAGCATCGCGCTCATCGCATCGTAGAGGGGTCTCAGATACGGCAGCACTTTCTCCTCCAACGCCCCGGGAAGAAAGCCGAGAGCTTCTCCCGCCTCCACAGCGGGGCGGGTCAAGACGATGCGATCCACCTGGCGATTTTTCAGCCGGTCCAGCGCATGGGCCATCGCGAGAAAGGTCTTCCCGGTACCGGCTGGGCCAATTCCGAATACCACATCGTGGCTGGCGAGAGCTTCAACATACTCGAGCTGCGCCTGATTTCGTGGGGTCACCGGTGGCTTCGTTCCACCACTGAGAAGTCGACGGTCAAATAAATTGCTGACTCCAGAAGCTTCCTCCCCCGCTTCCCCTGCCAGTGCCGACGAAACTGCGAACCGAAAACCGTGAGCATTGATCGGCCCACCTTTTCTTCGGGCTTCCTCCAGATCAGCAAATACAGATTCCCCGAGCTCGACCCGGTTCTCGTCGCCCTCCAGTTTTACCCAGGCGTCACGAGTCGTCACATTCAAATCGAGACTTTGCCCCATCTCTTTCAGCAGATTGACATCGTCTGCGAAAAGACTGTGCAGGTAGTGGGGACTCTCGAAGTCGAGTAGCTTCTCAGCCATAGAGATCAAATGCCGTCGCAACCGGCGAACTTGCTAGCGATATCCGTAGACCAGACCCCAGTCCACCATTCCTTCATACTCTCCGACACCCTCGACAGGATCGTTTACAGCGTCCTTCTTCGCTTTTTCCGGATCATACTCCGTGATCACCCGGATAAAGTAGGTCGCCGTTTTCTCCGGAAGCGCGCGCACTCCGGCGAAATTGCCTTTCACAAAAGATTCCAGCCCAACGGAATTTCCCTCGCTGTCAAAAATATCAACCTTAACCGAAGCACCGGGCCAGCTCGTACCTGCCCAGAACCAGTATTCGTTTCCCCGGAACAACTGGTGACGGACCAATAGAGGCTTGCCCGGCTCAACCTCACCGGACCAGGTGTCCTCGCGGACCTCAAATCCCTGCTCGACATAGGGAGTTGCCGCCTCGAAAGCGTAGGAGATCGCTTCGTTCACAAAGGCGAACGCCTTCTCCGCAAACGGGATCAATCCGAGAGCGACGGCTACAGCCAGCCAGGTGCGCGGGAGAAATACGGGATGATGAGGCAGGGTCATGAAAGTCGTTCAGTTTCCGGAATCTTTCCGGGATTCCTCAGAGATAAAATAATACTCCTCTAGCATTGCGCGACTGATTTCATTCAATTCGCGAATGTCTTCCTCGGAGATCACTTCGTCTCCGGTGATAATCGCCTCCATTCTCGCGAGGCCGGTTGAGATCGCCCGAATCTGCGACGTTTCTTTGGAAGGATCCTTCATTTTCCCGAGCATCTCGCGAAAGTGGATGAGGAGTCCCGGCTGATTCAGCAATTCCGCTTTGTCTTCGCGAAAGGACTCCCGGATAAATGCCGTTACGACATTCGTGCCGCGGAGCCATCCTCCGAGACTGACAAGTTCGGACAGCTCCTGATCCCGGAGTTTGTCCATTGTGTCCCGAACCGTTTGCTGGGTGCTGTCGAGTTCGTCGCGGACACTTTCCCAGTCGCGCTTTCCCGACGCCTCGATAATCGCAAGGCTATGAGGCTGAACGGCATCAGCAAGACCGAGGGCCTGGGAAAGTGCCAGGACCTTCTTCCCGATTTCCTCAATATCCTCAGCATTTTCCGCCTGGACCGCAATAAATCCCTCCCCGACCAGGCTTCCAAAAGTCAGCGCAAGAATTGCCCGCTCGCCCTTGTCACCGGGGTTTTCGGGAATCTCCACACCTTTGCTCCACTCCGGCTCATCAAGTTTGTCGAGAACAGCAAAAATCTCCGCAGGGATCGGAACAACCACCTGATCAACAAATTCCCCGGGAAAATTGGAGAGATCGATGCGTTCCGGTGCCGCCGGTTCATCCTGAGCATTCACAAACCCGATCAATGAAAAAGCTGCCGCAACGAGCGCGATGCGATCAACGCTGCGAAAAAAGAGAGCATGGAAATCACGATGAATCATGAGTGGTATCCATAACTATCGCAGAAATCCCCGCCGGATCAAGGAAAGCAACTACTCAGAATCAAGCGACTCAATCATGTGCCATTAGCAGACTTTTGACGTGGAAACCTGAAGGTTAAACGGATCTGTCGCTTCTCTACCTGCAGGAGACTTTTCCTCCAACCGTTAAACTTTCAGCTGTGCCTGTTGAGAAAGAGCTGGTATGCCAGTTTTGAAACGCATGGAACCCAACACACACAACTACCGACTCGAAGAATCCTCAATTACAAAAAGATGGTATGCGCTTCGTCATGGACGCAGCCAGGCCAACGAGCAGGGACTTGTGGCAAGCCGGATCGAAAACGCGGAAAATGCCTTTGGGTTGACGGACCCGGGGCGCGCCGAAGTGGAGGCTTCCGTTTGCAATGCAGCGTCGGAACTTCTCGAAGCCGGACCGCTTCGCATCTTCACGTCCCCATTTCTCCGCACTCGTGAAACGGCAGATATCGCCGCGGAAATCCTGGGAGTTTCCCCCATCAGCGAAGCCCGGCTGCGGGAACGGGATTTTGGAAAATTCGAACTACTTTCGGACGATCACTACGAGCAGGTCTGGGATGTCGATCCGGTCGACCCTGCGCAGGTCCCGGGAGACGCGGAAACGGTTTACGAGGTCGCCCAACGAACGAGCGAAGTCATTCTTGAGGCTGAACGGGATCCTGACTTTTCAACAGGGCTGCTTGTTACGCATTGCGATGTCGCCATGATTCTTTTCTGTGAATTCCAGGGAATCGATCCCCGTCTCCACCGGTCGTTGGATCCGCTCCGTACGGGGGAATTGAGACTTCTCAATAAAATCGATCAATCCTGAGCGGCTTGTCGTGACGCTTACCGGTCACAATGAGGGCATACGTGTCAGGTCCCATTTCGACGATTTCTTCCTCCCCTTCCGATTCGAGGATTCCACTGATCCTAACATGCATAGAATAGAGTCCCCCCAGCCACGCGCGGGTGTCGGTTAGATACACAGGGTCGCCGATCCCGGCTCGAAGACTTTCCAGAACCGGGGCAGATACGCGGATCGCAGGAAGCCGGGCTTCACCAAAAGCCTCCGGCTCGACTTCTCCTTTCCTCGGCATCGCCAGAGTCGAAGCGGCGTCATCCTCGCTGCCGGCGGATCCTTTGTAGCGCTTGATCGCATCGGCCACCGTTCCCCAGACGAGTCCGGTTTGTTTTTCCCGGGGTTCCGGCTTCGTAACCATCGTCACAACAATCCCGATGAGAGCACTGGCTCCCAGTCCGAACAACGCCCGCATGAACTTGTATTGCCTGGCCCCTGCAAACAGACCTTCATCGGCATCACGAAAATTCGAATCCATCGGCACGCCGTGTGCAAACGGTCGGATCAGTTCCGGAATAAATATGGAAACCCCGATTACGACCAATCCGCCTACAATGGTCGCAAGAGCAGCCTTCGCTGTGTAGCGACGCCAGAAAATCGAAAACATCAGGGCGATCACGAGCGGGGGAGTCACCGCTGCAGTCATGGCTCCGTGAGCGGCGTAGATCGTTTTAAACTGCATAAAAACAGGAACCAGAACGATTCCCAACAAGGTAACTCCGATCGCGCTGAACCGCGCCGTGCGAAGAAGTTTCTTCTCTCCAGCCTCCGGATTCACGAAAGGCTTGTAGACATCATTGACCACGATAGCTGAAACAGCAGTGATCAAGGTATCAACAGTAGACATCAAGGCAGCAGTAAGCGCCGCGACGATGAGCCCGAAAATTCCGGGATGGGAAAGAAACTCCGCCGTGATATAGAAGGCCTTTTTCGGCTCCATTTCCGGAAGGATTCCGGCATTTACGAAAGCATGACCGATCCAGCCGCCCGACGCGACGACGATCGCTGCTACGGGCATGAGAATGAGCGGCATTGCAACAGCTGCCTTGCGGGCCTCCTTCATCGACTTCGTCGCCATGTAGCGCATCAGGATTCCCTGATTGAGGAAATAGAAGAACGCAGAATTCGCCATAGCGTCCTGCCAGAAAATCCCTACAGACGGGAACGAGGCGTTTTCATTGAAATTATTGAAAGCCTGCCGGTGTCCCCGGGGCAGATTTCCAAAGAACTCATCAAAACCGCCGAGGTAGTGAACCCCCAGGATGAGCAGAACGATACCCGTTGCCAGTAGCATCACCCCCTGTAGAAGGTCCGTCATGATCACCGAAGTCTGCCCACCGAAGGTCACATAGATCGCCGAAACACCTGCAACGACGATTGCTGCCCCCATCACATCCCAACCGAGCAGATGGTGGAACACAGTTCCCATCGTGTAGAGATTCACCCCGACGTAACTGATCAGGTAGACGAGCACGCCGACGGTCGCGGCGAAACGGACCTTCCGATTAAAACGGCGCTCGAAGTACTCCGGCACTGTCGTAATCCTCGAAAAATAGAGAATCGGCAGCCATCCGAACAACAGCAGAGGCATCAAAGCCCAGTCGTTAAGATAGCTTTGGCTCGAGGCGAAGCCGTAATTGTAGGCCGCCTGGGAATACTTCACAAAGCTGTATGATCCAACCAACGTGGCGACAAGGCTGAAGGCGATAACCCACCAGGAAAACCGTTGACCGCCAAAGAAAAAATCTTTTGTCCCCTTTTGCCTGCGCCCGAACCACATCCCGACTGCGAGAATCATGACGAGATACAAGCCGACAATTGCGTAGTCGATCGGCTTTCCGATCATCTCTTCAGATCGCACATCGCCGGTGTAGGCAACAGGCGCATCTTCCGACATTGGAGCGTACTGCAGATACCCCTGCAAAACCATAAAGAAGAGTAGCCCCCCGAGCATTAGGAGAAGGTGGCAAAGCCCGCGCCCCGTGAAACCCACACTGCCCTGACGAAAAGCGAAATACAGGCCGATCGCAAAGATCACCCCACCGACGCTATACTGATAAATATATGGATCCATGAATTTCGGTCCACCGTAGGGAGCGGAGTTCCGAATGGGAAGGAGAAACGAGCGTATCAGCAAACACGACTGCTGAACCCAAGTCGCTGATCTTCAAACGGTCACCCGCCCAAACTCCGCACCAGATTCTGCAGCTGCGGATTCTCCGGCTGGAGCTGCAAGGCTTCCGTCGCGTATCGCAACGCCTCTGCATTGCGGCCCGCGTCCCGCAGAATCGCAGCGATCCCGGTGAGATATTCGAGGTTGTAGGAATCCAGTTCGATTGCCTTTTCCAAATAGGGCAGCGCTTCTTCGAAACGTCCCAGCGAGTTCAGGGCAACACCGTAAAAATACTGAGACTCAGCATGGCGTGGCATCAGTTCAGTGGCGAGGCGAAGCTCCTCCACGCCCTCGTCGTATCGCTTCATCCGAATCAAAAACCGAGCCAGAGCATCGCGTGCGAGGCCCTCGTTTTCCGGGAGCATTGCTGCCTCCACTGCGTCCCGGAAAACCTGTTCCGCTTCTTTCGGGCGATTCTGACTGAACAACAATTCGGCCAGGTTGACACGGGCCGGGACGAACTCCGGTTCGACCTGCGTTGCTTTTAGATAGGCAGCCTCCGCTCTGTCCAGCTCACCCAGATCTGTATAGAAAAGCGCCAGATCCATATGACCGGATGCACGATCAAAAATAGCGGACTGGCGATCATAGAGGTCTTTCCGTGCCTGCTCGAAAGCTACCTTTTCCGCTTCATCGAGGCGATTGACCGCAACCGCAGCAGTCCGCGCGGCAGCTGCCCGAACCGACTTCACCGGATCTCTCAGCAGAGGAATCGCCGCAGCGCGCTGATTCTCCGGAAAATTCAGCAGCGTGCGCAGACCTTCTGCCCTTACACCGGGATCCGGATCTTTCAAACTGCGTTCGATCGCAGACATCGTCTGCTGCGTCGGAGCCTGCATTCCCAGAGTCTCAACTGCGGCGGCACGGGCGATCCAGGGGCGGTCGGGATCATTCGCCAACGCGATGAGCCGGTCCATTGATCCGGGCTGCCCCTGTCGGGCTGCCGCAAGTATTTCCCCGTAGTGGGCATTCCTCGGACCGGCTCCCCACCAGTTTTTGAAATGCTCCGCCGCCCAGTCCTGCGTCTGATCCTCGTGGCATTGCGTGCAGGCATCCGGTGAGCCGATTTTCTTTGCCAGGTCCGGCCGCGGTATCCGAATGCTGTGATCCCTGCGAAAATCGTGCCCCATGTAGGCTGTCTCAGGCATGTGACATTCCACGCAACTGGCACCGGTGCTATCCATGGGATGAAAATGGTGGGCCGGCGTATTCAATTCCCCCTGGTGACACTGCAGGCATAGCGCATTTCCCGGAAGCTTCAGCTTCATCGAATGCGGGTTGTGGCAATCGCTGCAGCGCACCCCCGCATGAAACATCGCACTCTGCACGTAAGAGCCGTAGACATACACCTCCTCATCGATCTGCCCGTCATGATGATACAGCCTGTCGCTGATGATCGAAGGATGGTGCGTATCATGGAACCCCTGCCCCGCCGTGTAGCTCGGCTCCATCAGTTGCCGGTGAGAGTGACAGCGCGCGCAGGTTTCGACCTGAACATTCGACCGCAGCGGAACAGAACGTTTCGGCAGATTGGTTTCCGGATCGATCGTCCACACAGCCTCCTCCGGTTCTTTTAGCGAGACGACGAGCCCCTTCGATTTCACGTAATCCTTCGCCGCCGACAGATCGGTTTCCCCGCTGGTTCCCGACGCCTTTTTTTCCTCCGCCTCCGCCCATTTCACATGCTCGGACCCGGGCCCGTGGCAGGCCTCACAAGTCACGTTCATATCGGTCCACGTCGTGTCGTAGGTGAGTGTGTCAGGATCGAAATTCTTCTTCAGATTCGTCGAATGGCAGTCGGCACACATGTAGTTCCAGTTAAAATGCCGCCGCGTCCAGTGAAGCAAATCATCGTGGGGAACAGCCTCGTCCGGATACAAATGGTACCACCGCTGGCCACCCTCCTCCTCCGGCCGGGAATCCCAGCAGACCTGCAGCGCCTGATATTTCCCCCCGTCGAACGGAATCAAATACTGCTGAAGTGGCTCGTGCCCGAAGGTGTATTCGATCTTCATGTCTCGATACTCGCCGTCCTCGTCCTGCGCATTTACCCAAAATTCCTCCCCCTTGCGGAAAAAGCGGAATTTCTGCCCGAAATGATCAAAAACCGTGTCGTTGAAATCACCGAGAACGAATTCCTCCGTCGCAGGATTCATGGCCAGATGGTGATCGCTCTTGAGCCAATCATCATACTCCTGTTCGTGGCAGGAAGTGCAGTTCTTCAAACCCACATATTCCGCCTCGGGAATGTTGTGGTAGGGAGAATACGATTCTTGGCTCTCCGCCGTTTCTTTCTCCGGCCCACAGGCGGAAAGAACGGCGGATACAGCGAACAAAAAGAGAAATCGTGAGCGAGGCATGAATGATCGGGAAAAGAGATACGTCGATTACAGGGGAGAGCGAACCGTGGCAAGAAAGAACCTCCTGTCGCAAAAGTAACCTAACCCTGTTTGGTCGGACACCCAACCCTCTTGGATCGCGCATTCAACCCTGTTTTGTTTCAAACTCTGACTTGCCGCCCCCCTTGAAGCTGCCCAATCATATTACGAATGACCCTGCCGAAACTGTTTGCCATTTCCTGCGTTACCTTTGCCTGGATTGCGGCATCAGCAGCTGACCTGACAGAACAACATCGCTCGCAACACGCCTACTGCCGCGAACTCCAGCAGGACGGCAAATGGCAGGAGGCCCGCGATATTGCAGCGGAACTGGTCGCCGCTTTTGCCAACGACGCCCCGTCCCGACACCAGCTTGTTTTCACCAACGAACTGGCCAACCTGGAGCAGAGACTGGGAAACTACGCCCGGGCTTCCGACCTCTATGCGAGCTGCCTCGACATCGCCAGCGCAGTGGGAGGTGCAGAGAGCAAGATTGTCGCGCAATTGCAGAACAACCTCGCCGCGCTGAAACAGGTGACCGGAGATTTCGCGGAAGCGGAGAGCCTCAACCGGTCCGCTCTCGCGCTTCGCGAAAAAATCGAAGGCGAAGGCTCCGTCGAGACCGTTCCGGCAATGAACAATCTCGCCGGCCTGCTCTGGTGTATCGGCGATCTTGACGGAGCGGAAACGCTTTACCGGAAAGGCCTGCAAATTCGGGAACAGAGTCTCGGTGTGGCAAACATCGACACGGCCCGCTCGATGGCAAACCTGGGAGGGCTGCTCTTCTACCAGAACGATTCGGAAGCAGCGGCGCCGTTCGTGGAGAAGGCGGTTTCGGTTTTCGAGTCCGCCTCCGGCCCGACTCATCCGGAAACATTGGAAGCACTCCTTTTTCTCGGCGAAGTCGAACGAGCGCGCGACAATCCGGCGCGAGCGCTGGAGCTCTACCGCCGTGTCTTTTCCGGTCGCATCCAGGCTTTCGGAGATACGCCCCATGTCGAAACGGCGGAAGCAATGCGACGAATTGCTGATGCCGAACGTGAACTCGGAAATCACAATGCCGCGCTGGAGATGTATCAAAAATCGGATGCATTTTACACGGCGGTTTTGCCAGCTCATCATCCCGACCGCATCGAAGGCCTCTACGGCTACGGGCTTTCCGCGCTCGCCGGTGGCGATCGTGAGCTCGCCGAAACAACCGCGCGCCAACTGACGGAGATCGAATTCGCGAACCTGCGTGCCGTCCTTGCCTTCACTGACGAACGGCAGAGGCTCGCCTATCAGAACCTTTTCCGGTCGCACCACCTCCACGCCAATCTCGGAAATGCGGACGACGTTGCCGGCTTTCTCCTTCGAAGCAAAGGCGTCGTAATCGACAGCCTGCTCATCGAATCTCAGCTCGCGGCCCGTGCCACTTCCGATTCAAGCCGGCAGCTCCAGGCCGATCTCGCGGCGGCCCGCGCCCGTTTCCGGAAGGCATTTCTTACAGGAGGTCTCGAGGGAGTTTCTATTGAAAAAGCCGCTGAAGAAGTAAAACGGATCCGGGATCAGCTTCTCGCCGGTAGCCGTTTTGAGAATGGACAGGAAGACCCCACCGGGCTCAACCTGGCAGATCTGCAGGCGACCCTCGCTCCGGACGAGGCTCTGATCGATTTCCTCGCCTTTGATCGCTATGGAGGAAACGCGAATTTTCTCCCGCGTTACGCAGCTGTCGTGATTCAGCGCGACTCCGTAGAATTTGTCGACGCAGCAGACAAAGAACCCATCGACTCCCTCCTCGCCACCCTCCTGCCATACGGGGAAGGTCTCGGGCAGATGGACGACGCCGCGACGAAGGAGGCCTTTCGCGCTCTCCATCGCGATCTCGTCGAGCCGGCGCTGACTCATCTCTCCGGTATCAAAACACTCCACATCTGCCCCGAAGGCTCGCTCAATTTCATCCCCTTCGCCTGCCTCGTCGGTGCCGATGGCAAATTCCTTATCGAACACTTTGACATCGGTTACGTTTCCGCCGCCCGCGAACTTCTGCGACCGGCATCCGGCGAAAACCGGAACCGTCCCGTTCTGATCGGTGATCCCGCATTTTCCTCCGGAGAAAAGCCCGCGCTCGTTGCTCCCGGCCACCGCGGAATGCTCGCTTCCATGGGAACTGCCACCCTGAGCCTTGTCGCAGACTCCCTCACCCAGCTCGCCGGGGCAAAGGCTGAAGTGGAAGCACTGCAAGGACTATTCGAATCCGCAGGTGAGTCCCCGCAGGTCATGATCGGAGAAGAGGCAACCGAACCCGCCGTCCGCGCAACAATCCGGCAACCGCGCATTCTCCATATCGCGACACACGGGATTTACATGCCCGACCTCCAGCCACCACCGGAAGGTCGTCAAACTGCGTCCACCTTCATTCCCGACGAAATCGCCGGTTTCCAGAATCCACTTTTCGGCAGCTGGCTCGCGTTGGGCGGGGCTCAGAACACCGTCAAATCCTGGTCGGAAGGAAGCGTCCCCGATCCGTCGAACGATGGAATCCTCATGGCGAATGAGGCAGCAGATTTGAATCTCGACGGCACCCTGCTCGTCACACTCAGTGCCCGCGACACGGCCGGTGGCGAAGCAACGAACGGAGATGGCGTCATCGGCATTCGTCGCGGCTTCCGGATTGCAGGCGCACAAAACGTCCTCACGACACTTTGGCCCATCAACGACGCCATGACGTTGACCCTGATGAAAGAATTTTACGAAGGCATTTCCCGAAACCAGCCCGCGGAATCGCTCAGCTCTACCCAGAGAAAATGGCTCGTCCATATCCGCGACAACCCGTCTGCGGTGCAGCTCCCCACTCAGGATGGAGGCACCGTCGCCGTAGGCGGATTTGCCTGGGCAGTCAATTTGGCAGGACCTTTCCTGCTCAGCCGGTAAAACGAACCCAACTACAGAAATGAAATATTTCCTACTCGCCACCGCCGCAGTCCTTTTCTCCGTGCCCGCCCTCGCCGGGACGACCTACGAAGGAAAGGTCGGAAAACTCGCCGCCGTTTTTGATATCACATTCAAGGAGGACGACATCGTGTCGGGATCCTATTCCCACCCCAAACGACCGGGAGTAACCTATGGCCTGATCGGCAACAATCGCGAAGCCGGGAAACTCTATCTCGAGGAATGGACCGGCGACAAACTCAGCGCCCGCTGCTACCTCGAAAAGCGCCTCACTGATACCCACATCATCTGGGAGGGAGAAATGCGGAACACCGACGGACGAACCTTCCCGATGGAAATGAAACGGGAACGGAATCAGCCGGCGATGAAAAAGTTCGAACACCCTGCCTACTTTTCCCGCATACCCGATTCTATCACCTGGGGCGAACCACCGAAGGCGAATGCAGAAGTGGAGCGCGCCACAATGTGGTATGAAAAAGTGAACTACACCGGTGGATTCGTGGAGGAATACTCGGTCGCGGATTCTTCGACCACCATCTCGCTCCGTCTCGCGTTTTTCCCGGACGATGACTACGACGCCGGACTTCAGAAAACCGATAAGAAACTGACCCTGACCTTCCCGCGTGCAGTCCCTCTTCCCCGAGACTACATGATCGGGGAAGAAGTCTGGATGGAGGTGAGCGACGAGGGAAAAGTTCTCAGCATCAACCTGGCTGAACTCATTGTGACCCACTATCGCCCTTCGCCGGGCGGAAAGATGGAAGTCCGGGCTCTCCTCCAAATCGATGCCTGGAACAGCTTGAACGAATACGAGGTAGCCGCCGATGCGCCCGCTCTGAAAGAATCGCCCGTCATCGAATTCATCCCTGACAAGGTCGCCCTCTCCCACAAATTCGCGCCGGGGGCGGATCGTTTTTTCCTCATGCAAACGCTTCGCGTCACGGAGGAATTTGGTACCTCCATTCAGATTCTCGAAGCCGGTCCCGGCGCACTCGAACTCGAGAGCATCGCGCTTGATCCGCCAGCAGAGGGCGGCCCGTGGAGACCCGTCGGCGAGACGGATGCCTGGAGAGAAACACCGCTCAATCAGCGAACGCAACAGGCCGGTTAGGCGCCCCCTCTTTTCCATTTTCCCAATCTTTTTTCTCTCACCCAAAGCAGGGATGAAGAAAAGAAGTCGGGAGCGGCTCTATCCTCTACAGTCCGGGACCGAACCCTGTTGCATACTCGACTCAACCCTGTTATCTCTCGCCCGACATGTCAGATCTGCGGGAATTTCTCAGCCAAACATTTCAGCAAACCGGCGGGCTGATGCCGTTTGAGAACTTCATGGCGATGGCGCTCTACGATCCCCGCTTTGGTTATTACTCGACCGCGATTCAGGATGTCGGGGGCAACCGCGGAGATTTTGCGACTGCGGCGACACTCTCCGGCGGTTTGGGCAGGGCGATTGGACAGTGGATTCAGGAGGAGCAGCAACACCATGAATGGGAGGGAGCCGTTTCCGTGATCGAAGTCGGCGCCGGAAATGGTGCGCTCGCGCGCAGCATCCTCGATTCATTCGGGTGGTGGAAAAGACGAAAAGTCCGCTATCACATTGTCGACGTGTCGGAACCGCTTCGCGAAAAGCAACGCGCCACGCTTCGGGGGCTGCCGGTGAAATGGCACACGGGAATTACCGAAGCCCTCGATGCCGTCGATGGAAAAGCCCTGATCTTTTCCAACGAACTCGTGGATGCTTTTCCCGCAAAATGGCTCCGCTGGAGTGAATCCGAAAACCGGTGGCACGAGATTTTTGTCACCTTTTCTCCGGATAAGGGAATCGGTGAAACGTTTCGCTCTCTTCCCAAATTCTTTCCGGAAGAATCCTACGCTTCGCTTTCCCTTCCCGAACCGGAAGACGGCCAGCGAGTCGAAATTCAACCGCTCTACCAGCGCTGGCTCGCCAATGTCGCGGAGCAACTTGTCGAAGGGTCCCTGCTCACGATCGACTACGGCGGCAGCACCCGGGAGATCTACGACCGGCGCCCCGGCGGGACGCTACGCGGCTACTACCGGCAGGCGCGAGTCGAAGGACCGGAGGTTTACCAGCGCTTCGGCAAACAGGACCTGACGGTCGACGTCAATTTCGATGATCTCGTAGAATGGGGAGAGGAGTTTGACCTGAAAACCGCGACCCTCAAATCACAACGGCAATTTCTGCATCGATTCGGCGAGAGCAATGATCCCATGGCCGAAGGCGAAGTCGGCGAGTCATTCAAAGTGCTGCTACAGAGAGCGTAAACCGAAAAGGGAGGGCGACACAACTTGCGGGATCAGCTACTTCCTCCGCCAAAACTTCACATCATCCACAACCACGTTCTTCGGCACGGACAGGCGAAGCATACGTTTGGTTGGATGGGCGATTCCGGGGCTGGAGAATTCACCGACTTTTTCGCCGTCCAGGCTGAGGGTGAAAGTATCGCCATCGATTTGCGCGAGGACATCGTGCCATTCACCGACTTCGGTTTTGTGGGGGAACTTCACCTGTTTCTCTTTGAGCATTTTGCTTTGCTCCGGCGTCACTGTTTTATTCTGACGGGCCTCGCGAATTTCGAGCTTCATGTTTCCCGTTTTGAGATCGTTGATCTGAACCTGCTTCGGCGAGATCTTCACCATAAAAAGGTGCCCGGCATGAACGGACTTTTCTTTCAAGTCTGCAAAATTCAGTCCGATGCTGTCCCTGTCGTCCTCGAGTTTGAAGCGGAGGGCAACGGCCCCGTCAGTAAATTCAAATGGCTGCGTTACCGAAACGGCATGATCAGCTTCCTCGTGAATATAAATGCGCATCGCTCCATCGACGAGATCGACCTGCTTGTTGCCTTTGGCGCGGGTGCGGCTGTTGGTGCCCCATCCGTTGCCGGGTTCGTCTTTTTCTTCCTGAGATTCGGTGCGTTCGAAGTCGTCGGAAAAGATCAGGTCGCCATGCTCATCCGCAAAGAGGAGTGAGCTTGCGACGAGGGAAAGGACGAAAAGAAATGGTGTTTTCATGGGGGTTTTGTAGCGGGGTGAGAGGAATGAGAAAAGGAGTTTTATTTCGACTCCTTTTTTTCTTCAGGCTTTTTTTCCTCCTTTTTTGCAGGTGGAACGGTGAGCCAGATCTGCTGCGCCTCTTCCAGAAGATACGGCCCCCTCGAATTGTCGCTGGCAAAGGAAAAACGGGCAAAAGCCGGAGAAGGTGCAGCTTCCCCTTCCGCTGCTTTTTCATTGAATTGAATGCGAAGCGGTTTCTGAAACGGGGCGGCTTCCGGTTTTGCCTCCAATTGAATGGTCCAGTCTCCGTTTTTCTCCGGTGCGGGTTTCGGATCTTTCACGACAACGGTTCCAGGAAGGTCGGGAATGGTCGCCGTTACCTCTCTCTTGTGACCATTGAGGCGGGAAACCTTGAGTTTAATGTCCACTGCTTTTCCGGGTTGAAGAATGTATTCGGATTGATCTGCAACCGCTTCAAACCCGGGCTCAGCCTTCTCCACATTGAGGCGGTAGCGAAGCCCGGAGCCTCCGCGCCGAAAACGGTCGGCGATCTCGATCTGGTATTCCCCATCGGCGGCAACGGTCCACAGATACTCTGCATCTGGAGTTTTGTTAGAATCGTCAACGGTGCGCAGCTCGGATCCGTCCGGTTTCACGATACGGAGCACGGGATCGGTTTCAAATCCAAGCATCGCGGCTTCGACTTCGATAAACCACTTCTCTCCTTTTTTCGCGACCACTTTCCAAACGGCAGCTGCTCCTGAATCGGGTAGCGTGCCGACAACGGGTTTGCCCGGGGTAATGCGATCACCCGCAGTATCATCGCCGATGGCTTCCGGGAAGAGGTGGGCCGGCAGTTGCTTCTGATCTTTCGCCAGATAAAGACGGTAGACCGCTTTTTTGTCTCCGCGGTAGTAAACCGAAGCAGCGGGCGGATGAGCAAAAGCCGTCACAGCGACCGTGTATTCCCCTTTCGAGGGTGCGGTGAAGGTGATCCGCGGATCGAGATGAGGAACCGAATCGTGCGCGAGTTGAAGCCGGTTTCCCTCACTGTCGTAGATGTGCAGGACAGGATCGATCAGCGACCGGAGTCTGTATCCGTCAACGGCAGCGTGGAGGACTTCGTCCTTTTTCAGAGCGATCCGAAAAGCATCGAGCTCATGGTTTCCAGCGAGGGTCCCGTTTATCGCGAGAGGGAGTTTGGCGGGATCGATGGACTGCGCGGATGAAACAGCATTCCCGTCTTCTTCTGTTTCGTTGATTTCCCGAATCTTTCCGATTACGAAAAACTGAGGCTTGCTCACACCCTCCGGATTTCGCGCACGAATCTCGATGGTCCCTGTCGGCACATCGTTCGGAATCCGGATTTTCCCCGTCCCGGCTTTCTCCGGATCCGGGGTGAATGAGATCCCTTTCGTGGAGAAATGCAGCTGACAGGGCCAGGGATCAAATTTGCCGTGGAGAGTGACCTCGATTTCCACACCCGCCTGGCCTCCGGGGGGCTGAATCGCATCCAGCTGCGGAGGTGCCGCAAGCAGCAATTGCACGAATGCAGCAAGCGCAACAAAGGTGATCGCGAGCGACTTCACGCGTAAAGTTCCTTGATGATGCTGCCATGGTCGACCAACTGAATCGGCCGTCCGGATGTATCATGAAGAATCGCCTCGTGATCGATTCCCATTTTGTTGTAGAGCGTCGCAGCAAAATCTTCCGGAGAGTAGATATTCTCGTTGGCGTAGTAGCCTTTCACGTCGGTAGCACCGACAATCTGTCCCCCGGGGATTCCGGCTCCGGCCATGAGAACGGACATGGCGAATGACCAGTGATCGCGCCCGGCATCCTTGTTGATCTTCGGGGTTCGCCCAAATTCACCTAGCAAAACAACCATCGTGTTATCGAGGGTGCCCCGATCGGCGAGATCTTCAATCAGCGCACTGACTCCGACGTCGACCCGCTCGGCTTTCCCGCCATCCTTTTTGTAGCTTTCGAAAAGCTTTCGGTGGTCGTCCCAACCACCGTAGTAGACGGTAGTGAAGGGAACTCCCACTTCGGTGAGGCGACGGGCGAGGAGCAGTCGTTGACCGAAGTCATTGCGCCCGTATTTCTCGCGCGTTTTCTCCGGCTCCTGCGAAATGTCGAAAGCAGCCTGGGCTTCCGGTGAAGTAATCAGGTTATTCGCGGTGGCGTAATAGTCATCAAAGGAAACGGCCGGATCTTCGGCGACGGCATCAGTGATGCGCTGGAGATTGTCGAGGGACTGGCGGAGTTCCTTTCGTGAAGAAGCGCGTCCTTCCTCAATTTCTTTGGGAAGGGTGACGTCGCGAACGCGAAAACTGCTGCTGTCCGGGTTATCCCCGATAATGAACGGCGCATGCTGCGCACCGAGAAAGTTCGGACCTCCGGATCGCGACATCCGCGGTGCGGAAATGTAAGATGGCAATCCGTGAGGTGCGGATCGATTTTTGCTCACGACCGATCCAAAGCTGGGATGAAACGTGACATAGGCTCCGCAACCGACAGGAACCGGGGTGGGCCTGCCAGTCATGAGATAGTGATTCCCCGCACCGTGGTTGTTCTGATTGTGCGCGATCGAACGGATCACGGTGAACTTGTCGAATGTCTTCGCCAGTTTCGGGAAGCGGTCGGAAAAATGAACGCCCGGGACTGAAGTGGGAACAGTTCCGAATTCCCCTCTGATTTCGGAGGGAGCATCCGGCTTCGGATCGAAACTCTCATAGTGAGACGGCCCCCCGTCCAGCCAGATGAAGATGCATCGGTTGTCCTTTCCCGCCGCGCCTGCCTGACTCTGCAGCGCGAGCATGTCGGTGAGTCCGAGGCCGCCCAGCGCTCCGAGTCCGGTCTGGATGAAACTGCGCCGCCCGGGTAAGCGACCCACATCTTCGCAATTTCTTTGGAACCGGTTCTGTTTCATGGACACCGCAAAAGGCTACGTGCCACCCGACAGAGCAGCAAAGGGCGTATTTGCGGTGGCTGATTTCTATACCAGCACTTGGCAGGAAGGACAGTTTCGAACTGAAAATCTATCGCGATTTAAACCCTCGAAACAGGGATTCCAAAACCTTACGCGGGTCCGGTGGCATCGGAGGAGTGCGGTCAGACCGGTTCGATCTTGAACCGGAGGAATGAAATTCCCTATCTCGCGAACTGTTTCGATTTCCGCCGTGAGAAGAGGAGTTGCCTCTGTTCGATGACCGACCCGAGTCACGCCTCTCGTCTCGATGGAACTGGTTGCTCGTTGAAACCCCTCTGTCGCGATGGTCGTGCCGGTGACCGTAATGATCATGCTCGTCCCCATGCCGGGAGTATCGGGAATTTCCTTCCTGGTAAGGAATGAATAGATTACCCAGATTGCGATCCCCCGAACCATACCTCGGATGTAAGTGAGCCGAGTTGTGAGCGAAAGGATTGGGAATGATCACGGCCGGCCCGGAGTTCCTTCGGGATTCCTCTCTGCGAATCCAGCTATCAGCAATATCTTCCAAGCGGTGCAGACTGCGGGTAATTCTCACTAACTCCTCATTCACATGATGGCTGCCTACTCTTATGTTTCGATAGCGGGCAATCTGATCCAGGTAACGCTGAATCCGGTGAACATAGTTGTCCATACTGGTGACATCGCTCTTCAAATGGCGCGCTCCATTTGTGGTATCATGCGCCAGATCGTGAATGTGCGCCGCTTTGCTCCGCAAGCTCCTGACCGCCCCTATAAGAGAGCCGTATTCCGGTATTCCCCGGTAATGAGCCCGAAATTCATCTTCCAGGTGATCAATCGAATCTTCCAGAGAATGGGCCAGGCGAATAACCTCCTGGTTCCCCCTTGATTCCGCAGAGTCGGGGCAGAGAAGGAATAGCAACGCGACAAAACCGCCGGATAATAAGGAAGTGGTATTTTTCATCGGGGAAAGTTTTTCGATTATCTGCAAGAGTAGACGGATGAGCCCCGGTTTTTCGATAAAAAAGCGCAGTAAATTCGGAGAAATCTCCGCTTTCACTGTTGCTGCCGCCTTTTTTCACTCTGTTTTTCAGACAATAACCGGAGTGGAAGCAAGCCCTCATTGCAGGCAGGGAAGTTTGACGAATCCCGCTGCTACCCCCGAATTACTCTGAGGACCCGGTCTTTCGAAATCACGAAGTTCAAGCGATCATCGGACAAGGAAAGTCCGACCGGAAATACTTTTCCCTCATCTTCAATGATACGGAATTTCAATTCGCTTTTCCGGGCGAGTTCTATTGCGGCAGATTTTCGCAATCCAATAAATTTCTCATCCTCTCGCAACGTGCCTTTCGAAAGGGAAGCCCCTGACACACGGACCATTCTGCCCATTGCAACAGGCCTCGTGCTTTTTGAAGCGGTGTCGCTCACGTAGAATCCATCCGGTTCGCCATCTTCATCCACCGTAAACCACATGTCCCCTGCCCCGACTCCAAAAGAGCCTTCAGGACGAGTGTCGTTCGCGTGGATTCCCCGGGTGGAATCGATCACTCTCACACGAAACCTGCCATCTTCCTCCTGAACCGGGGAGCTCGCGATCATAAGAACATGACCGGTTGATTTGCCTTTCACGATGCCGTCCTTTCTCCATGCCAGGACATCCCCCGGCAACGCATCTTCGAACCTCCGAATCCGCATCCAGGGCCCGATGCTGTGATCGGAATTCCCGGCAGCCAGAAAGGATTCGTAGAAGGTCACCGCCAACGGCCGCGAGCGCCATGGCGCCTCTTCACCATCCAAAGTCAGATAGGCCTCAGGAAAATGGTTTCGCAACATATAGCTCATCAGCCCGGAACAATCGCAGTTCCAAATCCCCCTTTTTTCATCGATCTCGGTCCTGCCTTGATAGGTGCTCTGTTTGAGATCATTCAGAAGCGCTGACACGAGGGAAGCAAAACGGCCTCCGGGGCCCTCCGTATTGGCACCGGCGGATACATCTTGCGCCAGAAAAAGCCCTGCAAGCAAAAGGGATAGACTGGTTTTCCCGTTCATACTCATACAAAAATCATCACGGTCGCTGTCCAGAGAATCCCTGCCAGAACCGCAGCATAACTTGCCGGGACAATTTGTGTTTTCACATGATCCATCAGATCGCAACCGGTGGTCATCGAACTGAGTATCGTGGTGTCGGATATAGGTGAACACTGGTCACCGTATACACTCCCGTTAAGAACTGTAGCAAAGCAGACCGACATGAACAGCCCGGGATTCGACAGCTCACTTGCCTGTGCCACAC
>JAKSBG010000473.1 GCA_022361255.1 Verrucomicrobiales bacterium
CTTCGTGACGCCCTCAAAGCCGACCCGCGTATCGCGGCGAACAACGTCGAGGTCTCGGTGCTCGATCGGGACATTACACTGACAGGTTCGGTGAACAGCATCGGCGCCAAAGCCGCTGCCGAAGAGGATGCGAAGAACGTTTCCGGCGCCGGACTGGTCTACAGCTACCTGACCGTAAGTCCTTCCGGGGAAGTCACCGAGAGCGCATTGAAAACGGCCCTCGATGCGATCTTTGATTCGGATTCCCTGCTACAGGGAGCGGACCTGACCGCAGAAGTTTCGGGCGGCGTGGTGGAAGTCCACGGCAAAGTTCTGAATTCCTTCCAGCGTCGCCGCGCAATCGTTACCGCAGCGCATGCCGCTGGTGTGGAAAGAGTGATCAACAAAATCCGGGTGGACTGGGACAGTGGATCGGTCGCACCCGAAACCGCTGCCATCCAGTAAGAGCAGGCAAGACATTAGAAAACGAAAAAGGGCGGTTTTAACACCGCCCTTTTTTTATCTCCTCACGAACTCAAATTTCACTCTTCCCGCACGAGAGAGAGTGGCTCTGCGAAAGTAAGTGTCCGGTAGGGAAAGGGAATCTCAATTCCCGCTTCATCCAGCGCCCCTTTGATCGCGATGATGATTTCCCCTTTCGAACGGCGCACCTTGCCCGGACCGGAAGAGGTCCACCAGTTCACGTCAATATCAACACTACTGGCACCGAAGTTGGACGCATACACCTGAATTGGTTGCCCCTTCTCAACGGTCTCACAGGCTTCCACAGCTTTTTGAATCACCTCAATTGATTTGCCGACATCCTCCCCGTATCCAACACCTGCGGTGACATTCACCCGCCGGATCGGCTGATCGGTAACCACCTCGACGGGGTTTTTGAAAAGGAACGAATTCGGAACCACGACCAGCTCACCGGTCGTTTTGCGAATCGTAGTCATCCGAATCTGGATGTTCTCGACTTTTCCGAAGATTCCTTCGCACTCGATGAAATCGCCATTCTCGAAGGGAAATTTCCAGAGCAGCAAAATGCCGGCGAAGAAGTTCTCAAAAATGTCCTGAAAGGCGAGGCCCACCGCGACCGAGAGAAGCCCCAAACCCCCGAGTGCTTTCGCCGGATCGAGCCCGGGAAAAACAACAACCGCTGCAATCAGAAATCCAAAAAACCAGATCAGGATAGAAACGAAACGAAGGATCAATTGCTGGAGAGACTCCCGGGAATCAATCCGTTTCAGGATCGTATTTTTCACCACCTTCTTTGCGATCATGACGATTACCGCGGTGGCAAAAAGCACCAGAATCCCGGCGACGAGGAAAGGTGCTCTTTCAATCGCTCCTTCCCACAGCCCGCCGATAGTCTTCATCAGTTTGTTCTGCACTTCTTCGACAGAATCGGGCGTCGTTGCCGCTTCGGACAGTAGACCCGGCATCGTCGCAAAATGGGTAGTCAGTTGGTTGTATAAAATCAGTTTCATTGGTTTAACAGTTTCAGCTTGGATATCGAGGCGGTGTGTCACGCCTCCACCGGGATAATAGCTGGAACTGTTCCGTGCAATGCCCCCCGAACTTTCCCCATTCCATCGGGCCGCGAGCCGCGAGCCGAAACAAATCCGGAAAAATTTCCGGTATTTTGCACAGTTCGACCGTCTGATCTCTGTGCATTTCGCAAGATTTGGCGATTTGCAATCCAGAACACGCATTTTGCAGATCAGGCGAAGTCTGAACGTGCGAATCAAGAAGGATCCCAGACCCGGAAACCTGACGATTAAAACCCGCTACTCATTATTTTTCAACACATTACAAATCACACAACCTTCCCAATAGCGATATTGGCACAGTCACTGCAAAAGGATTCGAATCAATGAAAGCAATCACCACATCTGAATCGACTCAACACCGTTCCACTCTCGTGCAGGAAGCCATCTACAGAGAGCACTTCCTAAAGAACGCCCTGCGAAGAGTGAACAATGTATCCCCTTCGATTGCCGTGAAGGACTTTGATTCCCTTCTCGAAGATATCGAACGAAACCAGGAGATTCTGCACTCGTGTTCGAATGCGAGTCTCTATCCTGCATTGGCTGCGATTACCAGCCGGGAGGCCCGGAACTGGGAACAACAGCTCAATGAAACATTGTCGGATACGGACTGCAGATGGGAAAAAGTTTTCCGTGTCACCTATGAGTTGTCCTGTATCGCTGACTTGCTCAACCGTATCACTTCAGAGAACGCGGAACTCGAACCTCTCTTTCATGATCACCTCGTCCGGCTGCAGGCACACGAGACATTTCATGAAAAAGTCCTCTACCGCTGGCTGCAATCGGAGCGAGAGAGAGGAAATCCTGTTGACGACCTGATCGCCTCAAAAACGGCGGAAGTTGACGATCAGTGGAAGAGCGTTCTCTCCGAACTCCTTCCCCGGGAACGTTCCAAAATGCTCATTCCGGCCGACTCATGGAGGTCGGTGGAAAGGGTGGTTTCAGGCCTGCTGCAGAGCCTGCGTTTCCCTCAATCCGGCGACGAACGTCCGAAAGCCGCATAAAACACTCAGCCCCTCCCCTGTCACATCCAACAGGGTTAGACGGGCGGCATGACAGGGTTGGGTCCGGGGCTCAACCCTGTTTGATTTGGGTTACGGCAAAGGAAAGTCGATGTTGAGCGTTGCGACTCGGGCGGCGATATCAGCCAGCCTGGCGTCGTCCTCGCGGTTCTCAATCGCTTCGTGAATGAGATCACCGATGAGCTCCATCTCACCTTCTTTCATCCCGCGTGTCGTGACGGCCGGGGTCCCGATACGGATTCCGCCGCCTTTGAAAGGGCTCTCGGTGTCGAAAGGAATGGAGTTTTTGTTCACGGTGATCCCCGCTTTGTCGAGAGTCTCCTGAACAACTTTTCCGTTCAAACCGTTCGGACGGAGATCCACCATGAAGAGGTGGTTGTCTGTCCCGCCGGCAATGATGCGATAACCGTTTGCCGCAAGCTTGGCGGAGAGAGCCTTGGCATTTCTTACAATCTGAGCCTGATACTCTTTAAAGCCGGGCTGGAGAGCCTCGTGAAAGCAAACCGCTTTCGCAGCGATCACGTGCATAAGCGGCCCGCCCTGAATTCCGGGGAACACAAGGGAGTCGATCTTTTTCGCCAAGTCCGCGTCATTCGTAAGGATGAGTCCCCCGCGCGGTCCACGCAGACTCTTGTGCGTCGTCGTTGTGACAAAGTGGGCGTGTTCGAGAGGAGATGGATGCTCCCCCGCTGCGACGAGCCCGGCAATGTGCGCCATGTCCACGAAAAGATACGCTCCCACTGAGTCTGCAATTTCGCGCATCCGCGCAAAATCGATCGTGCGGGAGTAGGCGGAAGCACCGGCGGTGATCATCTTCGGCTGGTATTCCTTCGCGGTCTCTGCAAGCAGATCGTAATCGATGGTCTCCTCTGATTCGGAAACACCGTAGTGCTTCACTTCGTAAAGCTTTCCGGAGAAATTGGCGAAGTGCCCGTGTGTGAGGTGACCTCCGTGGGAGAGATCCATCGTCAGGATCTTGTCGCCGGGTTCCAGCACACTGAAGTAGACGGCGGCATTCGCCTGTGATCCGGAGTGCGGCTGGACATTGGCGAAGCCGGCTCCGAAAAGTTCTTTGGCCCGCTCAATCGCGAGAGTCTCGGCCTTGTCGACCTCCTCGCACCCACCATACCAGCGCTTGCCGGGGTATCCCTCGGCATATTTGTTAGTGAGGCAACTACCCTGAGCCTGCTGAACGGCTTTGGAGGCAAAGTTTTCTGAGGCAATCAACTCGAGGTGATCTGCCTGGCGCTTTTCCTCGCCTTCGATGACCGAGTAAATATCCGGATCAGTCACCGCGACATTCGGAGCGCTGACGGAGGCACCGCAGGAATTCATTTTATTCACTCGACGCTCGTGACGGCCGC
>JAKSBG010000216.1 GCA_022361255.1 Verrucomicrobiales bacterium
AACAGGCCAAGAAAGACCGCATCCTGGAACTTTCCAAAGCCGAGAAACCCACCGGTTCGCCTGAGGATGTGCAAACCGCGATCGAAATGATCGGTGACCGTGACACACCACCCGCAACGCGCACCGATGCGATCAAGATTCTCGAAACGCTCGAAGGGAATGGAATCGAGCAGTCCATGCTGACAACTCTGCAGGAAAGCGAGTCAACACCGATGAAGATGCTCCTCGCCCGCGTCCTTTCCGACCGCGGATACGCAGCAGCGGTTCCCACGATTCTGCAAAGTTTTCAGAGCGCGCAGAAAGACAGCGAGAAAGTTACCTTTCTCAATGCGGTTCAGGGCCTGGCATCCACCGACACGCTTGATCAAATTCTCACGGCTTTGCAGGGCGATCACAGTCGCGATGTCCGACGCATTTTCGAAAACACCGTCCTTGCCGTCCTCCGTCGCGAATCGAATCCGGATCCCGTAATCGAGAAAATGCTCACCCGCGTTTCCACCACCGGCGGCAGCGAACGCAAGAGCCTCTTCCGGATTCTAGGAGTACTCGGCGGAGAGCAAGTCAAAACACGGCTGAAGAGCATCTACAACAAAAAGAACGACCCTGAATACCAGCGGGACGCCATGAACGCCTACCTGAACTGGCAGGATCGCTCCGTCCTCCCGCAGGTGGAAAACATCATCAACAATTCCGACGACAAAGCACTCGGTATCGCGGCCCGCTCCGCCTACGCCAAGCTTGCCGCCCTCCCCGGCCCCGAGCCACTGGAAAAACGTATCGAAGTCTGGAACAAAGCGTTCAACTACGCCAACAACCAGAACGATGTACGCCGCCTCGTCAGCAACGTCATCGAATACCCCTCGCCCCTCACCGTGAAAATGCTCCAGGAATGGGCAAAGCACGAGAAACACGGCCCCTTTGCGAAAGGTGCCATTGGAACCCTGCAAAAGACGATTGCCAACGTTCCCGAACTCGCGCCCGGTGATGAGTTAAAAGGAAACAAATCACGGGTGCAGGGGGATATGAAGGCTTCCTTCAACTCCTTCCTGGAAGCCATCACCGGATGGACCTCTCCCGAAACGTCCTTTACCTGGAGCTTCAAAGTCAAGGAGCCCGGTGACTACTCCGTCGTCGTCAAACAAGCCTCTCTACGCGAGAACGGCAGCGATTTCGTTGTCTATCTCGACGGCAAAACACTGACGGGCCGCTCTCAGAAAACCGACACGCTTGAGAATTTCGAGCCCGTCAAAGCGGACGGAACGGTCACCCTCCAACCCGGCACCGTATACACACTGACCATCGCGGCCGGTAAGCAAGTCGAACCGCGCATGATGGACATCGGCGCGATTCAGTTGGTGAAGTAAATTTCACCTGCGATCTTCCCTGCTGCCGCCATTGTTCCCGCCGCCACCGTTTTGTTGCCCCTGTGGAGGACTGGGAACATCCAGATCTCTCCCATCCTGCAGGCGGATCATCGCACCGCGGATCATATTGCCCCGCTCTTCCCGCGAAATGTTCGGATAGGAGCGCATCACGTGGCCAATGTATTCACGGAGTTTCTGCTGCTTTTCCTGAGGAAGCGAACGATATCTCTCGATATCCTCTTTCGACGGGCCGCGTCGTTTTCCATCGCCGCCTTTCCCTTTCCCGTCCCTGCCCCGGTCACCACCACCGGGCCTGGGTTGCGGTGAAATTTGCGCCGCCTCGTATTTGATTTCCATCTCATCTCCTGCGAATGAGATACGCGCCGAAACGGCTTCGAGAGAGCGGTCAGGTGGAGCCGGAGGCCGCCTCACCTCCACCAGCTGAAGCCCCTCTTCGGTTTTCTTTTCCGGGGTAACGAGAAAGGTTTTTTTCGTCTCCCGGTTGTAGACCGTCGCCATTTGAATGTCATCAAAAGCGGCAACCCCGCGCAACACGTACACTTCCGCAGGGTCGAGAACTCGTCCGAAGGGGCTCGCTTCTTTCAATGCATCAAAATCGGAGGTCTCCACCGAACCGGGCGTAATGCTGTCCTGCGAAAATCCTGCGGTGCAGGTAAAAAGGAGGATGAGAAGGTGACCACCGCACTCCAAACAGGGTTGAGTCATCGACCTCACCCTGTTATGCCATCGACCTGACAGGGTTATCATGACGTGGTTTCCTCCTGTTGTTCCTCACCATTCGGTTCCGCACCTTCCGGTTCAGGAGCGGAAGCGCTCGAGTTGGGATCAAACCATCTCGCGACGGTAATCTGGCAGATCGACTGCGGCTCGGTCTCTTTTGACTTGGCATCGAGTTTAAGCTCCAGCGATTTGATCACGACAAATTTTTCAGGAGCCTGCAGGCTGGTGAGCCAGTCAAAAACCGCAGACTGCTCCCCCCTCACCGTGAGGCGAACCGCAACCTCGGAGTGAAATGTTTCCTGCACGACTTCCTGCATACTCTGCTGCTCGATCTTGATCTTCTTCTCAAAGAGATCATCCTGAAGTTCCTGCAGAAGATCTCCGAGTTCTTTGGTGAGGCGCCCTCCTTCGGCCCGCGGCATCTTTTCCATCAGCCATCGCTCGCGAACGTCCGCTTTTTCGGCGTCAGCCAGCCACATTTCAGCATCGGCAACCTCGTTCTCAAGAGTGCGCAACTGATCCCCGCTTCCCCGCAAATTCTTCACGATGTAGCGCGCCGCAAATCCGTTCGCGACGAGGAAGATCACCGCGACGCAAGCCGCCAGCATCCATTTTTCTCTAGCTGTCAGACCCCGCATTTTTCGGTTCTCCACTGATGATAAATGTTGCCGTATTGTTCTTTTCCACCTTGGGATTCGGCATGCTCCACTGGTAGCGTTCAAATTCTTTCATGGCCTGAAGGTCATCGAGCAACTGGTTCGCCAGTTGGACATCACGCGCCTGGCCAGTGATCCGGATGTCGCGCCCCGAGGTTCGGTATTCCCGGACAACGACGCCGCTACCCGGCAATGCCGAAGTGATCCGGCTGAGTTGCACGAGAGGAAAAAAATCTTTCTCGAAAGCGGGCTCAAGTGCTTTCCAGCGCTGCTCCACCTGCTGAACGCGCTGCACATCCGGCTCGATGATCGACAACTGGCGTTCCATCGATTCGATCTTCTCAGACTTCTTTCTCGCGTCGACCCACAGCCACGAAACACCGACGATGTAGGCGACAAGAAGAGCCAGCAAACCAAGGACGACCCGTCGACCTGTTTTTCTCTTTCGACGGGACTCGGTGACCGTGTGCGGAAGGAGGCCCGGGCGCCCCTCGACGCGGCGTGTTACAGCATTTGCATTTACTCTCTGCGTAACCGGGATATCGAGCGCTTCGGAAAATTCCTGCAAGACATCAGGAGAGACATCCGGAACACAGAAATCCATCTCCGTCGGGAGGTGACCGGACAAGGCCGGATCGCCGCGAAGCCCCAGGAGGGTCAGCGAAATTTCCCGGGCCGCCGCTTTGTCAGGATCTCCGCTTCCGCTCAATACCTGAACATGAATGGGAATTTGCCCGTGATACACACCGAAAACGAGTCGGCCGTGCTCCTTCCACAGCGAACAACCACCGGTCGGAGCAGATCGCAACCAGGCGGAAGTGGTGTAACCCGCAGCCGCTTTGTCGATCAGCTCCGGAGCAGGAGGCGGCATAACGGTGACGGCGAAGGTATCGCCTTCCGGATCATTTCCGATCAACTCATAGTCGACCAGCGCCTCACCATCCGCAGAGTTGACCAGCCCGCGTTTTTCCGCCTGAGCGAAAATCATATTCGCGTGCAGCGACGGCTCCGTCGGGGGAAGCGCGACAGCGAAAGTGGAAACTTCAGCAGTCGGCACTCCCACCACGACATCGGCACGTCGACCGATGATGTCGTGTAAATCAGGACCGCGCGCGACCTCTGAGTCGCCGGAAACCCCGATCCAACCTCGATCCGGCGCGGGAATGGCTGCTACTCCGGACATGATGAATTTTTCTGCATATAACACTGTCCCGAATAAACCTCGGAACCGGTGAAAAGTTTCCGGAAAAGAACGAACAATTACAAGAGGCGAAGCGGAAAAAACACGCCAACTAAAAATCGCCGATCAGAAAATTTGCCGTCACCAGGTAGCGCTCGGACCATTCCAGATTTTTGGGCCTGAGGGCGGGAACCTCCGGAGCCATCACCTGAAGAAATGAAAACCCTTTCAACCACTCGCCGTTTCCGTCGACACCGCGCATCGCGCGGAAAGGCAGGCGCCCACCATCCCGGTGAATGAAAACCGGCACCTCCCGCGCTCCCGCCGGATCAAGCACCGTGACCTGGAATCCCAGAGCGCCCGGCTTCTCGTCCACGTCCGCCACGACAACATTGTGGTGAAGTCCCGTCTCCCACCCGGGTTTCCCGGGAGTTCTTGTCCGCACGACAAAGGATCTCAGGCTCAAAATGGGACTCACTCCGTTCCGGAGAGATTTCGCAATCATTTCATGTACCCGCCTCATATGTTCCCCTTCCGTTTCACCGGCAATCCGGTCCAGATAATCCGATTGCAATTCCGGCACCCCGGAGCCGGCCAGCCATTCGTTGAGCCCCGCCGCAAGATCCTCAGAGAAAATCCCGTGAACACCCCAGCGATTCTGGCCCGGCTTCACGACAGACTTCCGGTCACGAAAGTATTGATTGATCAGCATCCCGATACGCGCCCCGTCTTCGGTCGTCTGCATTTTGTGGTAGATCGTCAGGTATTCCTCGCGGCTGAATTTCAGCAGATTCAGAATCGATGCCGGACCACAGGCATTGCGCGATACCTCAAAGTCCCGCTGGTTTACGATGCCGCTTCGCGGCGGAGAATCCTGCGAAAGAGCCAGAGGAGGAAAAAGAAAAAGCACCACCCCAAGCCCGCACCCCAGCCCCGGAAGCAATGTTTTCATCCCTGACCAAACAACTTTCTAAACGTCATCCCCGTCACTCTCCCCCGCGACCTGCCCGCGAAGTTTTGCCTCGATGAAATCTTCGAGATTGCCGTCCATGACCGCCTGAATATTCCCTGTCTCGCAACCCGTCCGGTGA
>JAKSBG010000264.1 GCA_022361255.1 Verrucomicrobiales bacterium
AAGTTCAAAGTTTCACTGCCTTCGGTCTTGGGCCAGGCCGAACGTTACGCTCGCGACATCGATCCGAAAACATACGAACTTCCCGAAGGCAACCCATGGGAAGATTTCCGCGTCCCGCTCGTCTACGTCGCCAATGGCCGTCCCTATCTCAAACAGATAGAAGACGAGAGTGGCATCCACATGCGCGACCTCCGCGACCCGACGAACAAACGCGCCGTTCTCGATGGCTGGCCCAGTCCCGAAGGTCTCGAAGCGCTCCTCGCATCCAATCCGAAGGAGGCCGACGAAAAACTCGCCGATTCTCCTGTCGATCTTCCCGGACTCCGTCGCTATCAGATCAGGGCAATCAATGAAGTCGAGAAAGCGATTGCCGAGGGCGACCGCGAAATTCTTCTCGCCATGGCCACCGGCACAGGAAAAACTCGGACATGTCTATCACTGGTCTATCGTCTGATCAAAGCGCATCGTTTCCGCCGCATTCTATTTCTCGTCGACCGCACCAAGTTGGGCGAGCAAGCCGCCGACGCCTTTAAAGAGGTAAAGTTGGAGCAACTTCAACCTTTCTCAGAGATCTACAATGTCCAGGAGCTGGGCGATATTCAGCCCGCCAAAGAAACCCGCGTTCAGATCGCCACTGTTCAGGCAATGGTGAAGAGGGTGCTCTCACCGGGAGATGACCATCCACCTCCGGTCGACCAATACGATTGCGTCGTTATCGACGAATGCCATCGCGGCTACAATCTCGACAGCGAGATGGCTGAGCACGAGTTAACCTTTCGTTCCGAAGCCGATTTCATCTCGAAATACACTCGCGTTCTCGATCATTTCCACGCCGTGAAGATCGGTCTCACCGCGACGCCCGCTCAGCATACCGAAACTATCTTCGGTGCTCCCGTTTTCACCTACAGCTATCGCGAAGCCGTCACCGATGGCTTTCTCTGCGATCACGAGCCACCCATCCGTTTCGTCACGAAATTGGCGAAGAACGGGATCAAGTGGAAGAAAGGCGAAACGATCCAGACCTACAATCCCAAGACTGCCGAGGTCGAATCAGTCTCCGCGCCTGATGAAGTCCTCAAGAACGTCGAAGAGTTTAACAAGCAAGTCATCACGAAGCCCTTCAATAAGGTCATTTGCGAAGAACTCGCCACCTATCTCGATCCGGAAGATCCCGGGAAGACTCTCGTATTCTGTGCCAATGACCGGCACGCCGACCTGTTTGTGAAGGTTCTCAAGGATGCCCTCGATGATCTCTTCGGACCGCAGCGCGACGACCTTGTGAAGAAGATCACCGGTTCCTCCGTTGCCGCAGACAGCTTTGTCTATCCTCGATTCAAGAACGAAGCCAATCCGAGGATTGCTGTCACCGTCGACCTCCTCACCACGGGCATCGACATTCCGGAAATCACAAACCTCGTTTTCGTCCGCCGCGTCAAAAGTCGAATTCTCTACGAACAGATGCTGGGGCGTGCGACACGACTTCGACCGGACCTGTTCGGCCCCGGAGAGAACAAGGAGTTCTTTCGCATCTTCGATGCCGTCGATCTCTACGCTTCTCTCGAAAAGTTCTCGACGATGAAGCCTGTGGTGACGAATCCGACGGCCACCATTCGGGAATTAGCAGGCTTTCTAAAGGAGTCTATGGCCGAAGATCCGGAAGCGTCTGATTTTCCTTTTCACGATGAACTCGTCGCCAGAATCCGAAGGAAGAGATCCCGCATCGAGAAAGCTGCGGATGAACTCGCCACAAAGTTCGATGGACTCACTCCGGATCAGTTCATTGATGCTCTTTCCGCGTCGGCAAGTGAAGCAGTCGACTTGCTCGATGCTCATCCCGCACTGGCAGATTGGCTTGATTCACTGCCGACTGGAAAACAGCATCGGCTTCTCATCTCCGATCACAAAGATGAATTGCTCGTCACCGAGTCCGGGTATGGAGAAGGAAAAGAAAAGCCGGAAGACTACCTCGAACGATTCTCCCAGTGGATTGCGGAAAACAAATCCACCAACGAATCCCTGACTCTCGTTCTCACCCAGCCTGCAAGTCTCAAAAGAAGCGACCTCAAAAAACTGGCACTCGAAATGGCCGAGCATCAATTCCTTGAGCCACATCTTCGCGAGGCCTGGCACGAAGTGAAGCACGAGGACTGCGCTGCACGGCTCATCGGCTATATCCGAGCCCAGGCACTTGGCTCACCGCTGATTCCGTTTCAGGATCGCGTTGATACAGCGGTGGCGAAGCTTCTTCAGGATGATCGTTTTCAATGGAGCAAACCCCGTCGTCAGTGGCTGGAGCGCATTGCCAAGCAAGTGAAAAAAGAGCAGATCGTCGACCAGTCCAGCCTGCAGCAGGATGCCTTCAACTCTGCCGGAGGCTATAACCGGATCAACAAAATTTTCAAAGGCCAGCTTGACGATATGCTGACCGAACTGCATACCCACATCTGGCAGGACGACGAAGTCGCCTGAATCCGAAATCACCCACCCCCTTTTCACCGTGCCCGCAACTACCTTCGACATCGTCCAGAAACTCTGGGGTCTCTGCAACGTCCTCCGCGACGATGGCGTCCAGTATGCCGCCTACGTTACCGAGCTGACTTTTCTCCTCTTCCTCAAGATGGCCGAGGAAACGGAGACCGAGAATATCATTCCCGAAGAATACCGGTGGAAAAGCCTCACCAGCCGCGAGGGGATCGACCTCCTCGACCACTACCGGCTTCTCCTCGTTCAGCTTGGCAAAGCCGACAATTCCCGGGTGCAGGCCATTTTCAACAATGCCGGGACCGACCTCCGCCAGCCGCGCCATCTTCACTCGCTCGTTACCAGCATCGATCAACTCGATTGGTATTCCGCGAAGGACGAAGGTCTCGGCGATCTTTACGAGGGACTTCTCCAGAAGAATGCGGAAGAGTCGAAATCCGGAGCGGGACAGTATTTCACCCCGCGCCCGCTCATCGATTCCATGGTCGCTTTGCTGCAGCCGCAACCAGGGGAAACGGTCCACGATCCAGCCGCCGGAACACTTGGCTTTCTCGTCGCCGCCGATCGCTATCTCAAGGAAAAGACCGACGACCTCTTCGAGCTTTCCACCGATTTGCAGAAGTTTCAGCGTGAGTCGGCTTTCTATGGAATGGAACTCGTTCCCGAGACCCACCGTCTCGCGTTGATGAACGCGCTTCTTCACGACATACAGAGCCCGATCCTATTGGGCGACACTCTCACCTCCGAGGGCCAGGTCCTGAAAAATGCCGATGTCGTTCTCACCAATCCACCTTTCGGAACGAAGAAGGGAGGAGGGACGCCGACTCGCGACGACTTCACCTTCACAACTTCGAATAAGCAACTCGCATTCCTCCAACACATCTATCGGAGCCTCCGGCAGCCGGGAGGAGGAAAATCCGGAGGACGCGCCGCCGTGGTCCTTCCTGACAACGTGCTCTTCGAAGATGGCGTGGGTGCGAAGATCCGCGCCGACCTCATGGAGAAGTGCAATCTCCACACCATTCTCCGACTGCCAACGGGGATCTTCTATGCGCAAGGAGTGAAGACCAACGTTCTCTTCTTCCAGCGCCACGACAAAGACGAGGGAGGAACCGAAGCCGTCTGGATCTATGATCTCCGCAGCAATATGCCGAAGTTCGGGAAGCGAACGCCGCTGATCCGAGACCACTTTGCAGAGTTCGAGAAGGCCTACGGTGAAGATCCGAATGGAAAGTCCAAGCGAATTGATGAGGGCGAGGAAGGACGCTTCCGAAAGTTTACCCGCGAAGCGATTCGGGAGAGGGGGGAGAATCTGGATATTTCGTGGCTCCAGGATGAGAACGCGACCTCAATGGACGATTTGCCGGAGCCGGATGAAATTGCCGCGTCGATTTTGGAGCGGTTGCAGACTGCCAGTCGGGAGATTGAGGCGCTGCAGAAGGAGTTGGCGACCTGATGACCAACAGGGTTTTGTTGATGAATGGAGGGTGTCGAGTCTCTGATCGTGAACACTGAAAGATGAGAAGCAGAGAGGAAATGAAATGGAGTCGAGCAAAGCTGGGTGAAATTATTGAGCTTAAGTACGGAAAATCGCTTCCAAAAAAATCTAGAGATGGAGGTGAGTATGCCGTGTATGGCTCGAATGGGAAAGTCGGATCGCACTCGAAAGCACTGACTGAGGGGCCAACAATCATTGTCGGCCGGAAAGGATCATTTGGAGAGGTCAATTATTCGCCAGAACCATGTTCCCCGATAGATACCACATACTACATCGATGAATTTAATGGGTTGGAGGTCGGATTTGTAGAGAGGATGCTAGGGCAATTGCCGCTTAAATCCCTCAATCGGTCTTCCGCAATTCCTGGTTTGAATCGAGAAGATGCGTATGGTTGCGAAGTTTCTATCGCGCCGCTCAACGAACAACGCCGAATCGTAACAAAGCTGGAAGCGTGCGAAACGCGAATCGACGCAGCGCGGGAAGCACTCGACGACGTGCCCGCATTGCTAGAGCAATACCGCCAAAGCGTCCTCGCCGCCGCCTTCTGCGGCGACCTTACCCGCGAATGGCGCGAATCCAATCCCGACGTAGAACCCGCCTCCGAACTCCTCGAACGCCTCCACA
>JAKSBG010000222.1 GCA_022361255.1 Verrucomicrobiales bacterium
GAGTCGACTCGGAGCGAATGGAATGAGCGGAGAGGTCTGCCAAAGGAAAGCGCGAAGCAAAAGACGACGCAGACAATCCCACTCTGCCCGCCATCAAAAAGCCTCAGCCACCAGCGAAGCGGTGGCTGAGGCTTTTTGAATATCAGGGAAAGGGTTCGAACAGAGTCGACTCGGAGCGAATGGAATGAGCGGAGAGGTCTGCCAAAGGAGATCGCGCCAAAGTGACAACGCCAGTAGCAACACAATTGCTTTTCGGGGGAAGAACCGTCTCTAGAATGCTCGCGCCATTCGGGAAGTCGGTCCGGCGTAGGTGTGTTCCATGGCCGGATGAAAATCTCCGTCACGTGCGACTTTGAAAATTTTCCCGGGAAAGGTGTTGCTTGCCCCCTGCTGCCTCTCCTTTACCCCGAGGTGATGATATTTTGGTGAAGAACCGAGATAGGTGACTTTCACCGGACCGGGCTCGATTCCATGTTGATCCGCGTATCTTTTCACCTCTGAAAAGGTTGTTCCTCCGCTGGACCCGGTAGAATTGCACGAGGAAAACGAGAGGGCGAAGAAGGCTGCAGCGAAGAGTATTGTGGTAAATCGGAGGGTATGGACCATAGAAGAAAATCTTTGGATCGTCGCGGGAATGTAAAGGGCATTTACCTCCCCTGTTCGATTCCGGAATAGAAAAAATCGGAGAATTATTCAATCAGCTTGTCTGCGGTTTCGATTCTGTTGATGAATCACTTTTCTACCCGGTCAATTCTCCCTCGACGATGACTTCCACTGTTTCACTTTTCTCCGTTTGGCCGCAATGGCAGGTTGCAGAAACTCCGGTTTCTGACCGGTCCGGTGGTTTATCCGGCAATCGACGCTTGCGCGCCCCGATACTGTCTGGCAGAAAGAACCATGTCAATGCGACCGAGAATACCAATGCCATGAGTGACGCAGAAATTTCGGAGGAGGATATTTCGCTGGGTGAATTGAGGGACAATCATTCAGGAAGCTGGGAGGCGGCATACCGGGCGATGTGGAAAGTGGGATGGGCTACGGCGAGAAGAAAATTGCCATACGATTCGAAAGAGCAATTGGAAGACCTGCTTTCGAGGGTAATCGGTAACGAGATTGTTCCGCAGATTATCGCACCAAGACAGGAGGCGTTCGTGAAGGCCATGACCTTTTCGGACATCCTGAACCTGACCTCCCGGATCATGGCAAACCGTGCCATCGACGAAATTCGCAAACGCGTTCGTCGTCCGGACCAGGCGGATATCGAAAACGTTCCGGAGAGCGAGGTGTCGACGGATGCAGAGCAGAACCGCGGAGGGAAGGCCGAGGAGGTGCAACTGGCACTGGCTGCGCTGGACGAAAGGTATCGCGTCCTTATCGAAGATTTTTATTTTGAAGAATTGGGCACGGCCGAGATTGCCGCAAAACGGAACCGACCGAAAGGATCGATTTGCTCTGATCTTGTGAAAGCCCGGCAGATGCTGAGCGATGAACTGAACCGGTTGTCCGTAACCGCAGCCTGATAAAAGGAGAATTTGCTATCATGAGTGAACCAGATCACACCCTCACCGACGAAGAGTTGGAGAAAACCCTCGGATCACTGGGAGAAGACGATATTGCGGAGGTCCGCAAAGAGCTTTCCGGTTTTGATGTCAACGCGGAGACAGATCAGTCGATTGATGAGCTTCTGCGCGAAACAGCAGGGGACTTGCCGGAAGTGAACGTTCCTGACATTCCGGCAGCGGCGAAAGAGTTGTTTGATGCCCGCAGGAAAGAGGCTTTTGAGGAAGTTGCTGCGGAAGAGCAGAACCTCGAAGCAACGGTATACAGCCGGCCTCGCAGATACGGGGACGCCCCCGAGAAAAAGGGGTTCTTTGCACGTTTTCGTTTACCTGTTGGTCTGGCTGCGACAGCGTTGGCGGCCGCGCTTGTGGTGGGAATGTTCTACAAAGGGGATGATCCAACCGGGGACATTCTCTATGCGGATGTCGCTTCATTACTGACGCCCGGAGATGTTACCGGTTTTACGGAGCCGGTGTTTACCTGGGATGTTGCCAATCAGGGAGCAGCCGATATAGAAGTCATTGAATCCGGTAGCAGGAAAGTTGTCGCGGCACTGGAACGAGCCTATTCCCCCCTGCGCTGGAGCGCGCTCGAATCGAGTGCTGCGCTGGAATCAGGGAAAGGGTACGAAGTTCAGGTTAAGTCAGGTGGGTCTGTGCTCGCATCCCGATCTTTCTCGATAAAAGGCGCAGCGGCGGCGCCGGTTCCCGCCGGAAATCTGGATGATATCGTGAAGCAGTGTGAGGAGTTGATCGCCGACAACCGACCGGCTGATGCATGGATGTTGTGGGCTGAGTTAAACGCCTCTCAGAAATCCGATCCCCGGATGCAGGAACTGAAAGAAAAGATCCTCCAAAAGATCGGCTAGGTTTGTTCTGTCTTGCGGTACGGGAGAGAACGAAGCTCCGGATGCGGTCGCCGGGGAAGGGGGACAACCGCGGGACACAACCGCTCCTCTTCAGTGAAGAGGCGCAGGATTAAAACGCGAAACCGAATCCGACGTGGAAGGTTCCCTGAGGTTCGCCGGGTTGTTGATCGGGATTGTATCCATATTCAAGGCGGAGTGGACCGATCGGAGTTCGGTAACGAAGACCTACACCGATGGCGTAGCGCAATTGATCGAGACCTGCATCGTCAGCATCAAGAAGCAGATTTCCTGCGTCGGTGAAAGCGACAAAGCTGAGGCCGTCAATCTGCTTCACGGGAATCTCATATTCCGCATTGAAGATCGTGTAAAATTCACCGCCAATGTGGTATCCGCTGACCGGATCCCGTGGGCCGAGACTTCGCTCCTGAAAGCTGCGAACGGTCTGCGGACCGCCATTGTAGAGCCGCAGGTCGATGGGAATTTCGTTGGTGTCACCAACCGGATTGATCATGCCTGCGCGGGCCGCGAGGCGAAAGTTGTGATTGCCGACGGGATGGTAATAACCCAACCGCCCCGTTGCTTTGAAGTATTCCATTTCACTGCCGAGAGCTTTCGAAGAGAAACCGGCTGAAGTTTGAGCAATGAAACCACGGCGGGGGGTGGCGGGATCGTCCCGGGCGTCATGACTCAGGGAAAGGCCGAGGAAATGATTGAAATATTCGGTATCCCCGAGAAAAGGGACCGAGATTTCCGCATCCTGCACTTCGGTGTAGCTGGCAGTTCCAAATACGGTGACGGTGTTTCTTTCCTTTGCGCCGAAGATTCGGGTGAATTTGTAGTTTCCGCCCACTTCCCATTTTTCGTAGCCTTCCTCCTCACGATTCTGACCAAACAGGCCGGCGCCAAACTCGGTATCGGTATTGAGAAACCAGGGATCGGAGAAGTTCAGATCGCCCCGGGCGCCACGACGGGAAAACTCAATCGTCGAATCGAGGGTTCGAACGGAGCCCAGCAGATTCAGGTTTCGAAATTCGAAACCACCGATCGGTCCTTCATAGTTGGTAAATCCACCGAAAACCCCGAGGGTGCGGGTGTAGCTTTCTTCAACCTCTACATTGAGGTGAAAAGAGCCGTCATCCTGCTGCACAGGGTCGGTCCGGATTGTTTCGAATGCTCCGGTTTGCAGCAGTTCGTCGACAGCGGCAGTGGTTTCTCCGGGGGAGTAGGGCTGTCCCACCAGATCGCCGAAATGTCTCTCAAAGAAATGGTTTTTCACCCGTTGATTGCCGCTTACGGAGATGCCGGAAACGGCAACGGCTTCGCCCCAGTTGATATCGGCAACAAGCCGGGTCAATGATTCGGGGCCTTCGCCGCCAGGCATTTCCTCCTCAGTAATTTCGACATCCGCTTCGTAGTAGCCGGAGTTCACCGCGATCGAGCGGAGCCGCGTTTTCAAGTTTGCGGCGAGCCCGCCGTTGAACTTTCTCCCGACAAAATCTTCACGAACTTCCTCGAATTTCTTCTCCATTTCGATGCTGGTCGCTGTGGGAAGGGCCACTTCCCCCACGGTGACCTGCCCGCCTTCATCGATCGAAACGAGGACGGTTATTCCGCTGCCGCCCGTTTCGGAGTCGACATCGATATCCACGTTGTTGTAGCCGAGCAGGGCGTAAAACTGGAGTAACTTTTTCCGGCCCGAGGCGAGGTCTGATTTCACGTAGGGAATCGTCGCATCGGATTTGAGTCCGAGACGCTTGCGGGTTGTCGCCGTCATCAGTTCGACGACGGCCTCGTCTTCGAGAGCTTCGTTTCCGTTGACGCGAAAGCCGGATACAATTGCGGGAGTGCCTTCCGACACCTTCAGAAGAATATGCTTTGCACCATCGTCACCCACCAGTTTCCAGTCGACTGACGCCTTTTTGTATCCACGCTCCCGCATCGCGTTTTCGAGAAAGTAGGCGACGTCGTCGGCGCGGGCCATGCTCACGCCGGTCGAATTGATGAAGGTGATCTGCGGCTTCAACCAGGTTCGAGCCTGCTCCGGGGATATGGATTGCAATCCCTGAAAGCGGACGAGGTCTGCGGCTTTCGCAGCGAACGGACACAGCAGAACGATTCCTGCCATGACGAGCAGGAACATGCGGGAACGAATGCTGTCTGGTTGCGTTATCAAGAATCAGGGGAGGGAATGAGGCATTGTCGTGGGAACCGCGCTCTTTCCAAGTCTGAAATGGCGAATAATCACCGGAATCGGAATACGTATTTGAGAACGGCCCGGTAGTCATTCCGGGCGTCGACATCGCCGACGAAAAACAACTGTTTCCACAGCCGGATTTTGCCTCCCACGGTGGTTTCTCCAGTTTCGGGGTTTACGCCTCCGATATCAAGCTCAGTTCGTTCCTGTAAATTGTCGAGAAGGGTGGGTTCCTCGTCCGCTTCGGCACTGGCTTTCCGCATGTTCTGGAAAAGAAGCGTCGCCGCCTTTCCGGCAGCGAGAGAGCCGACTCCCTCCCCGACAAGGTCGCTGCGCGCCGTTCCGGTAGCGATGAGGGTGACGAGATCTTCTGTGGGCATCGGAGGGACACTGGTGAGAACGTATTTCGGATCGAGAACGCGATTGTAGACGTAGGCATTGATCCGGTATTTGTCGGCTTTCGCCTTCGCTTTGAACTCAAGGGCTCCGTTAAATCCGGTTTTCTCGTCAAAGCTGATCCGGCCGGTTTCGACATCAATGGAACTGAAAGGGAGCGACATTTCCCCCTCGGCCAACTCCACGTAACCGACCGGGACAGGGCTTCCCAGGGTGCCTCCGAGATTCAAATCGGCGGCAATATCGGATTCAACGAGATTGCTGCGGACCAGAAACGGATTTTTCGAATAGATGCGGACGTCGGCAGTCCAGTCGCGAAACGGTTCCTGTTTGACGCCGAAGTCGAGATCCTGATACGCCATTCCACCGCCTCGTGGTCCTCGTTCCACGGTTGGCAAAACGGATGTGTTTCGCGTGGGAAGGGAGCGGGGGAGAAGATCAAAATTTTTGAAGTAGCGGCTGTTGGTGATGCCGATTTCCCCGGCGAGGTGCGCTTTCGAAAGCGGGCCCGTCAAGGTCAGGTCAGCGTCGGTTCTCAGGCTGAGATCGGGATTGCGGTACACGAGGACTTCCTGTCCCGACAGAGCGATGTCGAATTTCGGTTCGGAGCCGGGAGGCAGCAGGATTGATCCTTTGCCGTCAATAATCCCGCCCGCCACGATAGCGTGAAGCCGGTCTATCGTGACCTGGTTGTCGGCAAAGCGGGTTTCAAGATCGATGTCATAAAATGATGGCGCGTCCCGGCTGTCGAGACGAAGGCGCGAAATTTCGAGAATGCCATCACCGGATAGATCCGGTTTCGCGAGAGTGCCGGCGAGCTTTGCGTTGATCCCTACTGTCCCGTCGACTGATTCGATTGCAGGGACCCTTCCGGCAAGAAAGGAGAGAGAGCTTCGGTCCATTTTTGCGGTGGCCAGAATCGACTCTTCGGCAAACTTTCGGTTTCCTGTCGCCCAGTCAGCGGGAAAAAAGGGGGAATTCGGATTCCACCGCAGAGGGGATCACATTGCGCGGGACCTCCGGTTGGGACGCAACCGATTGGAGCATATCATGGCAGAACAGTTTACGCCGGTGTTTACC
>JAKSBG010000278.1 GCA_022361255.1 Verrucomicrobiales bacterium
GTCAGCCTCGTATCCAACCGGGCGGAATCTTTCACTATGATCGGCCACGGTGGTGCCGGACATGATGATCCTGACCGTGCTGCTACTGTCAATTTTGCACCGTCTCATAATTTCGATGCACGTGGTTATTACAACGGTCTCGGTTTTGTGACTGACTCAGCTCCTGCGGCAGATCAGACTCTGAGGCAGAGTATATGGGGCGATATGTCGGGTGATATTTCCGTTACGGCCGGGGTTTTCAGCATGGAGGCTGGAAAATACAACGACGCATGGACGAAAGTCGGACATGGAGGATTGCGAGTCCGGGGAATCCAGTCCGGGGACATTGAACTAACGACAACTGTCGGAGGTATTTCTGCTGAATCGGCTCCAGACGCAGCTATTGGCGGTCCGGCCAACTCCAATGATTGGCGCTGGCGAAATGGCCGGGATCAGTCCTATACGCAAATCGGGCACGGAGGGTTTGATGCTGATTTTACAAATAACATGTCGCAGCCGCGGCGTAATGATGTTGACCTGGCGACCGGTTCAGGCGGAGCGATCGTTACGATTGGCGGAACCAGTGTCGCAGGTGACGGTATCCGTATTGATCCCCGAACCGGTAAAGCATTCGGGCATTCCGGGGATATTACGGTTACTTCGGCTCTGGGGATCGAATTCACCGCAGGGACCGGAACGGATGCGTATGCTATGATTGGTCATGGTGGACGTTCGACTCAGGGAGATCATGAGGGCGATGTGACGGTGGTGGCTCAGAACGGCGACATCATCTTTGACAGAAACGCATTTCAGGTGAACGAGAGGGGACGGGACATTAGCAACTATGGGCACCGGGCTCACGTTCAGATTGGTCACGGCGGGACGCGCTATGTTGGCGGCTCTACAGGCGATATTCATGTTGAAGCCACCGGCGGCATTGAGTTTTATGCGGGGCGGGCGGAATCCTACGCCATGGTTGGTCATGGTGGTCGCGGGGAAGACGGCTCGACCTGGAATAACGGTCGTCAGCGTAACAATCAGGCAAACGGCACGCATTCCGGCGACATCACGGTGATCGCCGGTGACGATATCACTTTTCGTAGCGGGTTTACTCCGCGTGGGCAGGCATTTTCGCAGATTGGACACGGCGGCTACTTTCAGCTTGCCGATGTGATCGATCCGGGAGGCCTTACGAATGGCGCTCTGATCGGGGGTGGTGCTTTGACTCCTGATCAAGAGGGGCACAACGGTGACATCACCGTTACATCCGGTGGAACTATCTCTTTCAAGGCGGGAGCCGATTCTCTCCGTGAAGGCCAGGAGTACTTTGAGACGAATGCCTACGATTCCTGGTCTGTGATCGGGCACGGGGGCTACTTTTCGAAAGGTGACCACCATGGAACTATCGATGTAACGGCGACTGGCGACCTCGAGTTTGAAGCCAGAGGAGGTTGGGATGCTGTCACCGTTATCGGAGCGGATGGCAACGACGCACCCCGGCTCAACAGCACGGAAGACAATGGCAGAACGGGCTTTCGCAATTACGCCGGAATCGGACACGGAGGGGTGGACTCCACTCACAATAACAACTCCGGCGACAACTGGAACAACTCCGGTAAAGAAGGTGACGGTATCGGCCTTGACTACGGAAATGGTGTCTCCGATATCACGGTCACTGTTGGTGGTGATATCATTATGACGGGTGCGATGGAGGCCACTGCCGGACCGATGCTGCCCACCCGAATCTTCCAGGACAACGGTGCCGGTAATCCGAACATTGGAGCTGTCCCCAACACGTACTACCTCTTGAATCCACTTTTTGCCGGCACAGCACCCGGTTTGACGGATGGAGTGGTCATTACCGCTGATTCCGTTAATGATTCCGGAACGATCGATCTCGTTCACCTGATCGGTGATGGAGTGAAAGACCTCAACACTCTCATCAGCGAGTGGAATGCGAGTGCGGCAGGAACGGAGCCTCAACTGACTTTGCACGCGTCAAGCGATGGGACCCAGGTTCTGGGAGCTAACGACTACATTGCAATCTCTCCTTATGCTACGTTCACCGGGCGACCGGCTGGACCTTCGACAGGAATGTTGATACGGGCGCAGAACCTGGGCAGCGATGTATCCGTGACCTTGACAGGTGATGGTGCGACGGATCTGGATACTCTGGTGAGTTCCTGGAACGCGGCTAACCCCGATAATCAGATCGTTTTGGAGTTTGGAACCGGCACTGATGTCATTGGCGCTGGCGAAATGATTACGATTGGTGGCGGCCTTGATACGGTCACGGAGCCAAGTCAGCAGTACAGCCAACACTACGGTCGTTTGCTTCGAGTCCAAAGGGCAAACGGAGAGGTGTGGACGATGCCTGATCCGGTATTGTCAGCGGAGGATTCCTATGTTCAGATCGGAAACGGTGGTCGGAGCGCGGATTACCGCGGCGGTATTGATGGAGAAGGACACCGTGGAAACATTACCGTAAATGCAGGTGGCGATCTCATTATGCATGGGGGAGACATTGAATCCCAGGTTTGGACCGGGCAGGAGCTGACGATCAGTGTTCAGAACTACCAGGGAATTGACGGGGGATACACTGGTGCCGGTGCACGCGCAACCACTGACCCGGCGGTTGGGCAGGGCACGATCGGTGGTGACGGGGAATATTATGTGGGTCCGGGAATCGGAACCAACGACGACCTGTTCTTCCGGAATGCGAACGGCAACCTTGACAGGGGGCAGCAGAACGATCCGTCAGTCGGACAAAGGCAATATGTCATGATCGGAAACGGTGGTTGGGCCGCCCGGGGTGACCACATTGGAGATATTTCCGTGACCGTTGGAGGAGATCTCGATCTCTGGGCAGGAGAAGGTCGCGAGGACTTCGCTCAAATCGGTAACGGTGGATTTGATGCTGACGGAAACAACGGCGGCAGCGATATCGGGAACAGCGGTGAGATCGTTGTTAATGTCGGGGGTGCCATCGACATGAAGGGTGGCGGCCAGGACGAGGAGGTTGTCGGAGAGACGGGAACTGATCCCGCTGCGTTGAATGGATCTGCACGGGACGGAGCACGTTACTCGTACACGCAGATTGGTCACGGTGGCGGCGCTAATGGTTCCAATCACGAAGGTAACATCGACGTCGATGCCGGAACGGGAATCAACATTGAGGCTGGTTCGAGCCGCATTGGCTATGGTCAGATCGGTCACGGCGGATATGGTGCAGCTTCGGAATTCCTCTCCGGATCGATTAATGTCAATACCGCCACCGGTGATATCACTATGACAGGCGGTAAAACTCTGATCGACTCGATCACCGCCCCGAACGGATTGGATAACACGGGCCACATCGCGACAGGACGTGACAGTTTTGTTCAAATCGGTCATGGCGGCTTCGCCGCAGACATCGGTTCAAATGATGCCGGTTCCGGAAGCTTCAACGGGAACATCTCGGTGGTGGCATCCACTGGTTCTGTTTCTGTCACAGGGGGAGGGGATTCCAGTATCTCTGCTCCGGGCACGGATGATTTCAGGGGGCTTTCTGCCCAGATCGGACATGGGGGATCTTTCACCGATGGTGACCACGTCGGAAATATCAATGTCGCCGCCGGCCAGGATATCAGTGTAGCCGGTGGTGGTGCTGCGCGCGAAGCCTTCGGCCAGATTGGTCATGGAGGCTATGATTCGGACGGAAACCATGATGGTATTATCGATCTGGATGCGGGCAGAAACGTCGTTCTTACACGTGGTGACGGTCTTGATAACCCCTGGGCAAAAGTGGGGCACGGAGGCCAGGGCTACGGAGGCCGGAACAACAACGGAGCGGGCACCCGTTCCGGTGATATCTACGTCAGTGCCGGGTTGAACTTCAACTCGACCGGTGGCTCTGTCGGGCACGTTGATTCCCGCAATGATGGAGACCTCTTCGCCTATGCTGACGGCAACACTTATATTGCGGTGAGCCGGAACAATCCATTTGCTGGAGGACCGGGGAACTTCATTACCGATGCGGCGACTGTGATCACCAGTTCAGGCTTTGGAGCAGGAAGCGAGCTTCGTCTTTATATGCCCGATTCTTCCGCAAACTTTATTGCGGAAGATACTGCTCTCAATAATACCGAATACTCGAGGACCCCGGCTCCGGGATCAAACCGCAGTGATGAGAGTCCTGCTGTTGAGCATACCTTTGTTGCCGGTGCGGACGGCGAGCCGGTCGGAGATTTCACTCCGGAAGGAGATTACCCCACCAACAGCTTCGGACTCTACAACATCTATTACGCAGGGGATGCTCCCCCTGTCGATGCTGGAGATGGAGATGGTGCCGGCGCCCTGCCTCCGGTGGTTCCGGGCTTTGACTTCCTTCCGTTCCTGTTCGGTGTCGAAGACTACGATGCCTTTGACCGGGCTTACGGAGTGTTCGAATACGATGGCTATGAGGGCCAGCTTCTGTCGATTGGCATCGAGGATGCGGTTGATTCAGAGGACGGAGATGATGACAAACGCCGACGCCGCGTTCGCGAGGAAAGCAAGGTCGGGCTTTCGGGCGTCACCTTCTACGTCTTCGAACCGGGAACCAACAAATACTCCAGTTACTTTGTGTTTGGATTTCCTTCCGCCGACCTGAGTGCCGCTCAGTAGTCACGTAGCGAATTATTGCGACAATATCAGGTAAGAAGACAAACACGGACCGTTTCAACTCCGACTCCTTTTATCACTATGAAATCGAAAATCTTTGGAAAGCGTATCAAAGCAGCAGTGCTTACACTGCTCCTCCCGGCTTTCGCCTTTCTCGGAACGCCTCTGGAGGCCAACCCGAGTGGAGGTCGAGTCGTTTATGGTAACGCTGCGATACAGAACTTGAATTCGAACCAACTGCGGATTCATCAAAAGTCTCAAAATGCGATCATTAACTGGGATGATTTCTCAATTTCCAAGGGGCAGTTGACTCAGTTTCGTCAGCCCAACCGCAACGCATCTGTTCTCAACCGTGTTACTTCCGGGAATATCTCTCAGATTCATGGTCAGCTTAAAGCAAACGGAAATGTGTTTGTCGTAAACCCCAATGGGATTGTCATCGGCAGCAGCGGTGTTGTCGACGTAGCAGGTAACGCAGTATTCTCGACCCTCGACATTGATGACGACGATTTTCTTGATGGTGGACCTAACCGTTTTTACGGGGATTCGACAGCCGGAGTTGTCAACCAGGGAACGATTACCTCTACCAACGGAGATGTAATTCTCCTGGGGGGCTTTGTTGATAACCAGGGGCAAATCGGTGCGTTGAATGGAACGGTTGCTCTCGCATCCGGTGGCGATATTCTCGTGGGTGAAGGCGGCGGTTCGCAGATCACCATTCAGGGTGGATCCGATTACGAAGGCACGGGGGTCAACAACGCCGGCACGATTCGTGGTGCGTCGGCGGAGTTGAAAGCGCACGGAAATGTTTACGCTCTTGCTATCAACAACGGGGGTGCGATTCGTGCATCCGGTGCTACCCGGGCAAACGGACGGGTGAGGCTGCAGGCCTCCGGTTCCAGCTCTAATATCAATCTGGGAACAAACTCCTCTATTGTGGCCAGAAGTGGCGCTGATGGAGGTAGTGTAGAAGTTACTTCCGTGGGTGGAAGCGTCACCGTTGCTGGAGTGGTAGATGCGGTCGGCTCCGGATCAGGGGGTGAAGTTTCCATCGCGGGCCGTAACGTCACACAGGAAATTGGCTCTACGGTGGATGCTTCAGGTTCGATGGATGCAGGCTCTGTCGCCATCGATGCCGAAAATATCACGCAGATCAGTGGATCTGTTATGTCCGAGGGACAAAATGGCAACGGTGGCAATGTTGACATTACCGGAGCGAATATTGTAGTGAACAGCGAGGCTCGCGTTTCCGTGAATGGCGAGACGCAGGGCGGAACGGTCCGGATCGGTGGCGATTTCCAGGGACGTGACACCGGAATGCGGGAAGCAGATCGCACCGCTGTTGGTGAAGGTGCGGTCATTTCAGCTGATTCAACAAGTGGTAACGCCGGAACCGCTATCGTATGGGCAAACGGTGACACGATTTTCTACGGGGATGTTTCGGCAAGCGCTCGGGGAGCGGTTGGAAACGGAGGGCTTATTGAAGTGTCAGGTAAGCAACATTTGCTTTTCAATGGCAGTGCCGAAGCAACTACGCTTGGCGGGTCCAGTGGAACCGTCCTTTTTGATCCGGGTGATGTTGTTGTGGGAACTGCGGGCGCGGCCGGCCCTCTCGGTTCGCCGATTTTTGACTCGACAGTTTCCGTGCAGGCGATCAATGAAACGCTTCAGGGAGGAACCAGTGTTTTGATCGTTACAGAGAGCGGAAGTATCAATTTTGCCAGCCCCGGTAATGGTGGTTTTGACAATGACGGCAACGCCTTGAATGATCGCCATCGCTCGATTCAATGGACAAACTCCCTCGCCAGTTTCGGCGCGATTGCATCAGAGAACATTATTATCGAGAATCACATCAGAACTTCCGGGGGAGGTTCTATCAATCTCCTTGCCGGATGGAACGGGACTGAGGGGGACGCCGCTCTGAGTTTCGATCCGCAGAGTGCATGGGATTTTTACGTGGGACAGGGGCAGTTCGGTGAGGGCGGAGGTAGTATTTTTGTTGGAAATGGTGACATGAACCGTCACGTCGTGGTAGGGAGCCGTTTCGGTGATACCAACCTCGCGGCTTTTGATGTGCGCGTTCAAGGTTCGAATACGGAAAATTATAATCGCTTTGCTCAGATCGGATTTAACGACATGGGCAACGTCTTTGCTCCCCGGCTCAACAACAGCAACGGGATTGTACTTGATCTGACCGAGGATCTGACCGGCAATTGGTATCTCAGTGACGGGTTGAATGATTCGGCCTACAACGGAGGCACCTTGAACGATAACGTCCTCACCGGGCAGACTTCAATGCCATACAATGGGGTGGGAAGTCCAATCGTCGGTGTCGTAGGATTGTATGAGGTTGATATGAACGGGGACGGGATTGCAGACGGTGTTCGGGGAATTGCCAGCGCTGCCGAAGACACCAGTGACGGTGTTGTCGACGGAGTTTTGAGTGACACTTTCATTCCATACGCCAACCACTACGACAGTGCTGGTAGCGGAAACTGGTGGTGGCAGCAGATTGAGCAGGATGCCGGTTTTGACGCCGCCGGTAATGCTCTCGCAGGAAGCCAGGAGGTTCAGGATCCACTCGGCCTCGGAGGTCTTCGCCCGGAAAACGTTGCAGGATCGGCTTCCAACGGGGCTGATATCAATGTGATCGCCCGTGGTAATGTGCTTGTTGGTGGCGGTAGCGGCCGTGAGCACTCCAGTGCCATGATTGGCCACGGGGGGAGTGGTCGCGCCTCCTGGGGTGGTGGAAATTCTTCCACTCGGGAAACAGGAAATGAAACAGTTGGGAACGCTGCTTTCTCCGACGCGGGGATTGAAAGAAATCAGCTTGAGCGCCGCTGGACAGTAAACGGTTCCACGGCAGACCGAAACTCCACATCGATTGCCCGTTTGGCCCCCGTCTACGGAAACATCAATGTGCTTGCGGGCGTTGACACCTCGTTCGGGGCGAGCGTCAGCCACAGTGCCGGAACAGTCACTGCGACCGTTGGAACCGGTGGTAGCGTGGTTGTGAGGGCTGCAAATCAGTCTTTCGAAACGGGCAATCAGTCTCATAACTCGTTCGCTCAAATCGGACATGGTGGAATCGCTCAATTCGGCGAGTTCTATGGTGACATTCATGTCGAAGCCGGCGGTGAAGTGATTCTCGAGGCAGGAAACGCTACTCGTTCGCATGCTACCATCGGCCACACGCTCAATGGCCACGCCTACTGGAATCCTACCAGCGTAATTGATCAGCAAATTCGATTCTTTGCCACCACCGGTGACTTCGACAACCCGAATCTGCGTAGAGGGGAACTCTTCTCCGGGGCGAACACGACCGGTTTTGATCCTCTTCTTGATCCTGCGGGACCGGATCGCTACACTCTCGCGAATTATCCGCTGGATACCGATCCAGACGGAATTCCCAACAACGGGGATGAGATCAACTCCACTCTGGGATTCAATCCCCTTCAGTATACTCGCGGAGA
>JAKSBG010000304.1 GCA_022361255.1 Verrucomicrobiales bacterium
CTCTCGCGAATCCTACCTGCTCGAAAATCTACGGATCAGTCAGGGGGACCGGATCAACCGCCGGGTTGTGGAGAGCGATCTCGACTGGCTGAACGAAAACCCCATCCGGCAGGTCAATTTGATCTACGAGCGCGGAGATACCGACGGCACAAGTGACATCGAGCTTGAGGTGACGGAAGAAAAGCCGTTTTCCGCCTATGTCGGATTTGCCAATACCGGAGTTGATTTTACAGGCGAGGAGGAGTGGTCCTTTGGATTTACCTGGATGAATCCGGGGCAGCAGGAACACTTGATTGGGTATCACTTTGCTACCGATCTGGAATGGGAGGACCTGCAGGCTCACTCCCTTTACTACCAGGCATTTCTCCCCTGGAGGCATACCCTTCAGATTCTCGCGGCGCACGTCAGCAGCGAGTCTGAGATTGCGGCTCCACTGAATGCGAGCGGTCTCAGCAAACAGCTTTCGGTCGAGTATCGAATCCCACTGGCACGTCCGAAATTCAATCGGGCGTGGCGCCATCACTTCACTTTCGCTTTTGACTACAAATCGACAAACACGGATCTGCTTTTTGGTGGACTCACTTTTTTTGGAAACGAAGTCGAAGTTGGGCAGTTTCGCGGGCTCTACGAAGTGCGGGTGCCGGATGAGAAAGGGCTCACCGTCATGAGCGCCGGACTCGTTGGTTCTCCGGGAGGTCTTTTTGATAACAATGATGATACCAGCTTCGGATTGGCGAGGTTCGGGTCGAGAGCGGATTACTGGTATGCCGTCGCCGAATTTGAGCGCCTTCATCGCCTTCCCAACGACTACACCTTGCGCGTCGATTTGCAGGCGAGAGGATCCGGCGATCGTCTGCCGTCGACAGAGCAGCTTCTCGCCGGAGGGTATGCCACGGTGCGGGGATTTGATGAAAGTCTCGTTCGCGGAGACACCGGAATTCTTTCAACAGTAGAGTTGATCACGCCCGATTTTTCCCTGCTGCCGAATCAGGACGATACCTGGAACGGCTTTGTTTTCTGGGATGCCGCCGCGCTGGATATCAGTGATGCCCTTCCCGGAGAAGTCAGTCCGTCTCTGCAGAGTCTCGGTTTGGGATTGAACGTGCGCTGCGGGGAAAGAGGATTCGCCCGCGCCGCCTACGGCTGGGCAATTCAGGATCACGGACTCCCACCGGGGACGCCCGACGGAAAGTTTCACTTCGGTCTGACGCTCACGTATTAAGGGGGGCAGGAGGCCCCTTAATGGGGGCATGTTAGTGCGACTGTGGTGAGCTCAAGTGGTTCAGGAAGGGGAATTTCGTCCCCGTTTTTGTAAACCATCGATTCCGAAATCCGGATTGGAAGGAATTCGAGATCTCCGTTTGGCCCGGTTTTTCGCAAAAGCGCTTTCATAGCCGCCGGGCGGGCTGTTGCGATCATTGAGAAACAGAAGCAAATCTACGAGTAAAAATTATGATATTTATTAAAAAGGTAGTATATTGAATTATCGTCATTTCTGGGTCGAAATAATACCATGATGAATACCGGAACAAGAAACACACACAGTCGAGGACTGACTCTCATTGAGATCACTCTCGTAATCGCGGTCCTTTTGGGACTGATAACGGTTCTGTTCTTAGGAGTTTCAGCGTACAAAGAAGGAGCCAATCGCGCCGAGTGCATTCTCAATGTGTCGACCACCCAGAAGGCTGTGCGCTCACATCAAAACCTGTTTAAGTTGGCGGTCGGGGACCCGCTGAATCATGAGACAGAACTTGTTGGCGAAGGGAAATTTCTCGAGACCGCTCCGGAGTGTCCGACATACGGAGGATACGACTGGGACACAATTGTACCTGCAATAGGAACACCCTACATTGATTGTTGGGATCCAAATAATGGACCTGAATATCATCACCCTCAGAATACCAGCGGGTGGTAATGCTAACAAGGCTACGGAATCGAAAAGAAATTCCGCTTGCTTGCGAAAGATTCAACTTCTCCAGCTTCCGTTGACGTCACTTCCTGGGGAGGGCCTGCAGAGATTCTCGCGGGGCGCTGCAATCGCCCCCTTCATGAGCTGCCCGGAGTTTTCGGGCGGGGTTACAGAGGCCGGGCGGCCCGTTTGCTACCTTTTCAGAGAGGGGCTCGATACGCTGTCGGCCGTTGTTGTGCGGAGCCGGGTTTCCGGTCACCGAACTGGAATCGTTTTTGAAAGAGCAAGAGGCTAGTTCTGCCCGGCTACGAACGGATTCGGATCATCATTCATGTGAACGAGAATATGGGCCAAATCCGGGTGAAAGCGGATGATGTCTTCTGCGAGCTCGCGGAGACCCTGGTCAAATGCTGCCTGAAGTTCAGGATTATCGCTGCAATCCTGATCGGGAGATTCGCCGGCAGTGGCGAGGAGTTCAAGATTGCGATTGCTAGTCTGGCTGGATTGCGGTTCGGGGAGAAACATGACGTATTGAGTGGTGGAGTTGAGGCATGAGATTGTTGAGCGGTTCCGTCAGGAAGAATAATTGGGAGCAGGTGCCTGTCCGTCGCGCTGTAGATCCCGGATTTTCTCCTTGAGCAACATCATCGCCGTGTCGGCAGCGTTTTTGCCGTAGAACCCTGTCTTCGCCAGCTCTTCGAGCAACTCTTTGACCTGCGGTGTCGCAGAAAGAGTGATCTGAACCGTCTCAGTTGTGTTCTTTGGTCTCGCCATATATTCCGTTTAACGAAATAACAATGGCATTTTTATAGGATAAGAATGGCACTCGCAACGGTATAATTCGATTTTTATTAGTTTTTTCTGCCTTGAAAAGGAATATTCAAATTTTCTATTTTTTCCATAATTTGAAGCCGTAAATTCGGGAATATGGTTTGATTGCGGAGATTGGAGCGTTGCGATTGCGGGAAAGACGGAACATATTTTGGACTGATGAAGTTCCCGCTCCACACGCTTGCTGCCCTGTTGTCACTGTTTTTGCTTTCCTGCTCCGAATCGGGAGGGGAGAATCCCCAGACGGAAAAATCTCCGGAGGCAGATCAGGTCATGACTGAAGCGCAGAAAAAAGAGGCGGCTGAAAATGCTCCCATGAAGAGTTCCGAGGTGAAAACAGGAGCTTCTGAGGAAGTCATCACACTGGCCGGAGGATGCTTCTGGTGCACAGAAGCGGTTCTGGAAAAAGTCGACGGGGTGAAAGATGTCGTTTCCGGTTACATGGGAGGCCATGTCGAAAACCCGACCTATCAACAAATCTGCACAAAGACGACCGGGCATGCAGAGGTAATCCAGGTGACGTTCGATACCGCGAAAATCACCCTGGAGGAGATTCTTGATATTTTCTGGCAGGCGCATGATCCCACTACGCTGAATCAGCAGGGAGCGGATCGGGGGCCCCAGTATCGCTCCGCTATTTTCTATCACTCGGCGGAGCAGAAAGCTGCGGCGGAGCAGTCGAAAGCGAAGCTCGATGCGAGTGGATACTATTCGGATCCCGCTGTTACCGAGATCACTCCCGCTTCCACTTTCTGGGTGGCGGAAGACTACCACCAGAATTACTACGAACTGAACAAGGACAACCGCTATTGTCGGGCTGTGATTGTGCCGAAATTGAAAAAGTTGGGACTCGAGTAACCGGGATATCCGGGAAGAGATCTCCCTTCTTTTGCCCCGATGCTGGTTACAGCTGGACCAGCGAAGTGCTGTCGATGACGAGTTTGTCGTTGTCGACCTTAAGTTCCTTTGCCTCAAATTCCCAGAGAACACGTGGGCTGCCGGAAATGGTGATTGAACGGTCCTGCTTTTCCGCTTCCAGGTTGCGAAGGTGTGGATAGAGCTGCTGAACAGCGTTACGGATCGGTTCTGCGTCGCGTTTTCCCACGGGGGCACCGGGATAAGTGGCCCGCAGGGTTTCTGATTCGGTAACGGAAGTAATAATGTAGAGCTTCTCGCCCTCGCGGATCCGATCTTTGATTTCCTGAATTGTTTTCTCCTGCTCTTCGCCGGATCCCTCGAGCAAACGTTCCAGTTTTGCACTTTCTGCGGCGTAGGTATACGCACGAAAATCAAGGGCGACACTTCGTGAAGGGAGAGCGACTTCGTCTCCGTTTGCTTTGGCCTGTTCGCGGAGGGCTGCCATTTCAGAAGTGGAGATGGTCATGGGAACGCGCGTCGTTCCGGCGGAAGTGAAGTTTCGGAAAAGCGCTTTCCGCTGCTCTTCGGTGAGGCTGTCGGCGAGACTGAGTTCTTTGTTCAAAACCGGTCCGGCATTCTCGGTGAAGATATCGCCGGGGCTGACCGAAAGCGGGTCGATTCCCGGTTTTTTCCATTCTGTTGTCGGATCGAATACATCGTGTCCGGGGAGCTGCATTGCGACTTGGGGCGCTTCGTTCCCGGCAGATTCAGAGGCTTCCTCGTCCAGCGGCTCTGCGACCGGCAGCTGAGACGCAGGGTCGTCGGCGATTGCTTTGAGCGCGGCAACTGTTTCTTCGCTAACTTCCGGGTTCCCGGCGAGAGGGGAAAGAAGAGGCGCTTTGTTCTTGTCGGCACTGCGCTTCTTCGCGGTCTGACACGACGACAATCCGAGCACAGCGAGGACTGTGCATACACGGAACAGCAGGAGTCGGAATGGCATCAGGAAGAAATTACTTTGGAAACCTTAATAATTAAGTAACCAAAAACATAAAAACCATAAAAGTCAACAGGGTTAGGCGTTGAACGCAACCCTGTCAGGTCGGAGACTGAACAGGGTTGTGTTGGCGGAAAGGTGTCGAAAGGAATCGGTTTACCTCTTCCGTCTACCCGTCATCTTCACGACATCGCTGCGGCGGGGATTGAGAATCGAAGTCGCACGGAGCAAGCCTTTGAATCGTTTTTTTCGCGAGGAGCGCTTTTGTTTGATTCTCATTTCGTAACGGGAGGAAAGGTCCGGAGACCGTTCCGGAGTTTCGAACGTTCCCCGAATGATGCTGGAAGTAATATTGCTGCGGGATGGTTGAAGCCGGTAGTAGCGAACTTTAAAATGGCGATTGCCTTTCTTAGCGCGAAGCAAAGCGGAGTCGCGAATTTCTTTTGCCCGGTTCACCCATTCCAACCGAAATTTCATTTTGCTGCGGTATTTCGTCTTTGCTGTCTGCCTTTTGCCATTGCGATTAAAGATTCCTCCTCCGAGAAGTTTTCCGCGTTTTTTACCAACGAGAAGATCGGGCTGTGTGGGAAGATTTCCGGCGTCCATTTCCAATTCACCGGTCTGCAGACCATCCCGGTTCTTCAGAATGACGCTGGTTCCCTTCGCTGCGAGAGTGACATCACTATCAGTCGTGGTGGAAAGTGTTTCGGCCGGTGCCGATCCGGTTTTTCTCAGGGAAAGGTTGTCGATGGTCGCGGTTCCACCATCACCGCTGAAGAACCAGACGGAGATGGCGACGGTACCGGGTGGCATTGTTTCGATTATTTCGAAAGATGATGTAGTCGAGGAAGCCGGAAGAATTTCGGCCCCGTAATCTAACAAAACTCCATTATCCCCCCAGAGGGTGAAGCCCGCTTCAAAGAAACCGTTCAGCGAGGTGCGATAGATTCCACTGAAGGTGTATTCGTCGCCGGCAGCTGCCGACTGGTTGTGCACGACAAAAGAATCCACACCGAGAGCGGCGGAATGGTTTCCGGAAAGGGCATCTGTCGTGGTGGTGACATTCGTGCCTCCGGTATCCCACGATGAAGTGGTGCCGTTCTCAAAGTCGCCGTTCTCAAAAATATTCTCCTGCTGATCGCTCTCACTTGTAAGCGAAAGTTCGTCTACCAAGAGGGTGCCGTTACCCTGTCCATTCCAGCCCCAAACGGTGAGAGTGGAGCTGTTTTCCGGTACGGTGGTGTAGACCAGAAAATTCTCCCAGCTTGCGGAAGGCGTGACTTGGATGGTTCGGTCCGTGATCCAGGAGCCGTCCGCCTTCCAGAACGAAAATCCTATTTCGCGGAGCGGCGAGCTGCCGGAGCTGCGGTATTTGCCGGAAAGTGCGATGTTCTCACCCGGCGTGGCGGAAAGGGTTTGAACGAAGAAGGATTCGCCGCCGAGCTCGACAGCGTGGGATCCACTCGCGGAACCGGTTGTGAGGGAGGCATTGTTACCGAGGTCCCACGGAGCGATTCCACTATCAAACCCACCATTGGGAAGCCGGTTCGGAGCTGTGTAGGGGCCGGAGGGGGCATTGCCGGTGCCGCCGGTCTTGATGAGAAGGTCGTCCACGATGATCTGTCCACCCGTCCCTGTCAGTATCCAGACCGAAACGGTGGATGCCGAGACGGGCGCGGTGAACTCGATTTCGAAATCCCCGTAGTTCGAACGGCCCGCAAGAGGGATGATTTCGTCGTTGATCCAGACTCCGTTTGCATCCCAAAAGGTGAGTCCCGCCTCGATACTGAGTGCTGATCCAGTGGTGAAATAACGGCCCCGATACAGATACTGCGTCAGCGCGTCGACCGGTATCGTCTGAACCAGAAACGAAGACTCGCCGACCGTCGCTGCTTTCAATCCGGTATTCGTATTAGAGGACACGGAAACGGTTCCGCCGCTGTCCCATGCGGTGAGGTCGGATTCGAATCCCGAATTGGAAAGCAGATTGTCGGGATCAACCGGAATTTGAAATGTGAATGGCAGAGTTGCAGTTGCAGGGTTCGCGTTTCCGACGATGTCCGTGACTTTGTCTGATGCAATTTGGATCGAGCCGGCTCCTTCCGTTTGGGGCGTAATGGAGATCGTCCAGTTCTGTCCGCTTCCGGAGACGCCGGTAACTTCGCCGTTGGCGACTGCGATGTCGGATGCCGTCAGTCCCTCGATGACCTCCGAAGCGGTCAGGTTTACGGAGAACGCACGGGAAACATTCGGGCCTTCGGGAAGAGAAAGAGTGAGAGTCGGAGCGGTGTGATCGTTCGGGGAAGCGCCGGAGGAGGGGCCTGTTGGGGAGGTTTCCGGATCGAGACTGTTGATCCAGTCGGTCAGAAGTTGGAGTCCCGCAGAGTCGACGATATTTTTCGCCAGAGGCGGCATAGCGGTTCCCCGGTCCAGTGATCCCACCCGGGTATGAACAATAGAGCGGGCGACGTCTCCCGGTTTAACGAGGCGACCTCCGGGGATGCCGAGATTGTTTCCCGGCACGACTC
>JAKSBG010000133.1 GCA_022361255.1 Verrucomicrobiales bacterium
CGAGGGGTTCCGGGTCGACACGCCCAACAGCCGCGTCATCGACCGGGGAACGCGTTTTGTCGTCAACGTTTCCGAATTCAGTGAAACCGAGGTTCAGGTCGTGGAGGGCGCCGCCGACATCTACCCGGAGAGCGAGGAAGCGAAAAAAGTGCATCTGACGGACGGTTCGGGCCGAAGAGTGGGAAACAAGGGGCTCGTCCCCGTGAACTTTTCCGCCGACTCCTATCGCCGACAGGTGCCGGATCGCATCATTTCCTTCGAAGCCACCCGGGGTGCGGACGGCAAGGCTCGGGAGCTTTCGCAGGTGACAGTGCAACGCGATGGACTGATCCGCGAATACCAGGCCGGAGATCTGATCCCGATCGAATTGCTTTCCTTCACTCCCGACTCGAGTTCCCCCAGCCTCAACGTTTTCGGTGACAAGAACCTTCCCGAACGCCGCGCCACCCTGATCGAGGACATGCTCCTCAACGGCGGCATCATCAACCCGGGCGGAAGCGCGAGGCCTCTGCAACAGGAGTTCGATTACCGAACGACTCCCGGATTCGCCATCCGCTTTGCGCGCCCTGTCCGGAACGGTCCGGGGCCGGACGTCGTTTTCTTCGAAGTGCAGAATCCGATGAACCCCTCCGACGGCGACGCGTTTCACGTGGGACCTCTCGAGCGGGAACCGGGCAAACGATTTCACACCGTCCGGCGCTACGACCTCATGATGACCTCGGCGGAAGCGCTGCTGATCACGGAGCGCTACATCCACTACGCGGACCACCAGATCCGATCCCCGGAGGATCTCGAGACGGCCGCCTATTCCGCGAAGATTTCGCCCCTGAACACGAGAGCGCTCGCCGTCGGGATCGATCTCTCCGATCTCGGCTACGAGGACGGGGAATCCACCAGCGGCCTCTTTTTCCAGGATGCCAAGGACGATGACAACCACGTCGACCCGATCGTGATCAGGGGATTGCCGCATTGAGAAATTTCAGGTCAGAATCATGAAAATGCGCTCCCGCCATCTCGTCGTTGTCTTCCTTCTCGGATCGGTGTCCCTCGCCGTCGGCGAGGCATCGCCTTCCACGGAAGAGATCAAGTTTTTCGAGACGAAGATTCGCCCGCTGCTCGCAGAGAAATGCTATGGGTGCCATGGAGAGGAAAAAACGAAAGGCGGACTGCGTGCCGATCACATCGACGCACTCCTCCAGGGCGGCGATTCCGGGCCGGCGCTGGTTCGCAAAGACCCGCAAAACTCGCTGCTGATCGAAGCGGTGCGCCGCACCGATCCCGATTTCGCAATGCCGCCGAAAGAGGCGGACGCTCTTTCTGACGCCGAGATCGCCGATCTGGAAAAATGGATCACGATGGGCGCGCCGTGGCCGAAGGACGAATCCTTCACCGCTGTCGAGCGCGACGAACACGGCTTTTCGGCGGAGGACCGCGCCTGGTGGGCGGTTCAGCCGGTAACCGAACCGGCGGTTCCCGTCGAATCCGGACAGGGATGGGCACGTAACGAGATCGATCATTTTGTCCACCGCAAACTGGAGGAGAAAAATCTCGCTCCGGCGCCGGAAGCCTCGCCGCTCGAGCTGGTGAGACGCCTCTATTTTGACCTGCACGGGCTGCCACCCCTGCCCGAACAAATCGACGCGTTCGTGACCGCCTACGGGAAAGATCCGGAGTCGGCGATGAGGTCCCTGGTCGATGAACTGCTCGCCAGTCCCCGCTACGGGGAACGCTGGGGACAATACTGGCTTGACGTCGTTCGCTACGCGGAAAGCGACGGCTACAACCAGGACGCCTACCGGCCGGGAGCGAAGGCCTATCGCAACTACGTGATCGATTCGTTCAACGAGGACAAATCCTACGCGCAGTTCGTCCGCGAGCAGCTGGCGGGCGATCTCCTCGATCCGGACAATCCCGACGTGATGATCGGCACCTCCTTTCTGCGACAGGGCGTTTACGAATACAATCAGCACAATGTCAGGATGCACTGGGACATCATCCTGACCGACATGACGAATGTCACCGCCGAGGCCTTTCTCGGGATCAGCATCGGCTGCGCACAGTGTCACGATCACAAGTTCGACCCGATCCTGCAGAAGGATTTCTTCGCCCTGCAGGCCTTTCTGTCCACCACCGCCTGGCCCTCGGACATTCCCCTGGCGACCGCGGAGGAAAAGGCGGAATTCGAGCGCAAGCAGCAGGCCTGGGAAAAAGCGACCGCCGACATCCGGGCCGAACTGGCGGAGCTGGAAGCGGAAACGCTGAACGCCCGGAGAGCGAAAGAGGTCGCGATGTATCCGGCCGACATCCAGGCAATGGTTCACAAGGCGCCCGAAGACCGGGGACCGTTCGAGGTCCAGATGGTGACATTGGTTGACCGGTTTTTCGAGTTCGTCAAAGCGCGGATCGACTACAAGAAGGCC
>JAKSBG010000122.1 GCA_022361255.1 Verrucomicrobiales bacterium
ATACTCAGTCATGTTGCAATACATCTACATTGACAGACGTGGCGACCGTATCGTCGACAACGATTGGAATATCCCGGGGGGAAAGCAACTTTGAAAGCCCTGTCAAATCGGGGCTTCGCAACAAGGGGTTGCTGGGAAGCTCCGAAAAGAGCGCGGCAACCCGGTCATCTTTTCCATGCTCCAGCCAGGACCGGACTTCCTCAACGCCACCTGAATTGGTAATCGAAAAATCCACAATCTCACCAAACTGCTCCTGAATTTTGAAGGAGTCCAGATAGGGGAAATCGATTTGAATGGTCGGAGCGCTCAACACCTCAGTCACACAGCGGTGCACTGCGGATACCGCAGCCATTCCCGAAGAAAAAAGAAATACATCCCTGCTGCTGCCCCCCTCATAAAAAGAAGCGATCCGATCCTTAAGGGTTTCCTTTGCCGTGATTCCGGACTGTAGCAAATCCTCCTCGACCGGGGAATCCGTCAACGCAGCCTCCGCCATGCGACTGCTCACGATCTCGCCACTATGCTGCCAGTATTTCCAGGCAACCTGGTAAGCCCTTTCCTCAAGAAGAACGACAGTTAAGTTTCCCCATCCGTATGATTCCAGCCGGGAGGTGGCGTCCGCGCTCTTTTTCACATACTCTGCGCATCGCCAGGCAGCAGCAAGAGAGGGAAAAACAAGGGCCACTTCATCCTTTTTGGCAAATTCCTCCGCTGCAGCGATAAACAGCTCAGCTACGAACGGATGCGGAACAAATCTGGGGTAGCCACACTCCATCGCATCAAGAACACGCGATTCCCCTTCCTCGTATCCGATCACATCCTGCCAGGTAGGAAGACAGACCGAGACGGCATGGGGACTTTCCGGGATGGCAAGACCTAGATCGTCTTTCTGACAAAAAGGATCTATGAAGGGATCACGCATAAACTCTGCCGACTCAACAGCGCGACTTCGCCTTTCGCCACAAAATTTTACGTCATGGGCAATGCTTTGACGAATTCAACTCGATCCGGTCGCGTCGCCGTTATTTGCACTTCCCATTCCACCTTGCCAAGAACTTGCCATTCCGTAACCTGCGTATACAGCGTGCAGACAGTATGGCCAACCAGTTCTACAACGAATTCGATTATGAAAGGGTCGAAGGCAGTCTTCCCGGCAATACGGGGGACTACCGCACCCCGTTTCAGATTGATCGGGACCGGATTATTCACACCTCTGCTTTCCGACGCCTCCAGAACAAAACGCAGGTGTTTTTCAGTGGCGAATACGACTTTTACCGAACACGCCTGACTCACTCTATCGAAGTCGCACAAATCGGGCGAAGCATATGCAATCGCCTCAATTGCAGCTCTGACCTACTTGGAGCGGATTATTTTATCGATGCCGACCTCGTGGAAGCAGCCTGCCTTGCCCATGACATCGGCCACCCGCCTTTCGGACACACCGGAGAACGTACGTTGCATCGCTTGATGAGCCGATACGGAGGATTTGAGGGAAACGCTCAGACGCTTCGAATCCTGACTCGCATACTCTTCGGTCCCGACCGGGGGATGAATCCAACGCGGGGCCTGATCGACGGAGTATTGAAATACAAGACGCTCTTCGGCGAAGTCGAAAACCAGAAGAACCATTTTCTGTACCGTGAGCAGGAGGGAATACTGGGATTTGTAACTGACGGGAAGACTTTCCCTCAAACACTCACGCCGGGTAAAATCCGGAACTCCTTTCGGTCAATCGAGTGCCGCATTATGGATTGGGCCGACGACACCGCTTATTCGCTCAACGATATAGCAGACGGTATCCAGGCCGGCTTCGTCACCATCGACGGCGTTGAACGGTGGGCAGGCTCCCGAGATCTCGACGCAGAAGATTCCAAAGTGGTGGAAGAACTGCTCGAAGCCATTCGCAAAAGGCGCGTTGAGTCAAAGGTTGGAAAGAAAATTGGATCTTTTATCGCCGCCACCGGGCTGATCGAGCAAAGGGACACCTTTCTCTCCGACCTCACGAACCGTCACCGCTACACCCTGACAATAGATCCTGCGATTGAAAAAGAATGTGGCGTGTACAAAAGCATCTCGCAGGAACTCGTTTTTCGCACGCGCCAGCTCCAACAACTTGACCGGAAGTCAGATTTCCTCCTCGAACGGCTTTTCAGCGCATTTGCCGAAGAGTATCTTCCCGGGGAAGAAAAGAACGGCTCCGGTAATTTCGTCCTCCTTCCGGAAGAGGACGAAGCCCTGATCGCCGGAATGCTTACCGAAGCTGACCGTGCCAGGGTTATCTGCGATGTACTGGCGCGCATGACCGACGGTATTGCCAGCCGTACCTACAAGCGCCTCTTTGATGCCGATTTCGGATCGATCGTGGATTTGGTATGAAAGAATTCTTCGACACGCCCCGTATTCAAAGGCACAATGGCCAGATACGAAGACCGCTTCCCAGACAACGCGCCGGGCAACCTGTATGTCGACGGACAATGCATTGATTGCGACCTCTGCCGCGATCGACTCCCGGAGATTTTTCACCGCAACGAAAGGGACGCCCATTCCTACGTTAGCCACCAACCGGACAGCGCCGAGGAATGGGAGAGTTGCCGGCAAGCGATCGACGACTGCCCTGTGGAAGCAATCGGGCGCAACGAATTCTGAGAACCTCTCCTCTCACCGGGGCAGGCTCGTTTTTCACAGTTTGCGGGAATTCAGGGGCTTTCGGTTGTAGTATTGCCTCATGCAAGCCCGACTGAAGTCATTTCTCGAAACGCTGCGTTCAGATTTCTGGCCACTCCCCTTCGCTTTCGCCCTCGTTTCGCTGTTACTCGCGGAGCTCTCCCTTTTCATCGACAGGAACCATTCCACGATTTTCGAAGACTGGCTGTTTCAGCCATCCGTGGAAGGCCTTCGCGCCATCCTCACCACCACAGCATCGGGAACCCTTACACTTTCAGGTCTGGTTTTCTCCTCCACCGTGGTGGCACTCACGCTTGCATCCTCGCAACTGGGGCCGCGACTACTCCACAATTTCATACGGGCCCGATGCAATCAAATCACACTGGGAGTGCTTCTCGGCAATTTTATCTTCGCCCTCGTAATTTTGCGGGAAACCCGTGCCGATTTTCTTCCTCACTTTTCCGTTTTTCTCTCATTCGCCTCTACGCTTTTCAGTCTCGGTACATTCATCTACTTCGTTCATTTCCTCGTCAGGTCGCTACAGGCCGGAAACGTGGTCGCTTCAGTAGCGGACTCCCTTCAGAGCGAACTGGAAAAAACTTTCACCAACCGCGCAAACAGTTCCGAAGAAGAGAAAAAAGCAGAATCAGAACGGGAATCGTGGGAAAAGTTGGAAAACGAAAAATCGGTCTGCTCCATCGAGTCCGGCTATCTTCAACTCGTCCATATCGAAGGGCTGGTTGAGGGGGCCAGGGAACTCGACTGCCGAATTCGGCTGTTCATAAGGCCCGGTCAACCCGTTCTCGAAGGGACACCCGTTTTTGCGTATGAAAGCAATGATTCCCTCTCTCGCGAATCAGAGGACCAACTGAGAAGCCAATTCGTTTTCGGAAGAAGGCGAACAACCGACCAGGATTTCGAATTTTCTCTAAGGCAACTGGTCGAGGTAGGAATCCGCTCCCTCTCACCGGGAATCAATGACCCGTTCACCGCTATGAACTGTATCGACCTTCTCACCATGTCTATGGCAAAAATAGCACGGAGAGATCTGCAAAATAACACACACTACGACAGCGGGGGTGTTCCCAGAGTCCGGACGCGGCCGCTTAGCTTTCGAAATTTGCTTCATACTTCTTTCCTGCAAATTCGCCACGACGGATCAAATCGGCCTGACGTCACGATTCGTCTCCTGGAATCTCTGCTCCTACTTGTCGAGCAAACCACTAACGAAGAACAGACCGGAGCAGTGGTAGAATTGGCAGACTTGATCAGGACTGAAGCGAAAGAGCATATCTCATCCCCTTTCGACCGGGAATGCATCAGTAGAATACACAGCCAAATTACCAGGGAAGCAGACTCCCGGAACGAAATGGAATAATCCCCACCGGCGCCTGGACCTTTTTTCAAAATCGCGCTGTCTCGATTCGCTATCCGTGCAACAATAGCGGCCAGATGCATATTCAGGATATTTTCGAAAGGGAGAAAACCACGTTTTCCTTTGAGTTTTTCCCTCCCAAAAGCGAACTCGCTTCGGAGGCGCTTTATTCCACAATCTCCGAATTGGAGGAATATGATCCCCACTTCGTCAGCGTGACCTACGGGGCCGGCGGCTCAACCAGGGAACTGACTAACGATCTCGTTGTTCGCCTGAAGAATACGACTACGCTTGATCCCATCCCGCACCTCACTTGCGTCTGTCACCGGGAAAGTGATATCGAAGAAATTTTGAGCCGTTACGCAAGCGAAGGGGTAGCCAACATACTCGCACTTGGCGGTGATCCCCCCCGTGATCTGACCAACTACAACAAGGCGGACGACGCCTTTCAACAGGCCGCGGACCTGGTCCGCTATATTCGAAACTTTTCCGGCCATCCCGACAGCCGTGGATTCGGGATTGGGGTCGCGGGCTTTCCGGAGGGACATCCGGGTACTCCAAACCGGCTCAAGGAAATGGACTATTTGAAGGCAAAGGTCGACGAAGGAGCCGACTACATCGTCACCCAGCTTTTCTTTCACAATGACGATTTTCACGATTTCCGGGATCGTTGCTCACTTGCCGGAATCAATATTCCCATTCTTGCCGGAATCATGCCGGTAACAACAACCAAAGGAATGGAACGGATGGCTGATCTCGCCGCCGGCGCACGCTTTCCTGCAAAATTACTTCGCGCGCTCAACCGCGCAGGGGACGATCCTGCATCTGTTGAGAAAGTCGGCATCCATTATGCGACGGAACAATGCTCTGACCTTCTCGAAAAAGAAGTCAGCGGCATACATTTCTACACCTTGAACAAATCCCACGCCACGCGTGAGATATACGCCAACCTCGGGCTGAAACATCCGGCCCCCTGATCAATTTTCACATACGCTGAGAATTCGCAACGAAAGCAACCGACCTGTTGCGAATTCTCCATCCGAATCAGGCGATACCGTTTCCCCGCACCGGCTTCGCTTCGCATTTTTCCTTCCAGCCGGGAAAGTTCCATTCATTTGGAAAACCGGCACACTGTCCGGGCTTCACTTCCTGGATCCTGCAGTCGATACCATCGAGGAAAATACACTCGTGCTCGGGGCCGTCCGGTTTATCGATGAGCGTGAGCCCGGCCCGGTTGATGCGGAGCTCAGTGTACTCCGCAATGAATTCATAAAGCTCCATACCGAGAAAATCGGCAATCTTTGCGATCTCGCTGTCCGTCACCGGCACTTCCCCATGCCAGCGACAGCAGTTCCCGCATCGCTGGCAGGCGTAGCGCACGCCCTCTTCCATGTCGTAGGTAGCCATTCCGTCAAAAAGAGAAAAGATGCCCGCTTTTTCCCGTTTGGGGAGTGATTTCGGGCGAAAAGGCCCATTCGCAGCATTTTTTTCCTCCAGACCCGTCGGTCGGGTGGAAAAATGATTCCCCCGTGTTACCTTTTCGTCTTTTTTACTCGCTTGTTTGCAGCACGTTTGGCCTGATCAGGGGTTGGCGTCTGTGACTTCCTTCTTTTCATGATCAGCAAAATAATCGGAGCTTTCTCCAGCGACATCGGTATCGACCTCGGTACGGCGAACACGCTGGTTTATGTAAGGGATCAGGGGATCGTTCTCCGGGAACCGAGCGTGGTGGCGGTAAAGTCAGGGACGAATCTGGTTCTCGCAGTCGGCGACGATGCGAAACGCATGCTCGGACGCACCCCGGGAAACATTGTCGCGGTGCGCCCCCTGCGCGACGGGGTCATTGCCGACTACGAAGTGACCGAGGCAATGTTGCGACACTTTATCCGGAAAGTGCACAACCGCCGCAACTGGATCCGCCCCCGTATCGTCATCGCTGTTCCTTCGGGAATTACGGAGGTGGAAAAGCGCGCGGTAAACACTTCCGCTGCCGCAGCGGGAGCCCGTGAAGTACATCTGATTGAGGAGCCCATGGCGGCAGCAATCGGGGTGGGACTCCCGGTTCAGGAAGCCGCCGCCAACATGATTGTCGACATCGGAGGCGGGACAACTGAGATTGCTATCATCTCTCTCTACGGTCTGGTCTACAGCCGCAGCGTCCGGGTGGCAGGTGATGAACTGGATGAAGCGATCATTCAGTTCATGCGACGCGCCTACAATCTGATGATCGGGGAACGCACTGCGGAAGAAATCAAAATTCGCATGGGTTCCGCATTCCCCCAGGCGAAAGAAACGACCGTTGAGGTAAAAGGCCGTGACCTGATTGCCGGACTTCCGAAGACGATCAAAGTGACTTCAGCGGAAATTCGTGAAGCACTGATGGATCCTTTAAACATCATTATTGAGTCGATCCGCGTCACTCTCGAGCGTTGCCCTCCCGAGCTTTCCGCCGACCTCGTTGATCGCGGTATTATGCTGGCTGGCGGCGGTGCCCTGCTGACCGGAATCGACAAACTGATTTCGGAGGAAACCGGTCTGCCCGTGCATGTCGCGGAGGACCCGCTCAGCGCCGTGGCGGAAAGAACCGGGAAGCTGCTCGACGAGCTCGATTTCCTGAAAAAGGTTTCTCAACCGGGCAGAACCTAAGTCCTCCGGAATCCCATCTCTATTCGTGAGAACGCCTGAATTCAAATGAGTCGACTGAATATCATTCTACTGATTGCATTCGTCGCGGCGTTGGTAACGATCACCCTCTTAAGTCCCGGTACGGTCGCGCGCATCCAAAACGGAGCAATGACTGTCTTCAGCCCGTTCATGAAGGCTTCGAGCCGATTGGAATCAGGGGTGGAAACAGTTGGCACGGAGGCACTCAGTCCGGTCCAACTCCGGGAAATGGTCAACGAACTCGAACGGGAAAGAGACCGCCTGAAGCTGGAGGTGATCCAACTCGA
>JAKSBG010000298.1 GCA_022361255.1 Verrucomicrobiales bacterium
ACGTAGCTGAGTTCCGATGCTCAGCCATATTGTCTCTGCCAAAGAAATGAAAATCTCCGAACTACGAGAAATCCTTAAAGACCTCGAAACCGAACACGGTGATATCGACGTTAACGTTCAGTCATCCACATTCGATCGTCCGATCGGCGATTGCATTTTTGCAGAGAAGGGGACGATTCCGGGTCATTATGGAACCGGTGGCGAGGGAATCACTCAGGATCGCATCGTCATTTGCCCAGCGACAAACTAACTCTCACCCAAATGAAGGACACCGAATTAAGAGGAGTGGTCTTACAGGCACTCTACGATAAACGCCGTGATGAGAAGCGGTATCTTGGCTACGAAGATTTCGACCTTGATATCTCGAAGGACGATTTTCTTCGGATCGCAGACCAACTGGAGGAACACGGATTGATTGAGTGGAAATCATTGACCGGGTCTCAAGGACAGCGCGTCGACGGGCGCGGCTACATCACAGGCGACGGGGTGAGTGCAATCGAGACCGAGGGGGAAGACTCGCCCCTTCGGATTGAGATGCCTGTCACTCAAAATATCAATATTTCTCATTCACAGGGAATTCAGGTCGGTGACCACAACACTCAGAACATCGTTTCCGCGATGGAATCGATTATCCACGGAATCGAAGCGTCTGATGCGTCACCAGCCGAGAAGGCAGAGGCGAAGTCGAAACTGAAAGATGCGATAACCCATCCTCTGACGGCTGCCACGTTTGGCGCCGGACTGGCCAAGCTTTTAGAGCTATTGTGACCCTAACATTAACACGGGCAGAACAAGACGCGGCTGGACAACCCGCTACCCCGCCGTGAGTTGACACGACCCTCTTTACTCGAACACTTAACCCTGTTGCGACGCGGCGCTCCCAGTAGCGGGTGCCAGCGCTCAAACGTTCTGCAAAAAAACAAGCATGACAACACTAAAAAACACTGGCGAGCCTCGCTTCAATAAAGGCAATCGTGGTAACCATGAGTATATCGTAGGTCATACGCCCGTCGATATCATCATGCATATCGATCAAGTTGCACCTAAGGCCGACATAACAGGGTTGAAGTATTCTCAGCATTTAGCAGGAGATAAGCGATCAGGTGGTGATGCGGCGGCTGACGATCAGCATAGGTTAACGATGCTCGTCAGTGGTGGACCCTGGAAGCAGGAGATGTGGCTGGATGGGGGGGAACGTGAAACCCTTGAGCTGAGTGATGAAGGTGATTATATAGCTTGGGAGCCTGGTTACTGCCATACATGGGAAGCGGTTGGGGACGCAACCATGCTGACTATAAGCTTTCGTCGTAGAGAGTAAGAGAAAAACAAGCAGAACAAGGCAGAGCACACCAATCCACTACCCGCATAGAGTCGAATTTTTGAGATGATTTTAACCCTTAACCCTGAAGTCAAAGCGCGTCCTCGGTAGTGGATGGGTGTCTTATGACGTTGTGCCAGGAAAATGGATACAAACTCATGGCACAGAATGAAGAGAGCGCGTTCGCTCTACTGGATTCTGCTCTTCGCGTGGATCCCTGCAGCGGCTACAGTCAGGATAGTAACAAGCCAGCTAGTCGGGGATATTTCTACAGGAGCAATTCTGACCGTATTTTCGATTATTTGGTTCTGTGCTTGGGCTGCATTCGGCCTGCGATGGCTCCGTTTCCGCTGTCCTGATTGTGGAGAGAGATTCTTCGAACCTTCTTGGTTCTTTCCGTCCTCTAATTACTATTCGGAGCGATGCACGAACTGCGGTTCGGCTCCCGGAGATTCGCTCGGGCACAACAACTCGCGGGACTCAACCTCCTGACCCGTTTTCAGTCGAAATTTCTTTTCTGAATTCGGGAGCCGATTTACGATGGAACAAGCAGCTCTCGTCAGGAGGCGAGTCCGCTTTAACGTTAGGCTTTGAAATTCGATAATTATGAGCGCCGCAAACATCGCGAAAGACGCAATCCGGATTGCCCACACTGCCGGACTCAGTAAAGATGTAATTGACCTGCTTGAGCGAAAGATCACCCTTCTTTCGGATCAGGTGACGTCGCTTGAGACAGAGAACGCGAGCCTTCAGGCAAAGATAGATCAGCTCGAACGAGAGCCGCGCGATGATGCACCCATCCTTAAACACAGAGGGGTTGCGTTCCATCGACGAAAGGATGGCTCGATAGAAGACACCGTCTATTGCCCAAAATGTGAATCGCCACTTTTCTCTGCGTCCAGCTCTATTCCGATGACTTGCCACTGCGGATTTGTCGCACCATTCAAGGTTAGAGACATTCCCACGATGATCTCCGAAATCGAAGCCGAAACACGAGCCTAACAAGACGGCGATCTCAAGCCCAATCTCGCAGCGAGTTGATTGACTTCCCTAGTCCGAATTCTTAACCTGCTTGCGAGGCCGCGCCCCCGGATTGGGCTGAGATGCCTCGGACGTTCGTCCAAAAAAGACCCACTCGCCCGAGAATGCAGATGACTTTTCAGGAGCCCAAAAGGCCATTATGAATCTCTTCCGTATTCGAGAAGGCGAGAAAGAAGGCTTCATCAATGCGGAAGGTGAGATAGTGATCACACCATCTTTTGCCTACGTCTTCGCATTCTCGGAAGGCTTATCCCAAGTCCAGCTACGAGATCCTAAAGAGCTATCTATAAAAGAAGAAGGGAGGAACTCCGCCTTCATCAATACCGAGGGCGAGGTGGTCATTCCTCCTGGACCACCACGGGAAAGCTCTCCGAGATCAGACGATTATGCGTGGTCGTTTCATGAATTCTCAGAGGGGCTCGCTCAATTCTGGGTCAATGACGCAACCGGCTTCGGTGGGTTTATGGACACAGAAGGGGTCTGCGTAATCCCGTCTAGATTTAAATCCGCAGGCGATTTTTCGGAAGGCCTCGCTAGCGCATCTCTGGAGGATGTTGATGCCGACAACGCATTCGAAATTGGGCCACCTGGCTTCATCGACAGTTCAGGAGATTTCGTGATCGGACCGAACAGCCGGTTGCGTTTGACGAATTCTTTCTCGGAGGGATATTGTGTCGTTGAC
>JAKSBG010000121.1 GCA_022361255.1 Verrucomicrobiales bacterium
GCCAATTTCTCCGCCAATTTCCACGCTTCGACCGCCTGATCGTCGGACAGCCCGATGAGAGGACGAACCTGAGCTTCGTTGGTCGGCTCAATGTCAACAGCTGTTGACAAATAATCAGCTTTTTCGGCACCCCCGATCAGTTGAAAGGCACGCTGTCGGGTAAATCCCCAGCGATTCCGGCAGTATGCTTCGAATGTGTCGTAGTGTTCCCGGTAGAGTCGGCTTGCTCGAATATCTATAAGAGCGAAACCCATTTCAACGAAGGACAACAGACCGTTGTGAATCGCGGCTTCGTTCTCCTCAAACCTCGCCCGCTCAGACTCGGAAAGGAGGATATTATCAATGGAGCTATTCGTGAAGTTGAGAGTTTTCATTCCAAACGTGATAGAATCTCGTTGTCGCTCTAGCCCTTGGCATTTGCCTCCTGGTCCTTCTTTTCGAGGAATTCGGTAAGGTCCGAAGGGTAGATGAATCTTCTGTTATTCACTCGGAGAATGCGGAGACCTTGCGCCTCCCACCTCCAAAACGTTGGACGTGAAGCGATGCCAAGCTTACGGAAGTGTTCCTCGGGAAGTGGAATCTCCATGCCACCGCGCTGGCTGATGTCGCCGGGTTTTGAAATGTCTGCTGCCATGAATATATCATTTCATGACGTATCATGATTGCACCGGACACCGAGTATTTCTTCAATGTCCGGATTCCAGTCCGACGGCTGATTTCAGGGGCTGATTAAAGCGCTTCGAAAGCGATCGAGAGGTTGAATCGATCAAACCACCTGTTGAACTGCTTTCGCGCGTTCTCACCTTTCACACCTTTTTCTGAAGCGTTCGAAATATGCTGAAGAATAGACGGATGGACACGGTAGGGGACAATTTTATCTGAGTGGCCTTCAACGGAACTATTGAGCTCTCGAAGTTTACTTTCAAGACTGCGAGTGATCGACGCTGCATCTAGACCGCCCTTTACCGCTGAAACAATGATTTCGCGCCCGATCTTGGAAAGTTGATCTTCCAAATCATCGAGCATCAAAACTCTCTTGGTCGATGGCTTTCTTTCATCGGGCTCCGCAATCGTCATCACCCCGGACTTAGAATCGATGTTTACGAATTTGATGAAGTTGGAAGGAAGAAATAGATCTCCTAATCCTGATTTCTCCACACCTCCGGGGGCATCTCCGCTGTCGATGCGGTCCGATTCGAGATCACACTCAAGATTGTTCGTTTCGGTGGCGTGATCATTTTTCGAGGTTGCTGATTGGTAGAAGATCTTGGCGGCATCCTGTACCAATGCGTTTGATGAATGTGGCCTGAGAAATTCGAGCAACGGATTGAGGGTTTCCACGAATCTAAGTCTGTGGTAGCTCGGAATTCGAATCCAAGGTAGTTGGTACCCTGCCAAAAGCTGAAAAACACATCGCTGCCAGTCTTCCGAGAGTTCAATTTGATCACGCAAGCGTCGAAGGATTTCGCCGTATTCTGCCTCAGTATAGCAATACTGGCTTGGATCCGAGGGAACCGGTTTCAAGTGTCTACCGAGAAATTGCATAGCAATCTTCTCGATTGCCGGGTGTCTGCGCAGGCACTCCCAAAAGATAGGCCCCGGAGAAAACGCCATCACGCCTCCAGTCCCTTCTACTCGCAGCACCAATTCCTCATGATCTTCGTCGAGTCTCAATTCGTGGCCGTCTGCCGTCCGAATCTCTTTCAACCACCAATTCTTGTCATCGAAAAGAGGATTTTCTCGCCACCAAAGGAGTTCTGTTTTACTGAAACTCACGCGAAAATCTAATGATGAAGAAAAAAAATCTCAAACTGATTCGGGGGTCAAAACGGGGTCAAACACGCATTTTCTCAAGATCCCGCTCGTCGCACTAGTCTTTGCAACCCATTGAAGATAAATGGCGGAGGGAGTGGGATTCGAAC
>JAKSBG010000186.1 GCA_022361255.1 Verrucomicrobiales bacterium
GTTTCAGCTACTCTGCTTTCGGGATCCACCAGGGGCATTGTCCGGGTTATCCGGCTTCCCACGGATGCATTCGTCTGCCGTGGGACTCTGCGCGGCATCTCTTCGGTAAGTTGAAGGTCGGCGATCTTGCCATCATTCAGCCGTAGGATCGTATTCCGGACCCGGGGCGGTGACTTGCTTCCGCAGGAAAAGGAGCATACGGAATTGTTTCGGGACAAATAAGTTTCGGGACAAATAAAAACGCCGACAGGAATCAGCTTCCTGTCGACGCTTTTGAAATTGGCAGCTTTGCTGCGTTTGAAAGGCCTTTACTCGTTCGCAGAGAGATCAAGCTCGCGAACCCAGATATTGCGGAAACGGGTCGGGTTGCTGTGGTTTTGAAGCTTGATGGGACCCTTTTCCCGGACCTGATTGTAGTTGGCAACTTTCTTGTGGCCGGACGGTCCGAGTGAATCCTGATAGTGATGTGTGAGGACGCCGTTGTGGAGAACGGTAATGCGGGAGCGTTTGAGAAGATTTCCTTCGGAATCCCACTTCGGTGCTTCGAAAATGATATCGTAGGTCTGCCACTCTCCGGGAGGGCGGGATGCGTTTACGAGGGGCGGCTTGTAGCCGTAGAGAGCCGAGGCCTGACCGTCTGCGTAGGTTTTGTTTTCGTAGGAATCGAGAACCTGGACTTCATACCCACCGAGGAGAAAGACGCCGCTGTTTCCGCGTCCCTGGGAATTGCCTTCCACTTTCTGCGGTGTGGCAAACTCGACGTGGAGCTGGACATCGCCGAACTCACGCTTCGTTTTGATGTAGCCGCCAACGCCTTCGCCTTTGGGAGGGACTTCCATAAATCCGTCTTTCACGATCCAGTCGGCGGGAGAACCGTCTTTTTCCATTACCCATTCATCCAGGTTTTTTCCGTCGAAAAGAACAATGGCGTCGGATGGTGCATTGGCTGCGGTTTCCCCGGGCTGAACCACTTCCGGACGGGGACGGGCGTCATCGTGGACACGCCATTTTCCACCGGGGAGAAACGGAGTGTCGGTGTAGCCGGTAGGATGCTGTTTGGGAGCTTCGGCTTTCTTCTTTTCGCCCTTTTCCTTTTGGGCATCAGCCGCTGCGGGAGCAGCTGCGAAAGCAATTGCAGTGAGAAAAGTCAGTAGTTTTCTGGGATTCATAGATGCGCGAAGGCTGCCACCTATCACGCAAAATGACAATAGCTGAATGACGCCGGAATTGGTGGAGCGGGCTCCGGGCGGGGCGTCACCAACTGTAGGCACCACCATTGAGCCGTTCGATTTTTCGGATCAGCCACAGATTGTGTTTTTCCACCGCATTGAAATCCGGTTCGGCTTTGCTGCTGCTTCGAACGTAGTAGGGTTTCTTCGCAAAATGCCTCTGCAGGGCAGGGGAGGAGAAGGGGTAGCCGTGGCGGGCATAGATTTCATTACGGGCGATGGAGAGTTGCTGCGGGGTAAGGTTTTGCAATACGGAACGTGAAAGGGACTGTTCCGACGACCAGGAAAAGATATCGGGCGCAGCATCGCCTTCACCCGGCAGGGACTGCTTCGTGGAAATGAACGGCCCTCCATTCTCCTTTTCAATCTGCAGGATGAGATTGGCGTTTGCCGTCTCGAGGTCGGTGACTGCCGGATTTTTGAAGCCCTCAATGGCATCATACCAGGAGAGCGATCCAAAATACTCCTGCAGAAAAGGGCTGCCGAAATCGTAGCCGTATCGGGCGAAAATTTCGTTTCTCGCGAGGTAGAGTTGTTTCAGACCCATGACCTCAAGTTCGGAGCGGGTCAGTTTGCGTGAATGGGAGTCGGGAATGACGTATTCGAGAGCTTCGGGACGGACTTTGTTTTTGCCGGAATAGACTCCGAGTGTGTAGGCGAAAGGTTCCTGGGGGAGGGCGTCGGTGGCTCCGATGGCGCGAAGTTGCTCTTTCGTTTCCACCGCTACCCGCGAGCTGGCCGAGGCGAAAACTTTCTCCCACGTCGAAAAGCGCTGCATGTCCGATTCCAGATTGATGGTCAGAAATCCCCCGAATTCGGTTCCGTAAGCGGGTTGACCCGGCGAAGCCGCTGTGATGTTGACGAAGCCTTCGTGTTCAAGCAGCAGGGAATAGAGGTTCTTCCAGGGCTCCACATCTTCGTCACCTTCAGCGACGACAAAACCCTCCGGGTAGGTGGAACAACAGTCGGTAATCAGAATTTTGAGCCGACAGGGCAGGGCATCGATCGCTTCCGCCCAAACTTTCCTGCTGAAAAGCTGTTCGTCGACAGCCTGCAGGAACTGCTCACCGGCAGCAGCGTCGGGGATGACTCCATGTCCGGAGAAATGAACGTAGAGAGTGTCTTCCGGACCGACTGTCCGGGTGAATGCCTCGAAGTTCGTGAGGATTTGCTCCCGCGTCGCGGCGGAACCCTCCACTGACTGCTGTCGCAGTTGGACTCCCCAGGACTGCGGCGAGAAGTAGCTTTTGAAAAGGTTTTCAATCATTACCTTGTCGGCGGAAACACCGTCATTGATCGCCCCGCCCGCACCTTCGTAGGCGTTGCAGAAAACGGTGAAGACGTGGATGGTTCGCTCAGCTTTGGCGGGTGCAGCAGAGATGAGCAGGAGGAGCAGCGTGAGTGGGAAAAGAAGTTTCATCGGGGATTCAGAGAAAGTAGTAAGCCTGTCAGGAAAACCGCGATCAGTAACAGAATCAGGAAAAATAATTGAATCCAGAACACTGGCAGTGTCAGGAAAGATTGCCAGGGGCGTCTTTTGAAACGCTTGTTGCACGCCTCACATTCATAGATTCTACGCTGTGAAAAGGCGTAGAGGAACGGAAGCAGGATGTGAAACAGGGAGAAAACTGAGGTCACGGGGTAGTGCCCGTCCCTGCCGACAGCCCTGGATTTTGCACCGCAGTCCCTGCACTTCATTGCGGGAATGATAGGAGGACCGTGCCGATTAGGCGAGGGAAATTGCGCGGGATCGGAACCGGGCGCTGGATCGCCGCTCCGCCCTGTCCACGAAGCAGACGGGGTCCGGTTCCAGACGGACAGGAATGTCCATCCTACCGGGAATGATCAAATCACCCTGTCGTTTCCGCCATCGACGGGGACTTGCGCTCCGGTTGTTTTCCCGAAAAGCGGACTCGCCATCGCTGCCACCATGTTTCCGACATCCTTCGACTTGATCTCGGTTTTAAGCAGGTTGCGGGTCTTGTATTCCTCAACCGTCATGTTGTAGCGCTCGGCGGAGCGCTGCAGGTTTTCTGGTGTCCAGAGCTTCGTGTCAAAAACGGCGTCGGGATGAATGATATTGCATCGCACACCGAAGGGCGCGAGCTCCAGCGAAGCGACCCGACAGAGTTGCGTCAGTCCCGCTTTCGCGCAGGAGTAGCTCGCCGCACCGGCTCCCGGAGCATTGACATTCCGCGAACCCACGAGAACGATCGCGGGATCGATGCCGTTTTTCAGGAAGGGAATCGTGTATTTGAGAAGCTTCTGATGGCTCGTGAGATTGACGGCCATCGACTTGTCCCAATTCTGCTGTTCGAGATTTTCCAGATAGGCGCCCGCCGTGAAAATACCGGCATTGCTGACCAGAATATCAATGCCGCCAAACTCGCGGACGACACGCTCAACGGATTCGACGACCTTTTTGTCATCTGTCAGGTTTGCGACAATACCGATACCGCCGATTTTTGCCATTTGCTCCTCGATATCGGGACTGAGGTCGATGCCAATGACTTTGGCACCCTGTTCGGCAAGAGATTCTGCGCAGGCAAATCCGATACCGGCTGCTGAACCGGTAACGATAGCAATTTTTCCCTGATGAGCAGGAGCGCTGCCGCCTTTTTTCAGCTTGGCCTGTTCCAGTTCCCAGTATTCGATTTCGAAGAGTTTCCCTGCGGGTAGAGCCTTCCATCCGCCTTCGAAGGCTCCTTCGGCCTGTTGGATTGTCTTCCAGGTATTCGTCGCGATGTCGCGGATCACTCCGGCTTCGCGTTCAGTTGCCCCGAAACTGATCACCCCCCGGTCCTGCCATACTGCCCAGCGCGGATCGGGGGCGAGCATCGTTTCGCCGTCATTGTATTTGTCGAAATACTTCGCGTAGTCTGCCGCGTATTTCGTGATCGCTTTCTCCGAATCCTTTCCAATTACGACAGGGACACGCTTCGTGCGGATCGTGTGGTCCGGGGTTAACGGACCGCGGGTCGAGATTTTCGCGACGTCCTCCCTCGCTGCGTAGCCGACTGCTTCGGGCGATTGATCAAGAGAGGCGATTACGGGAACACCACGCAGATCCGATACCTGCTTCCGGATTTCGGAGAGGCCGGGAAGATCTTCCTTCGCCTTCGCTTTTGGGAAAGAGAAAGTTTTTCCGAGGCGGGTGGAAAGATAGATCTCCGCTTCTGTGACGAGCTGGATCATCAGTTCGTAGCTGGTCTTGGCATCATCGTGCATCGTGAAGATGCCGTGATTCATGAGGATGAGACCGTCGAGCGCAAACGGATCAACCTTGTCGAGTGCCTTCTTCACCGCCTTTGCCAGATCGAAGCCGGGCATGACGTAGGGGATCACCGCGATCCGGTCTCCGTAGACGTCCTCCACTGCCTTGCGCCCGTTTTTGTGATTGGTCAGGGCGACGACGGCATTGGCGTGAGTGTGGTCGACAAATTTCTGGGGAATGACGGCGTGAAGAATTGCTTCGATACTGGGGTTCGGAGCGTTGGGCTCCAGCATCGCGGCACGCTGCTGTTTTACCATCTCCGGATCGGAAAGGGTGTCGAGTTCCGCCATCTTGAGGAGAGCATCCATACGCACCGGCGCGAAACCCTCCGCCTCGATCGTCTCGAGATCCCAACCGGATCCCTTTACATGGAGCACGTCCACTTTGTCTCCGAAGAAATCTTTCTCGGTGGTTTTTACGGACGTATTTCCTCCACCGTGAAGGACCAGTTCCGGATTCTGTCCAAGCAGGCGTGAGGTATAGACTCGCTTGCCGACGTCACCTTTGAATTTTTTTGCTTCGGATGGGGACCAGAGGGATTTCATTTGGGAATGGGATGAGAATGCTCTCTATCCACGTGTCTCTTAGCTTTTCCCGGTGAGAAAAGGTAAGAAGAGAAATGGACAAAGAAAAAATGGAGGAAAGCGAGGTTTTTCAGCTGTAGACCTTGCTCGGGTCGTAGCTCTGATCCTCAATTTCCTTCCCCAAGGCTACGGGATCGCCGGGCTCTTGTATATTTCTGTAGAAGCAACTTCTATATCCGGCATGGCAGCACCCGGGGCCTTGCTGGCGAACTTTCATTACGAGTGCGTCCTGATCACAGTCAGTCAGAATGCTCTCCACGATCTGGGTGTGTCCGGAAGTGGCCCCTTTGTGCCAGATTTCCTGCCGGCTGCGGGAAAAGTAAACGGCCTCGCCGATCTCCAGCGTTTTCTTGAGGGATTCCTCGTTCATGTAGGCCA
>JAKSBG010000227.1 GCA_022361255.1 Verrucomicrobiales bacterium
GGCTCGGCTATCGCATCGATCAGCTGGCGAGACTCCATGAGCCATCGTTGGCGTCCCAAGTTCTCAATGATCTCATTAGCCAGAGCGATGTCTTGGACGGATTGCGGAGAGACCAGTTCGTCGTAGATGAACGTTCCCGAACCATCATCGGGCTAGTATCGGAATCCTACGTCACCTACTCGAACGAAGACTTCTTTCAAGACGTTCAGAGTTTTCTTTCCGATCTTGCACTGGATGATTCGTTCTCCTTCTGCGAAGGGTTTGGAATCAACACGGAACTAACGATCCGTTTCCGATCGGAGAAGCGCCATGGAGTGGTCAAAGATGCTCGAGGCGAGAAAACAGATCGGACTGATTTTGGTATTGAACTCAAGAACAGCATGGTTGGCACTTCGGCTGTGCACATCAGCTATTTTTTGAACCGGTTGCTATGCTCCAATGGGATGACGGTGCCAACCGCGAGTTCCGTTGGTCGCGTGATCCACTCCGGAAAACGTGGGTCATTCAATCGGCGCATGGAGCATTGCTTCTTCGAGGTGCTAAGAAACTTCCGAAGAATTGGAGACCTTTTGGAACAGGTGAGTGCAATTTCGTTTGAACCGGGTCAGCTCGCCGAGAACAAAGGGATCGTTGATCAGCTTTTTGGAATCATTCCGGGATCGAAGAAGAAGATTTGCGATGACGAAAAGCTCCACTTTCGCCCCGAGCCTGACCTCTCCGTAGCCGATAAGCGCCGTCAGCGGATAGCACATGATACCGAGGTAATCTCATTGCTTCCTAAACATTTTGGTCGTGAGCATTCGGCTGCCGTGTTCAATTCACCGTACCGCGATAACGCTTCGCTCTTCGATTTGCTCAACGTGTTTACCGAATACGCCAAAGAAGAGTCTCCAGAGCGAAAGCTCGGCATCCAGCAAAGAACCGGGTCATTCGCCAAATACGTTGCAGAGAACTCGGGCAAATTCTGACACAAAATCAATTTCAAACATTATGAGCACCTCTGAAAAACATCTCGGCAAACTGATCGGCAACACCGGCAATCCTGCCGGTCTCAGCCTCGCTCTCAAGGGATCCTTCTCCGCGCGCCGTGGGGAATTTGTTCGCATCCCTCACACTGAGCGCGAAGGCGAAGCGGAAACGGACTGCCTCGGTCGCATCGTGACCATCTCCCGGAACAATGTTCTCTTCTCCCAGGATCTCGGCGAGGGAGTGGAAGATGTGAATGTACTCCCAGGATCAATGGTCAGTGGAGAGACGCTCTACGCCAAGGTCGAACTCATCGGCTTCAAGGAAGCCGCGACGGGAGAGATTCGCTTGCCGAGACGCCCCCTCAATCCAGGAGCCAAGGTCTTCGGAGTCGACTACGCCTTCTTGCGCGAGTTTTACAAGTTCAGCGAGGACTCCTCCATTCACATCGGCAACCTCGTCGGCTACGAACGTGGATCGGATGCCGTCCCGATCTACATCGATGTCAACACCCTCGCCACTGAGCACCTCGCTGTGCTGGCGATGACTGGTTCGGGGAAATCCTACACCGTCGGGCGGGTCATCGAGCGCCTCGTCGGTCTCATGAACGGGACCGTGATCGTGTTCGACCCTCATGGCGAATACGGGCGCGCTCTCGCCGGCGGGACCCTGCAGACAAACCCGGAGATCGAGGACGTGGAGGATCACCGGGACAAGGACGCTCTCCCGAAGATTGTCGCCAATCTGAAGAAGCTGGAAGGGCTCGGCGGCGGAGTGGTTGCCTACACGCCACAGGATGCCGAGTTCGATGACAAGTATGCGAACAGCAACAAACGTCTCGCCCTGCAATTCGATAATATCGACCTTGATGCCATTGGAGACATTCTCCCGGGACTAACCGAACCACAGGCCCGCGTCCTCGATGTCGCGATCCGCAAATGGAAGAAGGAAGAGCCGGACCAACCCCGGGACGTGAACACTCTTCTCGACCTGCTTGGCAAACGAATCGACGACGTCAAAGAAGACGAATCGCTCGATCTCACGGATGCGGAGAAGAAGGCTCTCGGAGCCCGGAGCGCAGCCATCGCTGCTGTAAGGCTCAAGCGGGTGCTCAACGAAGCCAAGGCATTTTACACCGCCGGAAGTGAACACCCGACCAGCTTGCGGGAAATGATCGGGGAGCGCGGCAAGGGTGTCGGTAAGCTTGTCATCGTCGACCTCCAGGGTCTGTCCGACGAAGCCCGCCAGATCATCGTGGCGCTCATGTCGAAAGAGATTCTCGACGCTGCTGCCAGCAAGACAGAACCGACCCGCCCCTGCTTCATTGTTTATGAGGAGGGACACAACTTTGCTCCGGCTGGCGGTGCCTCGATCAGTCGCTCGATCATCAAGAAGATCGCAGCCGAGGGCCGGAAGTTCGGTGTCGGCTTTGCGGTCGTCAGCCAGCGTCCTTCCAAGCTTGATCCCGATGTCACGTCTCAGTGCAACACGCTGATCACGATGCGGATCAAGAACCCGGACGATCAACGCTTCATCGCGAAATCGACCGAGCAACTCAGTCAGGCTGATATGGATGAATTGCCCTCGCTCTCGACCGGGGAAGCCCTTATCTCCGGTCGTTCCATCCCTGCGCCACTTCTCGTCCGTGTAGGCTACAAGGCCCTGAAGCACGGCGGCGAATCGCCAAAAATCCTCAGCGAATGGGGGCCGGGGCAGCTCTGAGAAATCCCCTGTAGACTATGGCATCCACCACGCCCATCGCCTCAGCAATCGAAGAAGAGTTTCGCAACCTTGCGGTGTTGCGTGACGCTTTTCCGATGCTCTGTGATTGGGGGGTGAGGGATGAGAGTGTCCTGGTGCATTCTCTTGGCTGCAATTACCTCGCCGAACTGGGACGGAGTCTCGGCTTCTGGGCCATGAATGAATTTCCTGTTCGAGTGAATGGGGCTCGGACGATTCGACCTGATGCGGTGTGGTGGAACAGGGAAGATCGTAGCGTTCGATTTCTGACCGAATTCGAGCGTTTCACAGCGGGCCAGGAAACCAAGCTTGCTGACAAAGCCAAGAATCTCCTCGAGGTCTATCACGCGGCAGAGCCCAAACCTCCTGTCGTGTTGCTGATGGGATGGGCCACCTCTGGAACAGACCTGACACTGGCCCGCAAGACGGTGGCAGCAATCGCACGGGATGGATTTCGCAATCAAGACGGAAAGTGGGTAGCCGGAGTGGCTTCTCCCAATCGTTTTCTCCTGTATTTCGCCATCTTTGGGAAGAAGGGCGACGAACTTCAATTGATCAGCATCCAACCATGAGGCTGGCGGAAGTATCCAAAGGCGTAGAGATCGGCGGCCAGTTTCGGCTCGTGGATATTCTGGGGAATGGCAGCTTCGGTCAGGTCTGGTTGGCGGATGTCATCGCACCGGAAAGCGAACTCCCCCCGCAGGTCGCATTGAAAATTTTCAGCCAGCAGGATCGAGCGGACAAAGCGCTCTTCAAAGAGGCCCAAAACGCCGGACCATTTGATCACGAATCTTTGGTCAAGGTATTCGGATGCGAGCGCATCGACGGCCTCGCGGTCATGTGGATGGAATATGTGCCCGGGAAAGCTCTGGATAAGATGGTCGGCGAAGAGGCTGCTCCCCTCCCGCTACCTTTGGAAACCATTCTTGTCTGGCTTCGTGATGTCGCGGAGGGTTTGGCCTACCTGCACGATCAGCAACCTCCCTTCGTCCATGGAGATCTGAAGCTGGACAACATTCTCGTGGATGATGCGGGAGGCGCGAGACTGACAGACTTCGGCCAGAGCCGAACGATTGATGATTTGTTTGTTTCTACAGACGGAGGCGGCGGCTTCTTCTTTCTTGCTCCGGAGGCTCTAGCTTCCGAAGACAGCCGAGGGAAACGCTGTGTGCAATCGGATATTTACTCGTTCGGCGTGGTGGCCTATCGCCTTCTTTGCGGACGACTCCCGCACCAGAACACCCAGCAGATCCTTTCGCGAACTCCCTTTCCCAACCCCCGGGATTTGAATCCGTCTGTCCCCGAAGGTCTCGACAAGATTGTGATGCAGTGTCTCGAAAAACGGCCTGCCGATCGCTTCGCGTCCGGTGCCGCGTTACTTGCCGCTATCGAGATGTATGCGGAAGAGGCAGCCGTTGAAAAGACGGAGACCGTTGAAGTTCCATCACCACAGAAGGAGTTTGTCAGGACGCCGGCCGATGAATTGGCGGAGGCAGCAGGCGCCAAACTGGAGGCCGGGGATGCGGAGGAGGTAGCGGGCGAATTGGAGAAGGCAATCCAGCACATGTCGACCTCCCCGAAAGTTCTACTCGTCTATGCGGCCGCAGCCAAAAGGGTCAACAAGTTCGAGGTAGCCCAGGCTATGTATCGACGAGTGATCCGCTGGATGGACTCCAATGGCTGGAGCGACGAAGAGAAGCAAGAGGCCTACGAAGGTCTCGGCGATGTCGCCGTCCGCATGAAGGGATATGAAGAGTCTGTCCGGAGTTTCGAGTGGTTGCTCGAACGATGGCCGAAGAAGGATTGGTATCGATACCGCCTCGGAGTCGCTCACGGACTCGCTGGCCGCTACAAGAAATCGATTGAAACTCTAGAGCCATTGACGCAGGCAGAGCCCTCCGCCCTGATCTGCGCCAAGATCGGCTACGCTTACTACCAGGATCGGCAGATAGATGCGGCCTGCCAGTATTTTAACGAGGCGCTGATGCTCGATGCTCTGGAACCCACCGCACTTTCCTGCCTCGTCGAGATCCGAGCCGTGCAGGGCCAGGTCGACAAAGCGCACCTGTATCTGGACCGGCTGCGACAGGTGGAGGGGATGGACCACACCGTGGCGAGGTTGGAGAAGCAGCTGCCAGCTCGCGCTACATAGGCTTAAACCAAGAAAACCCAAATCGATGAAATACAATCCATACGAGTCCGAGTGGCAACAGCCGGAATGGAAGGACTACTGCCCTACAATGACATTTAGGGTCGTTGGCCAAGATGAACTTCCCGGCTTTCTTCCTCCTACATTGACGCAAAAGTTTAACTCCGCCATTGTTGCTTCTTCTGGAAACGAAAACGTTGATACATTTCTTGTTCAGGGCTTCCGGATAGACGGATCCGCAATCGACGAGCATCAGTACATCGCGACATTCGATAAACGAAATGGCAAGGTTTACGCAGGGTTCATCGAGCACGCTGATTACGAGAATCGTACTACGAATATGCCTGCCGAGATGGAGGAGCTAATCGCGCTCAGCGGCATAGACGTTCCCGTTCAATTCCCCCGCAAGCCGGATCAACCAACTGGGACGCTTGGGTATCTTCAGGATCAGAATCTGATTCAAGGATTCGAGACAGCCATAAAGAAACAATCCAACAGCGAGAATATCGAATTCTGAAATCGATGATCTTCTCCAGATGAAATTGCAGCGATGAACGAGAACCTAAAAAAAAGCGATCGGACAAATCGAAGCCCGAATCGAAGAGATTACTTAGCAAGTCGAGAGCTTCCGCTCGCAGTTGAAACTACCGCTGGGATCGATTTCTGCCGAAGCAGTCCCGCGTGAGGTGTTGGAAGCTCGATAAACCAGACTTTATCATGCCATCACAAGCACTCCTTAAATTTGAAGGGAACCTTCTCGTCGAGGTCGAACGCTTAATTCAAAGCCATTCGGATCTAAATCATGATGGTCGAGGTCGGCGTGGATTAGGTCACATCACGAGAAGTGGAGTGTTTATGCTCTGTGCAGCTTGGGAGTTGTATGTCGAGGAGCTCTTATCAGAATCGGTACGCCACTTAACAACGCGATGCAGTTCTCCAGACGAATTGCCACTCTTGGTGCGAAAGGAATTGGCAAACCATGTCAAGCTGTCGAAGCACGAGTTGAAGCCTCTGGAACTGGCTGGCCAAGGATGGGAGGGCGTCCTTACGAGTCACGTTGATACGACACTGAGCGGATTGAATACGCCTAAGAGTCACGTTCTAAACCCGCTGTTCAAAAAGTTCGTCGGCTTAGGCGAATTCTCCTCTTGTTGGACGAATCCAGCTAAGGACGTTAACGATTTTGTGACTGCTAGAGGCGACATTGCCCATAGGGGTCGAGACACAAATTATGTCACGATTGGAAAGCTCCATGATTTTCGGGACATGATTACCAGGACGGTTCTCGATTCCGACAACGGCCTTGCAGACCACTTGCAATCAATATCTCCCGGGAACAAGAGTCCATGGCGAAGACGTGCAATTTAGAAACGAATGACTACCAATAAAGAACAAGGTGAAGAAAATTCGTTCAGCAATAAGGAGCGCCTGCTTCTTCACCAACTGCGTATTCTCGAGTGGCAATCCGATCGTGAAGCCAAGAGCTTGGCGAAGGAGACGAATCCTGGAGATGCTGATTCTATCGGCTCAGGGATTCCGGATCGCTGGGAATTGACCCGGGGAATCGAATTGTACGACTGGCAGAACAAGTGCGTGGATCGCTGGTTTCGCGAAAGTCATCGGGGAACGATCAAGGTGGTCACAGGAGGAGGCAAAACGCTTCTCGCGCTCGCCGCCGCAGAAAGGCTGCAGCAAACCGAGCAGCCGGATTTGAGATTGGTGATCGTAGTTCCAACCATCGTTCTTCTTCATCAATGGTATGAAGAGTTGATCGAAAAGGGAAACCTCCCGGCTTCAGCAATCGGTCGTCTTGGCGGAGGATATCAAGATGACTTGAGTGGATGCCGAATTCTCATCTCAGTATTGGTATCGGCCAGCAACAAACTCCCTGAGTTTGTGGAAGCAGCAGGTGTCGGAGATCGCCTGATGCTAGTGGTCGATGAATGTCATCGGGCCGGAGCGAGCCAGATGTCTCGGATTCTCGAATGCAATCGAGCCTACTCTTTGGGACTCTCGGCCACTCCGGAGCGGGATGAAGATGTTCCGGGGAACGAAGATGACGAAGGGTATGAAGACTCTGTCGTCGGGAAGGCTCTGGGGCGGATTATCTTTGAACTTTCCTATGCGGATGCCCTGAAATTCGGACTGATCCCACCCTTCACGATCAATCACTTTGGACTCGCGCTCACAGCGGGTGAGCGTCAGAAATACGATCAGCTTTCCAGAGCCATCTCGGATGCACGCTCCGAGTTGGCGGCGGCTGCTCCAGCTGATGCGGCTTCGGGTGGAGCATTCTTCCGCTGGGTCCGTGGAGCGGCGATGAAGCGTGGGGGCGAGATCGGCGGACTCGCCGCCAAGATGACGGCCGATACCAGCCGGCGGAAAGAGTTACTTTACCGGATGGATGCTCGAACGGAGGCAGTGATCGAAATTCTCAAGAAGGAGTTCGAGATCAATCCCGACGCTCAGGTCATTCTGTTTCACGAAAGTATCGCGGAAGCGATGCGTTTGTTCGGCCGGCTAAGGGAGGGAGGCTTTGCAGCGATTGCCGAGCACAGTGAACTCCCGGATTCAATACGGGAGAACGGGCTGAACCTCTTCCGAAAGGGAATTGCTCAGGTCCTCGTCTCGGTGAAATCGTTGATCGAGGGTTTCAATGTCCCCGCGGTCGATGTCGGCATTGTCGTAGCCTCGTCGTCTTCAGTGCGACAGCGGATTCAAAGCATGGGCCGCGTGATGCGTCGGCATCGTGGTGCGGAAGGCGAGGAAAATTCTTCCTGTATCTACGTGCTCTACGCCAAAGAGACGGTGGATGATTCCATCTACGCAAAACTTGATTGGGAGCGGGTAACGGGCGCCGAGAGAAATCTTTACTTTCACTGGATGCCCGGCCAGGAACCGGTCGAGCAAAGCGGACCGCCCCGGACCCCTCTTCCTGGAGAAGATCAGATCGACGAAGGCCAGCTGAGTGCCGGCGATGAATATCCCGGCGAGTATGAGGGCCGCGAGTTCACCTGCGATAACAATCTGAACGTGCGCGAGCCCGATGGAGCCTTTGCCAAGGATGCTGCAGAAGTAGCGAAGGCGGTGATTGAGGCGAAGGGTCAGGCTGGAAAATTCAAGATCACTCCCAAGAAGCACCTCGTGCTGGTCCGGGTGAATCGCGGTGATGAGTGGTCGACTCGTTTCGTCACCCGACTCGATCGCGAGCTGGAGTTGGTCAATCCTGATGAAACGGAATCGGCTTCGGAAAAAGATGTCGACCGGTGGGTCGCCGGGGCGAATCCCGGTGATCCCTACCCGTTTGTCGGAGCTGACCTAGTCAAAGAGAAGTGGAAATTTAGTCAGAAGAGAGGCGGTCTGATCACGAAACGAATTTCACAAGGTGAGGCCTTTGCCCGTGCGGGGGACAAAGCTCAAGATGCGAAGAAGGGTGCAGATGCCGAGGCTCTGCTCGCCGCTATCAGGGAGTTGAAAAATTCAGGTGAGCGTATCGCGCAATTGGAGCGCACCGAATCCGGCCACGTCCTCTTCCGAAAAGCTGGAAGCCTCCACTTCATCTATGCACTGAAGAAGGGATTGGAATTCCCGAAATGACCCATGACCGCGCTTGACGAGAACCCGACATTCAGACCCTGCCGCCCTCGTGCTTGGAACGGGAGATATGGTCGTGTTTCGGGTGGGGGAACTTGGAAGGTTGCCAGTGTTTCCGGTGACTGGCATCCGGTCGTAAAATGGACAACTGACGACATGTTGGTGGAATGCCGGGCCCAGAAATGTGAAGGGGCCAGACAACTCGCTGCTGCAGTCGTCGAAGGGAAGCGCCACATGGGAGACGCCGGTGGAGGAAGTTTCGTCATCAACGAGTTCGGGCAAGTGATTGTGCCTTCCAGCAAGGGAGACGGCAATCGAGTCATCGTGGGTGAAGTGAGCGGAGGGCTGCTGCTCGAGAACCCGCTCGCAGACACCCCTCCGGAGCGCTGGATACGGCTTTGGAACACGGATGGCTTGATGCCGGGAGATCCATGGGAGCTCCCCTACGTGGGCGCTCAATACAACTTGAACGGGAGGAGTAAGATCTACTGCTACCGCACAACGGATGATGGCGGCAGCTCGGAATTCCCCGTGTCGCAAGATGAACAGCTGATCCAGGCCTTTCGCAAGATCCGCCGGACTGGAGCAGTGCGTTTTGTCGTCAACCCATATGGGGTCGTTCTTACGAAGCGACCTGCGGGAAGCTCATGGAGCGAGAATGAAATCTGGGAGCCCGTCTATGTCGGGCGCATCAACTACAAGAAATGGTTTAACAAGGAAAACTGATATGCCCAATTACCCTGTATTTAAAGGAAACTGGCCAACGAACGTCAAGAAAGACGCGAAATACACCGTGCGAACGGGTCAGAACGGACCGGTCGTCGCGATCATCTACGAAGCGGAAGAAGACGAACGCTGGCACCC
>JAKSBG010000117.1 GCA_022361255.1 Verrucomicrobiales bacterium
ACTTTAGTTTTGAAGTGTCCCACCTCCGGGATCAGGTCATGACCTTTTAACTCACACGCCGCAGCGTTGGAGGGATGGAGCTGCGGGGGACGCGGCAGCGGACCGGAGAGCAGCGGAAGACCGGACCCACACGCCGCGAAGGGCGCGGCACCGGGGGCGCAGGGCGAGGTGGCGAAGCGCAGCAAGCCACCAGCGCGCCCCTCGGTGGCGCGACCGCCCCACGAATCAGGGCGCACGTCCCTTGCTCTTTGACCGGGTGGCCGTTCGTCTCGGCGGCAGCGGGTGATGGCCGAGTTAGGTTTTGAACACTTTGTTTCTACTGCTCTACGCCTTCGTTTCGACCCACTTCATACCAAGCGAATTCATCCCCCTCATGCCCCATTAGGATTTCTCCAGTATCCAGCACTCGTTGGATACTTATTACCTTTCCGCGTAAGTTTTCGGGAAGTTGCATCTCTTCCAATTTGCTCGTGTTGAGATTGTAAACGTAGAAGCGGCTTTCAGATACATTATCACCACCACAACAGGTTATCAGCTTGCCATTTGAATCAAACTTCTTGACGCCGGAGTCTCCTAACAAGCGATGATTATCGATCCATATCCAACTTCCGAATCCAAGCATGTTAGCGCCCGGAGGGACGATCGGGAGGTTAGCAATTTCGTCACCCTTAGAGTTGATGATATATGACTTCCGATCACCTCCGCTAACCCAGATGAGTTCATCATTTGGGCTGATGGTGATTGCTACTGCAGGGCTTTCGCTTGTCGCTCGCAAGATTACATTTCCTTCATCATCTCGGATCGCACCGCGAGTTCCTGATCCTACCTTACTAAACTTTGGGTATTCAATTGCGTTCAACACTTCAGGATCAGGCGGACGTTGCATACGTGTCGCTACGAACGGTGGATTTTTTTCTGTCTCAACCGCTACATTTGCTTCCACGATTTGCTCATCTTCCGTTGTGAGCTTTCCATTGGAGTATTCGCGATTTTCTTTACTCGGCAAGGATTGCGAAGGCGCACCTTCCGGTACACGAAGGAAAAAGAATCCTATCACCAGTGTTCCCACAAAAATCAAAATAATCCAATTTCTGCAATTTTTTGCTGTCATGGCTGGTGATTTATATCCTCGATAATAGCATCTCTCACATCCTCCCCGACTGACGTTCGGATTGCCTCAGCATCTTCACCATTCAGGAGGTCGTCTACGGCTTCAACATCGATAAATTCAACTTCAAGTATATTCCCTCTGACTGGGTGGTAATCTGCGACGTTGGAATAAGACGGATCAGCCAACACCGACCAAGAACTTGGCACGTTCGCACCTTGGCTTGCCGACCAAGCATAATTCTTGACGCCTCGATCATTAATACCATCCTCGTCATACTCTCCCAGTGCCTCAAGGACTCCATCCAAAACCCGGCGCCCAAGTGCCTCGTCTTCGTCTTCATTTACGTTTGAAGTACCTCGAATTAAAGATTCCGATCCACGAGCAGTCCCATTTGCTGCGTTAAAATGGAAGCTCTGAAAAATATCAGCACCCAGATCTCGCGCTATGTTTGCCCGCTCTTGACCGCTGTAGTTCACATCCGAATCCCTCGTCATCGCAACTCTAATCTGTAGGTCGTTCTCTTCCGCGTATTCCTCAAGAGAATCGCGAAGTGCTCTCCCATATTGCAAAGTCATATTCTTCTCTAAAACACCGCTTGGACTCGTTGCGTTGTTCCAGCTTGAGCCAGGGCGATCTTGGTCGCCGCCATGGCCAGGATCGATTACGACGATTGCGGGAACTTCCATGTCAATAAGTTCAATAAATTCATTGCTTCCCTCGATCTGGATTTTGATCTGCGCTTTATTGAATCCTACGGGAGGCAGATTTGCTCGGATAGCTGTGTATCCTTTATCGTCAATCTCAGTTTGCCCTTGAGCCTGAGACACCGATTGGAAACCGTATGTATCAAATTCAGTCGATGCCTCGAAACGATTTGGGTGATTCGGACTGTCGGACCAATCCCCACGAAACACACGCCCCCCGCTCTCTGGCGGCGTGAATAGTGCCTCCATATTCCAAGTAACCTTTTTACCCTCCAATGCATCACCATCACCATCACCATCACCAATCTTGATCTTAATGTCTCGGTGTGCAATTCGATCCTGAACCGGATTTCTCTCCACCATCGGATTGGTGATTCCGTCGGTCAAATCAGGCACCTCAGATCCCTCGATATCGTCACCTGTCTCAAAATCTCGAAGCTTCGGAGCCAACTCGACTACCTCCACAGGCAGGAGACGTATCCGGTTTCTCTTTCCTCTTTCAAACGGAGGCTTCAACAGAATCGTTCCGTCGCTTTTTGTGGAAATCCAGGCGGATGCCGGGCCGGCGGTGCCTACATTCACACTTGCTGCCTCTGTGCTGATACTTTCCTGCGGCACGATTTCCAGGGAGAGCGTGCCGAACCACTCCAGCGGCGGTTCCGCTTCATCCGTTTCATCGACCCCGTCTTCCTCCGAATCATCAATACGTATCGTTTCCTGAGAGGCGTGGATCAGAAACGTTCGTGTGACCCGCCGTCCTTCGGGTAGGGGGACTTCTGATTGCAGCCAAAGCTCTGACCATTTCACAGAGGGAACGGCACCGTTCCCGTAGGAAGCCTCCGCCTCCAGAGGGGCACCGGACCGGTAGGGATTTGCTCCGTGAGCAATCCGCTGCCCCTTTGTCCAAACCTCTTTCAAAAATCCCATCTCCTTCAGCGGGCCGGTCCAGTAATGGTCCTCCAGATCGTCCTCCGAATTGTAGCCCTGAGTTTCGGCTCGGGCGCGGTAAATCTCACTCATTTCTTCAGCCGTAGCGAGGAATTCGACTTCCTTGCTATCATTTTCCACCCCTTTCGGGCCTTCTACGAAAAACCGGATGCCGTAGGGTTCGACGTATTCCTCGACGGAGCCCTGCGTCTCGATCGTTTCCGGCTCTGTTTCGATCGTGATCCCTCCATCTACCGACCATCCGTTCGCCTCCCATTGCCTGCGAGCTTCCTTGAGTTCCTCCCCGCTGCTCCCGGAGACCGTCCTGCGTTCGGTTCGCTCTTCGGAAACCGTATCATCAAATTCATACACCACCCGTATGAGGTTGGCGGAATACGATACGATTTTGTCGACCGTCGTGGTCCCGCCGTCATTCCCGCTGATGTATTCACCGAGACTGCCGGTTCCCCCCCGGGTCTCATGTTGGCGCCCCTTCAATCTCACGGAAGCACTTTGTCCGTTTGGCTCTGGATGATCATCATCGTCCGTTCCCGGTCCGTCCGTTCCGTTTAGTCCAGGCCCACCCGTTCCGGGACCCGGCCCGTCCGTTCCGTTCGGCCCAGGTCCACCTGTTCCCGGTCCAGGCCCACCGGTGACGTCGCCACTTCCCACAGATGCCTGAAATATCGTCGTGGCCGCTGCGCCATGAAACCGCGCCAGGACGAAAACCGGCACCGGCGTCTCCGATGAATAGTTTGTCACAGCGCGTCC
>JAKSBG010000284.1 GCA_022361255.1 Verrucomicrobiales bacterium
CTGTTTCCAGGGAAAGACTCCCGACGGAAAAATCACCACGCTCGGCCGGGGCGGATCCGACCTGACCGCGACCGCAATGGCAGCGGCGATCGATGCCGACCTTTGCCAGATTTTCACCGATGTTGACGGCGTGTATACCTGTGATCCGCGGGTCGTGCCTGAAGCGCGGAAGATCGACGAAATCAGCTACGACGAGATGCTGGAGATGGCCAGCTCGGGAACGAAAGTGATGCAGTCCCGCTCGGTCGAGTTTGCGAAAAAATTTGGCGTGCCCTTCGAGGTTCGCAGCAGTTTGAACAACAATCCCGGAACTTTGGTAAAGGAAGAAACCATGAGCATGGAATCCGTCGTCATTCGCGGTGTCAGTCTGGAGCGAGCCCAGGCGAAAGTCACCATTTCCGGAGTCAAAGACAAGCCGGGCACGGCAGGGAAGATTTTCGGAGCCGTCTCCGAGGCAAACCTGCTCGTGGACATGATTGTTCAGAATGTGTCCCAGACCGGCATTACTGACATTTCCTTTACGGTTCACAAAGACGATGTTGCCAGGGCGGAGAAAGCGCTCGAGCCCGTTCTTGCGGAACTCGGTGACGAAACCCGCGTCGAGGCCGAAGACGGAATTGCCAAACTCAGTGTTGTCGGCATCGGAATGCGTTCCCACTCCGGCGTCGCCGCCGAAATGTTTCAGGCATTGTCCGAAGCCGGAATCAATATTGAAATGATCTCGACTTCCGAGATCAAGATCACGGTTACTGTCGCCGAAGAGGATATCGATCGCGCCGCGCAAGTCATGCACGACGCCTTTGGTTTGGCCGGCGAGTAAATTCCGGATCGAACCCTGTTGAGCCTGTGACCTGACAGGGTCAAATCCGCGACAATACCCTGTTTCTTTTCTGCCGGTTCCGTCCCGCAGTGGATTGATTGCGTTCTTGTCGGGCGCGTCGGAAAATGGCATGACTTCGGGATGGGCAGAGGTCTGTCTCTATTCCTTTTCTTTCTGGCAGGGTCTTTGAAAGCATCCGGGCCACTGGCTCCGGATGCGGCACTTGCCACCGTTCACGTTCCCGCTGGATTCCGGGTTGAGCTGGTTGCTTCCGAACCGCTCGTGATGGATCCGGTGGCGTTCGACTGGGATGCGGAGGGGCGGCTCTGGGTCGCAGAGATGCGGGATTATCCGAACGGAATGACCTGGAACCAAATCGATGACCCGCTGAATGAGCCGGGTGGAAGCATCAAAGTGCTGACTGATACCGACGGTGACGGTCGCTACGACAAGGCGGATTTGTTTCTCGACGGACTGCCTTATCCAACCGGCGTGAAGGTATGGGACAAAGGGGTTCTGATCACAGCTGCTCCGGAAATTTTCTATGCGGAGGACACCGATGGCGACGGCAGGGCGGACAGGCGTGAGACCTGGTATTCCGGTTTTGCGAAATCCAATCAACAGCATCGCGTCAACGGTCTCGCGTGGGGGCTGGACAACTGGTTGCACGTCGCCAACGGTGATGGTGGGGGAGTCATTCTGTCCAGAACGACCCGCGACGAAGTCGACATTCGCGGACTCGATTTGCGTATTGATCCCTTTACGCGGAAACACGAGCCACTTTCCGGCCGGACGCAGTGCGGACGCTACCGGGACGACTGGGGAAACTGGTTCGGCTGCAACAACAGCAACCCCGTCTGGCACTATCCGATGCGTTGGAATCTGCTGCAGAGAAACCCGGACCTGTCACCTCCCGCCCCGACCGTCCATGTCCCGGAAATACCGGGAGCCGCGCCCGTTTATCCGGTCAGCAGGACGGAAACACGATTCAATCAGCCCGATCGCGCGAACCGTTTCACCTCGGTGTGCGGGCCGAATGTCTATCGCGACTCCGTGTTGGGGGAGGAGCTCCGGGGGAATATTTTTATCTGCGAACCGGTGCACAATCTCGTCAGCCGACAGGTCCCGGAAGTGAAAGGTGCCACCTTTACCTCGGCGCGGCATCCTTCTGAATCGGAGTCTGAGTTCTTCGCTTCGACAGACAGCTGGTCCCGCCCCGTTGCGGTGCGAACCGGTCCCGATGGCGCGATCTGGATTGCGGACATGTACCGGGCCGTCATCGAACATCCCGAGTGGATTCCGATTGATCGACAGAAAGAAATCGACATCCGAGCCGGGCATGATCTTGGCCGGATCTACCGGATTGTTCCGGAGGAAAAAGCCGACCTGAAAGTTCCGGTTCTCTCATTTGCTGACGACAAAAAGCTGGCTGCCGCGTTGAATACGGAAAACGGAACGGTCCGTGACCTCGTTCACCAAATGCTGATTTGGCGGGGCGCGAAAGAGGCGGGCGGCACCCTTGAGGAACTCGCGAAAAACGCGGGCTCTCCCGAAGTTCGTCTTCAATCGCTTTGCGTGCTCGATGGTCTCGGAGTTCTCAACGGGGAAACGATTCACCATTCCCTGACAGACCCACATCCCGGTGTCGTGCGACATGCGGTTCGTCTTTCCCCGGGGAGAATTGATGAAGCGACCCTGATCAGAAAAACCCGGTCGAACATCGGAGACCCTTTCGTTGCAATAGAGCTGGCCGCCGCGCTTCACGATGCAAAATCAGCGGAAGCCCGTGAGCAAATTGCGTTGCTGCTGATGCGTTATCAATCCGATCCACACGTGACAGCGGTCGCCCTCAGTTCTGTGAATCGTGAAAACCTGGCTCAAATCGCAGAAACCGTGACGTCCGGTTACCGTCACCCTGCTTTGGAAAATCCCTCTGACCAGCTGGCCCGAACCATCGCGGGATGGGCTTCGAAATGGAATCTCGCTGATGCGATATCGCCGTTCGTGGAAGTCGTAATCAGCGGAAAGGGGCTCCCGAACGAAAGGCCCCGACGCTGGCAGCTGGCGGTTCTTCGCGGCTTACTGGAACCGGCAGATGATTTGAAATCGATCGCTCCGGAGGAATCGCAGCAAAAAGCGATTGTTGAGACAATCGGGAAAGCTCGCGATCTTGCCGCCGCCGGTGATGCCCCGCTCTCGGGGCGGCTGGAAGCGACGCGTCTGCTTGCCTGTAAAGCAGCCTTTGAGGGATCTACGGATATTCCGCTTCTGGTTTCACTCCTCGAAACAAGGAATGATCCTACCCTGCGGGAAACGGCTCTCGAGGCGCTCGCCGGAACGCGGGGAAAAGCGACTGCCACTGCTTTGATTCAACAATGGAAATCTCTTCCGCCAACCGATCGCAGCAAGGTTCAGAATCTATTGCTCGGGCGTAGCGAGTGGGCGGCGGAGCTTGTCGCCGCAGTCGAATCCGGCACCATACCCCGGATGGAAATTGATGCCGCCGGGCGATCCCGCTTGATGAAGTCCGCGAATGGCGACATCCGGCAACGGGCCAAAACGCTTTTTGCCGGCGCCTCCAATCCCAATCGCGGGAAAGTTCTCGCCGATTGGAAAGCTGCTGCCGAATCCACAGGCGATGCCGAAGAAGGAAAGCAGGTTTTTGCTGCTGCCTGCATCGCCTGTCACGAGGCGGAAGGGCAGGGGAACTCGATTGGCCCCGACCTCGCCGCCATCACCGACCGCTCGCGCGAAGCCCTTCTCGTTGCGATCCTCGATCCGAATCGCGCGGTCGAGGACAAGTTTCTCACCTGGAATGTGAAAAGGAAAAACGGCAGTTTCCTGCTCGGTCTGGTCACGGAGGAAAGTGCCAACGATTTTACCCTGCGAGGCCCTGACGGCAGCGAAGCGAAAGTTCTCCGAACGGAAATTGAGTCGATGGAATCAGTCGGAGTATCCCTCATGCCGGAGGGACTCGAGGCGACCATGACAAAGCAACAAATGAGCGATCTCATCAGCTACGTGGCGTCGCTCGGGCAGGCGGACAAATCCGGTACGACTTTGTCAGCCCGCGTTCGGCCCGGTGCAAAAGGAGTCGTAGAATTGCGCGCTTCGAAATGCCGCATCGACGGGGATCGCATCGAATACATGCCGGACTTCGACGCGCTGGGGTGGTGGACTTCGCAGGACGACCGCGCTGAGTGGACCGTCGTGCTCGATCGTCCGGGGCGCTATCGGGTTGAGTGGGAATACTCGGTTTCACCGAAATCAGCCGGAAATAACTGGCAAATCGTTCTCAACGGCGAGAAAGCGCTCGGGGGAACAGTCAAAAGCACCGGGAGCTGGGAGGCTTTCCGGCAGCAAAGGCTCGGGGAAATTGACTTCCCCGCCGCCGATAATTCTTTCGTCATTCGATCCGAAGGCCCTGTCGAGAACGCTTTACTCGATCTCCGGTGGGTGAAGCTGGTGCCTGTCGGAGAAAGAGTTAAGCCTGCTACAGAAAGGAAATGACAGATCAAGTTCGACTTAGCTTTGAAGCGTTCAAGCTCGCGAGTCATTCTTTGCGTCCTTGTCATCGTCGGCCGCAAATGCGATCACTTCTCCATGCGCCGAATCTCGCTAATCCTCTCCGTGTTAATCATTCCTGTCTTGCAGGCTGCTGATCGACCGAATATTCTCTGGCTTTCTGCTGAAGATATCAGTCCCCACATCGCATGCTTTGGAGATCCGCATGCCATTACCCCGAATCTCGACGAACTCGCGAAACAGGGAACTCGCTACACAAATACCTACACCACCGCAGGAGTCTGCGCTCCCTGTCGCTCGGGAATTATCACCGGTATGTATCAAAACGCGGTCGGATCCCATCACATGCGCTGTGACGCGAAGCTTCCGGACTGGCTCCAGCCCTTTCCCGTATATTTTCGTCAGGCCGGCTACTATTGCACCAATAACAGCAAAACAGATTACCAGTTCAAGGAACCTTCAGCCCGTGAGATATGGGACGTCAGTGGACGTAAGGGGCATTGGAAAGGCAGAAGAGAAGGCCAGCCCTTTTTTGCCGTGTTCAATTTCACGGGCTGCCACGAGAGCGGAATTGAGAACGAGGAGAAATACAGAAAAGTTACAGAGAACCTCGCTCCCGCTCAGCGGCAGGACCCTGACAAACTCACTACGCTTCCTCCCTATTACCCTGACACCCAGGTCGTGCGGGAGGACTGGAAGCGAAACTATGAACTCATCACCGCGATGGACGCATGGGCCGGGAAGCTCATTTCCGAACTGAAAGACGCCGGGGAGTGGGACAACACGATCGTCATGTTCTGGTCCGATCACGGTGTCGGTCTGCCAAGGGCGAAACGGTGGCTTTATGATTCCGGGACGAGAGTGCCGATGATACTGCGTATTCCGGAGAAGTGGCAGCACCTGAGAACGGCGCTACCCGGAGAGAAAGATAATCGTCTGATCAATTCGGTCGATTTCGGCCCGGCCATGATGAACGCTGCAGGAATTGATCTTCCCGGTTATATGCACGGTCGCTCCTTCCTCGGAGATGCTCCGGAACGTGAATATGTCTATGGCGCGCGGGATCGTATGGACGAGCGCTACGACATCATCCGGGCCGTGCGTGATAAGCGCTTCCGCTACATCCGCAACTTCGAGCCGCTTAAGCCATATTATCAGTACATGAACACTCCCGAGAAAGGCGCGACGATGATGGAAATCCGCAAGGCGGAAAGGTCGGGGGATTTCGAAGGCGCTGTGGCGCTTTTTTCCTCCGGCCGCAAACCGGTCGAAGAACTCTATGATCTGGAAAACGATCCCCACGAAATCAACAACCTCGCTTCGGCGCCTGAATACGCCGACAAACGGAAGAGCTTGCGAAATGCCCTGACAGAATGGCAACTGGAAGTCGGTGACATCGGCCTCCTGCCCGAGTCACTCATCGAAGTTCGCGAGAAAGACGCCGGTTCCACCTACGCAATTCTCCGGACCGAGGACGATCCTTCACGATTCATTCGTGAGCTGACCGATGTTGCGACTAAAGCCTCCGACGGTCCCTCCGCTTTTCCTGATCTCGTCGCGGCGTTGGATCACGGGGATGCGGCAATTCGTTTTTGGGGGGCAACCGGACTCGGTAATTTTGCCGAAGAAGCGGCGGCGTATTCCGGAGCTGTTGCAGCCCTGGAGAAAGCCCTCGAAGATTCGTCCCCCACCGTTCGCATCGCCGCCGGTCGCGCTCTTTGCCGAATGGGGAAAACCGATCCCGCTCTCGCGATTGTCGCAGAGGAAATGAAAGGCACCGGACAGTGGGCGAGGCTCGAAGCCTCCATCGTCCTCGATGAGCTCGACGAAATCGCGCGCCCGGCGCTGAAGGCTCTGCAGGAAGGTCTCGTGGATCAGCCTAACAAATACATCGTCCGGGTCAGCAATAAAGCCGTGAATGACCTGCTCGGCACGGAGAACAAAGTTCCGTAGCGAATGACCGACATTGCTCCCTTCGACGCCATTCTCCTGGCGGGTGGAAAATCCACCCGCTTCGGCAGCGACAAAGCATTTGCCGACTGGCGAGGTCAGCTTCTCTACGAACGGCAGCTGGAGAAACTGCGTTCGCTCGGTGCGGAGCACATCTGGATTTCTGCAAATCGTGATCAGGAATTCCGGATTGATGATCCGGGCGTCTCGATCGTGGTAGATGACAAGCCGGAAATCGGTCCGGCTGGTGGCTTGATCTCCGTCCTCGGAAAATCTTCTGCGGAGCGCGTTGTCGTTCTCGGCGTCGACCTTCCGCTCATGGAAGTTGCGTTTTTGCAATCTCTTCTCGAAGCGGGCACAGGTATCGTTCCGAAAACGCGGGAATTCTGGGAACCTCTTGCGGCAGTGTATCCCGCGAGGTCCTTTCGAGAACTGCTCGAAGAAGCTCTCTCCCGGGGCGAGAGAAAACTTCAACACATTCTGGATGAGGCCAAAGAAAACGGCCTCATTTCGGAACGCCTTGTTACCGATTCTGAAAAACTCTTTTTCACGAACCTGAACTCCGCCCGCGATCTCTCCGCGATTGATCCCAACCGGAGCGATCACGGAATCCAACTGAGACGTTTCCGGCTCGACTCCGGCTTCGCGATGCCGACGATTTTGTTGCTGCGGAGGAACCGCTCGAAGTGCAAGTGAACGGCCAAAGCGTTTCGGTCATGATGCGAACTCCCGGCCACGATAAGGAGCTCGCGACCGGTTTTCTTTTTACCGAAAGCGTCATCGACTCTGCCGATGATATCCGGGAAATGCGACACTTCGAGGATCTGGACCGGGCCAGCACCGGCAACACTCTCGAAGTCTCGCTACAAGAAACACCCGACCTCTCCGGACTGACCCGCCACGTGTTCACTTCAAGCAGTTGCGGTGTTTGCGGAAAGGCCACCATTGATTCCGTATTTCAACAATTCCCCCCGATCGAAGCGGGCGAGCCGTTTCCGCCGGATCTGATCCTCACCCTGCCCGACCGGCTTCGCTCCGCTCAGAAAACCTTTGACCGAACCGGTGGCTTACACGCCTCGGCTCTCTTTTCGCGAAAGGGTGAAATGCTCGTTCTCCGCGAAGATGTCGGAAGGCACAACGCGCTCGACAAAGTGATCGGATTCGGACTCAGGGAAAAGATCGACTTCTCTGACGTGATTCTGTTAGTCAGTGGCCGCATCTCCTTCGAGCTCATGCAAAAGTCGCTCTCTGTAAAAATCCCCACTGTAGCCGGCATCTCTGCTCCTAGCAGCCTCGCAGTCAAGCTGGCGAATGAGAGTGGGCAAACCCTCGTCGGATTTCTTCGCGGCAAAGGATTTAACCTCTATTCCGGCACCCTTGCATGAGCGAAAACCAGCCACCCTTGTCGCGCGCCGACGTCGAGCAGCTTCGCGAAAAACTCTCTGCAGCAGAAGCCGCCATCCCCGACGTGACATACGCGAACGGCTATCCGATTTACCCGAAAGCCTTTCAGGATTTCACCGGATACATTTCGAGATCGCCCTGGCACCGGACCGACTACACCAATCATATGCGGGAGAGACTCGACGAACGCATCGAGACGCTCACGCTTGGAGAAGTTCGGTCCTACCTCACCTTTTTGACCCGGGTGGACCGGTTCAGTCCCGGCGGTTTGCTGGGGAAACTGGAAGAAGGACTGGCGAGGAAAGTCGTGGAGCGGGCGGAGGATGTTTTGAAGCAGAAGTGATATGCGAATCGCTCACCCAATCATTTCAGGGATAATCTGCCCGCCAAACTGCGAGAGTTGCTTGTATCGCCCGCCATGGAAATAGGTTAGCTTGTTGTCATCCAGCCCTAACAAGTGCAGAATCGTGCAGTGAACGTCACGGATAGGGTGAACGCAGTCGACTGCCTCGGCCCCGAGCTCGTCGGTCGCTCCGACGATGGATCCTTTCTTCACTCCACCTCCGGCAAAGAGCATCGTCATGGCATTGGCGTTGTGGCCGCGGCCGATGGAGTAGACCCCACCCCTTTTGTTGTTATCCGGGGTGCGCCCGAATTCGCCACACCAGATCACGAGAGTATCTTCGAGCATGCCGCGGCGCTTGAGGTCTTTGATGAGACCCGCCATTCCTTTGTCGACACTGCGAATTCGTGAGGTGTGACCCTTCTCGAGGTAGTCGTGACTGTCCCAGCCACCCGAGAAAATCTGAACGAAGCGAACGCCTTTTTCGACAAGTCTGCGTGCCATGAGGCACTGCTTTCCGAAGGTTTCCGTTTCCTTGTTGTCGAGGCCGTAGAGGTTTTTGATGTGCTCCGGCTCGCTATCGATATCGATCACGCCGGGAACTTCCATCTGCATGCGATAGGCCAACTCGTAGTTTTCCATACGGGCAGCGAGATCGGCGTGCTGAGGATTTGCGGCAGCGTGCTTCTGATTCAATGCAGCCAACTCGTCGAGCGCGCGACGCTGGTGTTCGCGGCTTTTGAAGGAGGGCGAATCGAGATCGAGAATGGGAGACCCCTCGGGCCGGAGGCGGGTGCCCTGGTAATGGGCCGGGAGAAAGCCGTTGCTCCAGTTCCGGGATCCACCTTGAGGGAGGGCGAGCTCGGTCATGACAACATACCCGGGAAGATTCTGGTTTTCGGAACCGAGACCATAGCCAACCCAGGAGCCGACGGCGGGATCCCCGCCTAGTCGACTCCCGGTATTCATGTGGAAGAGGGCCTCAGGATGGTTTAATGACTCGGCCTGACAGCCTCGGTAATTGCAAAGCTCATCGGCGACTTCGGGATCGGCCATGTGGATCCATTGATCACTCATGTCGAGTCCGGCGTTGCCAACTTTGCGAGATTGAAAAGGGCTTCCCACGTAGAATTTGAATCCTTTCTCCAGTCCGGCTGTGAGTTTGGATTCTGTCTTGTGAAGTTCCTGGAGCTTCGGCTTGGGATCGAAGGTATCCATATGCCCCGGTCCGCCTTCCATGAAGAGCATGATGACATTTTTTGCCTTGGCCTTGTGCATCGGCTTTTTGGGTGAAAGCGGAGACTCCGACGCGAGAATGTCAGTAAGAGCAAGGCTGCCCAGAGAGGCTCCGAGTCCATAGAGAAACTCACGACGGGAACCTGTGAAGGGAAGCGCTGATGGGAATTTTGGATTCATGATAATCGGTAGTGGGAGTTTAGATGCCGGTGCTTTTTCTTAATACACGTAGGCAAACTCATTTGAGTTGAACAGAAGCAGGCAGATATCTGCCAACGCCCGGGTTCCGGCATCTACGTCAGCCGGCTTGAGATCGCTTTTGTAGTTCTCAAACGCAGGAAGGATTTCCTGATATTCGAAGGTTTCTCCGGAAAACTCCTCTACGAGAGAACGCGTGATCTCTTTGGGGTATTCGGTGGATTCCGGCTGCACATCAGCATGATATTTTTCCATGTCTGAGTAGTAGGAAAGCAGGCGCTTGCGTTCGATTTCGTCTGGCTTGCGTCCAAGGGCACGGAGAAATGCCTGTTCAATTTGCGCAGCCGGTTCACTGGCCTGTTCTTTGAGAGAGGCCGCAAATGCAATGGAACGGTCGGTGATCACGTCGCTGTTCAGGAGGGAAAACGCCTGGGGGGAAACCGCAGCGCTGTCGCGGGCCTCGCAGGAATCATTGGGATTCGGCTGGTTGAACAGCTCAAGAAACGGGTCGGCCATTCCGCGGACCCGATAGGCGTAAATGGTTCGGCGGTTGCGACGCTCCGGTGTCGGGTCAGGCTGGTAGGCCGGTGCGAGGGAGAACTGGATCATGCGGGGCTGAAGTGCCACCTCCATATTGATTTCGGGCATGACAGGAAGACCGCCGTTGGATGGCTGGAGTTCCCCGGTGATGGCAAGAAGGGAATCACGAATTTCCTCCGCAGTGAGCCGACGTGTCGGGAAGTAGGCGAGAAGAGCATTGTCAGGATCTTCGGCGGCGAGATATTCGCGCTTTGGATGATGCGCCGCCTGCCGGTATGCCTGTGAGGTCATGATGAGCCGGTGCATCTTCTTGAATGTCCAACCCTTTTCCATGAACTCTGCGGCAAGCCAGTCGAGAAGCTCGGGGTGAGTCGGCTGCTTGCCGCTCACACCGAAGTTATTCGGGTTTCCGGCAATCGGCTGTCCAAAATGATACTGCCAGATGCGGTTCACAATAGACCGTGCCGTGAGCGGGTTCTCCGGATTGGCAACCCACTTTGCGAAAGAGAGACGGCGGCCATTGAGGTCTTCAGGAATGACGTAGGGGTCGTCTTTCCCGGCACCTTCGACGGGAAGCCCTAGCGCACTGAGAACTCCCGGCTGCACTTTTTCCCCCTGTGCACTGAGCGCACCACCGGTGAGGATAAAGTTTTCGGGACGATCTTTGATGTTCGGATCTTTCGGCATGCGCAGTTTGCGTGCGTTGAGATACTTCGGGTCGGGCCCGTTGTAGACGGCCTGCGCGAGCGGTTCATATCGCTCGAGACGACGCTCCCAGATCCACTCGTCCTGCTCGCGAACCTTGAGCTGTCCCTGCTCGTCAATGCTGAGTCCAACGTGGCGGGGCGGCTTCTCTTCGTCAGGAAGATCCTTCCGTGCGTCGTTGTCTTTGTATTCGAGTCCGTGTTCTTTGAACCACTTTTTCGCAGCAGTCTCTCTCTTGTTCCGCAGAGCATTTGCCTCTTTGGTCGCGTAGTCGTAGAGGCGCTGAGCGATGGCTTTGCTTTCCTCCATTCCCTCAAGGTTTTCCTCAGAGGTGTAGGGAACGGTGCGCTCAGCGATCTGTGTGCCGGCAAAGGTGGCATACATGCGATAGTAGTCGCGCGTCGGGATTGGATCGAATTTGTGATCGTGACACTTCACACACCGCATCGTGGTAGAGAGAAAGGTCTGGCCGACCGAGTTGACGACATCGTCCAGGTAAAGCTGGCGGGCCTCCGCTTTCTCAACCATGGCCGGGTCCCAGGGGCCAACACGGAGAAACCCGGTGGCGATCATTTTTTCCGCCTCTTCGGGAGTGTATTTGCCTTCGGCCCGGGCTTTCACAAATTTTGCGTGGTCACCCTCCATGCGTGAACGGAGTGAGTTGTCAGCGAGCTCGTCTCCGGCCAGCTGCTCGATCACAAAACGATCGTAGGGCATGTCTTCATTGAATGCGCGAATCACGTAGTCCCGATAGCGCCACATGTTGGAACGTTCATAGTCGTTCGACATTCCCCCGGTGTCGGCGTAGCGGGCAACGTCGAACCAGTGCTGTGCCCAGCGTTCCCCGTAGCGGGGACTGTCGAGCAGCCGGTCGATGAGAGAAGTCCAGGCCGCCTCGGAATCGTTTTTCCAGGCACTTTCGAAATCTGAAATTTCTTTCGGAGTCGGCGTCAATCCGATCAGGTCCAGAGTTGCTCTTCTGATAAGGGTGCGGGGATCTGCTTCGGGAGCGGGTTCGAAACCCGCCTCATCAAGTTTGGCCTGAATAAAAGAATCAACAGGGTTGGTTGAGTCGGCTGACCCTGTTGAGTCACCGGGCAAAGAGGGTTTGGTGAGCGGTAGAAAGGCCCAAATTTTCTCCGGTTGGTAGCGGCGAAACGTCCATTCGTCTCCGAGGCCGCCACTCGTTTTTACGATCATCCCGTCCTCGGTGACTTCTTTCTTGGCCTCCTCTTCACGGATCGCCAGCTGAACATCATCGGATGGCCAGGGAGCTCCCGCATTGATCCACTCAGCGAAATGCTCGATCTGCTCCCCGGTAAGGCGATCATTCTCCTTGGGAGGCATTTCGTAATCCGGGTCCTCCCAGCGAATCGTGTCCATGATCGCTGACTTTTTCGCATCCCCGGGAACGACGACGTCGCTGCCGAAATATTCGCCGCCGGCGAGCAATTTCTCACGCGTCAGCATATCGTAGTCGCCTTTGATCTTTTCCGGATCATCCCCGTGGCATCCGAAGCATTTCTCCGCAAGCAAGGGTTGCACTTTCAGGGTAAAAAGGCGCTCGGCATCGGTAGGCTCAGCAGCAAAGGCGGAACATACAGCCAGTGCCGGGAGGAGCGCGTAAAGGAAAGATCTCATGAAAAAACTCGTGTTTTAGAATAAGGATTTCCTGCAAATGCCGTCTGGTGGAAAAAGGTTAACGGTTTTTTGAAAAAAATTGTTCCTCTCTCTTTGCGCGCGGCTCCCGCCCCCTTGTGCGAAGCCCCCTTTTCACTCCCCGATTCCGCCCCACCCCTGTCCATGCTCTCACCCGGTGATCTCTACGCAATCGGGGCCGGTTTTTTCTGGTCCTTCTCGGTAATCCTGATGCGAATCAGCGGGTTTACGATTCCGCCCCTGCCGCTGACGTTTTTCAAAAGCTTCGTTGCTATCATCGGGTTTGTGGTTGTTTTGCTGTGTGTCGGCGATCCGTTGTTCCCGGCGTACGACGGAATGACGTGGCTGCGGCTCGTAGTCAGTGCGGTTCTCGGAATATCGATTGCGGATACCCTTTTCGCCGCAGCCCTGAACCGTCTCGGGGCGAGTCTGCAGGCTCTCGCCGACTGCATCTACGCACCGTCTGTTGCTTTCGTCGGCTTTCTCCTCTTCGGCGAGGGAATGACCGCGTGGGAGTTGATCGGTGGAGCTTTAGTCATCTCGGGGGTCTTTGTCGGGTTGGTAAAAACGAAGGAAATAGACGACCCGCGCGATTTACTGGTGGGGACGCTTCTGGCGGCCGGGTCTCATGTCATCATGGCTCTGGGCATCCTCATGGTGCGCGATGTGATCCGGGAAGGCTCGCTCGTGTGGATCGCGGCTTTCCGGTTTATCGTCGCGACTGCGGCACTCGGATTATTCGCCCTCGCCCGCGGGCAAAAAGATGTCATTACGATGGGGTTTGTGCGACGTGACACGTGGAAGCATACGATACCAATGGCATTGCTGGGACCATTCCTCGCAACGCTGTTCTGGATTGCCGGATTCAAATACGAGACTCCCGGCCGCGTCGCGATATACAATCAGATGTCCACGGTATTCATCATTCTGCTGGCCTGGCTGGTTTTGAAGGAGCGGATGACGACCCGGAAACTCACCGGCGTTGCGCTGGCGATCGCAGGTGCGTTGCTGGTGGCCAGGGGCGGGTGATCGCGCGGAGACGTGTCGGCTTTTTCTTGCCGGTTGGTTTCAATACCGATTCCATCGTCATTGTGAAAACAAAAACTCTTTCGACGCTCGCAACCGTTGCGCTTTCGTGCAGTGCCGCTTTCCCGCAGGATGAAACGCTTGTCTTTGCCAACGGGAAGATCGTCACCGTTGATGAGGCGTTTTCCATTGCGGACACAATGGTGGTGGAGGATGGAAAAATTCTCTACGTTGGAGAGAAGGGCAATGCCCCCACCGGTCAGGGCGCAAAAACAATTGATCTCAATGGCGCGACAGTTCTCCCCGGTTTGATCGATTCACACGTGCATGCGGTCGGAGCGTCCATGTTCGAATACGATCACGAGGTTCCGACGATGGAGTCCATTTCCGATGTCCTCGCCTACGTGAAGTCCCGGGTCGAGGCGGTGGAGAAGGGCGACTGGATTCGCCTTTCCCAGGTTTTTATCACGAGACTGGAGGAAAGGCGTTTTCCCACGAGACAGGAGCTCGACTCGGTTGCGCCGGACAATCCCGTTCTTTTCCGGACCGGCCCCGATGCCGCTTTGAATTCGCTCGCCCTGAAGTTGTCGGGGATTGAGAAAGACTTCCAGCTCCCGGAAGGGTCGAAGGCGAAAATCGAAATGGATCCCGAAACAGGGGACCCGACCGGTATCATTCGCACGGCGGGAGGTCTCGTTAAAGTCACTCCGAACAAGTCGGAAAAGCCGGCCCCCGATTTTGAAAAGCGACTCGAGCGCCTGCGCCTGCTGCTCGAAGACTACAACAAGGTTGGCCTAACCGGCATTCACGCGCGCAATGTGAGCAGCAGTTCTCAACGGCTCTATGAGGAGTTGCGAAAGCGCGACCAACTCACCTGTCGGGTTCTTCTCTACCGGGGTATCAGTGCGGGAGCACCGATCGAGAAAACCCGGGGTCAACTTGCGGAGTACGCAAAGGACCCACTCCACGAGTACAACGACATGCTCTGGCTGCGGGGAGTGAAGATGTTTCTCGACGGCGGCATGCTCACCGGCAGTGCTTATATGAACGAGCCCTGGGGAGTCAGTGAGATCTATGGAATCACCGATCCGGAATATCAGGGGATTCGCTACGCGGAACCCGGGAAAGTCTACGAAATCGCCAAAGCCGCGCTCGAGAGCGGATTGCAAATCACGGCGCATGCTGTAGGCGACGGTGCCGTCGACACGCTCGTGGATGCCTACTCACGCATCGCGGAGAATGATTTTCCGATTCGCGAGAAACGCCCCTGTGTGACGCACTGCAATTTCATGACAGCAGAAGCCATCGATAAGATGGCGAAGCATGGCATCGTCTGCGATCTGCAACCCGCGTGGCTCTGGCTCGATGGTTCCACCCTGACAAAACAATTCGGTCGTGAACGGCTGCAGTGGTTTCAGCCTTATCAAACGCTTTTTGAAAAGGGTGTCACCGTCGGCGGGGGAAGCGACCACATGCAGAAGCTGGGCGGCTACCGTTCCGTCAATCCCTACAATCCTTTTCTCGGGATGTGGATCGCGATGACTCGCGAACCCCGCCGGATGGAAGGCGAGCCAACCTTGCGTCCCGAGCAGCGCATCACAAGGGAGCAGGCAATTCGTCTGTACACCATTCAGAACGCGACCATTTCTTTTGAAGAGAAGGTGAAGGGATCTCTCGAGAAGGGAAAACTTGCGGATTTTATCGTTCTGGATCGGGACATTCTCACCTGCGAGCTGGACGAGGTGAAAGATATTTCCGTGAAGCAGACCTGGCTCGGCGGTAGAAAGGTGTCGGGGGAATAGGCGCCGGCTGACTGTAAACCAGCTATACCGGAGACAAAAAACCCGGGGGCGCGCCCCGGGCTGATCGATTTGCACCGCTTGAGCGGATGACGGAGGCATTCACCTGCTGGCAGAAGCCTGAATCCCATTCAAGGCGAAGATTTCTTCCACAATGGACTGAATGCGCTCTTCGAACCCGGATCGGGAAATGGTTCCGGATTGCCTGGCGGAGAACAGATCGTCAATTTCTGTCGCCCATTCGCCAACCGGAAAAGTGGCCTCGGAAGTCTTTTCGAATGACCGGATGAAATTCCATTCATTCCACTGCTGCGCGAGTGGAGTTTCAACGAGGGGTGCGAGCGCCACTTCGTTTCCTGTTGCTTTTAGAGAAACCCCGGTGCTGCCGAAGATCGCGACTTCATTCCCGGTTGCCGCAAGCTGTTCCGCGAGAGCTTCTCCAGCTTCTCCGCCGACGACGAGCGGCAGGTTCGCAAAAGCGGATGTCAGAAGTGCTTTTATCCCGGCAGTGAGTTCATGTGCCAGCGGCATCTGCTCAGGCGAGGCATGAATATTGAAATGTAGAACCAGACTGTCGGGGGCATCGGAGCCAACCAGTTCGAAGTAGTCAGGTCCGTCCCCTCCGTCGAAGTCGGGAATGAACGGATCGTGTTCACCGGTATCCCCGATCAGACTGTCGGCGGCATCGGAGCCAACCAGTTCGAAGTAGTCAGGTCCGTCCCCTCCGTCGAACGGTACGCGAACTCCTTTGAGGAGTTTTTCGAAAAGTGCCATCGCTTGCGGACTTCCGGCGTGGAAATGAGAGCGAAAGCGAATGACAGATTCCTTCTGTTCATGAAGAGGGGCTTTCAGGGGTTCTTCCCGGGTAGCGGATCCGTAAGTCCCTCCACTGAACTGCGCGTTGGCAGACGGACTGAAGGTGAATACCATAGTCGCGACCATTGCGCCGACAGCGAGAGTGCTTTTGCGTGTGTTGTTGTTCATAGGATGCAGTTGTTTTAGGTTGCATCCTCTGTTGGGCGCTTTTCCTGGAAAGGTAACAGTTTTTCCGGAAAAAACTTTTGAGCGATCTTGTAAAAGCTGGCTACAGCCTGCCGGATTCGAAAAGAGATTGAATCTCTGACGCATCAAGAGCTACCGAAAAAATCGCAAATTCGTCGATCGAGCCATTCAGATTTCGAACCGCAAAATCAGGATCGGTGCGATAGCGCGGCTCGCTCCAGTTTCCGATTGAAGCCGCTCCTATGGTGACCTTATCAGGGAGCAGGTGTTCCGGAATCTGATCGATGCTGACAGCTTCTCCATTTACGTAATGGGTGATCGTTCCGCGCTGTCCGTCGAAGACTGTCGCCAGATGAATCCATTTGCCCCCGTCAGTCGGCTTCCAGACAGGAGGGGAAAACGCGATATGCTTGTCGGAGGGACCTTTTTTCTGCCATGCCCTCACGGAGAAGAACATCCGGCCGTCATTCATAATCTGCCAGTGAGGTTCGTGGATTTCGTGGCCGTCCGTGAGAAACAGAGAATTGTAGAGCCTGTCGAGGCTGTCGATTTTGACCCAGCACATCAGGGAAAGAGAGCTGTGATCCCCGGGAATATTCAGGCGGACGCGGCTACCCATCGGAGTAAAATCGAGGGCGGCCTCCGGTTCGCCCCATCGGTTACGGCTCCGCTCCGCGCGGATGATTCCCCCGTCGTTGCCTTTCAGGGAGAGGTCTTTCACAACGGAGGAGGAGTCATCGAGGGATTCCTCCATCGAGAAATAGGCGAGGAGTCGCTCATCCTTCGACAACTGTTTGCGACTCCGCTCCCAACTGCTCAGTCGACTGGCACGGTCATCGAGCAGTTCCTTTTCCCAGTTTCGTGTCGGAGGAAGCGAAGCAACATCGCTTTTCCGGTTTCCGCCGGAATCGGTGGTAAAGGTCTCGAGCTGACGCAGTATCGACTTCGAACCGCCGGCTTCAGGAATCCACTGTCCGGTTCCTTTTTCGAACCGTGCGGCAACTTCTTTGCCGCTCGTCGCCGCCGAGAATACCGCATCATCTGCCGACAGGGTTCCGGCGGCAGTCTTCAGCTCAAAGGTCCCACCCAGTTCCGGCACCTGAATCTGCACCTCCCCTTTCCCGACGCGAAGTTCGTGATCACTGATCAGAGTGAATTTCGATTCTCCGGCGAAGTAGATGATCACACCGTTGAAAAGCTCAACCCGGATGATTCCTGACTGGAGGTGCACCTCTTCCCCCGGAACCAGGTCCCCCCGTGAAATTTTGAGGCCGTTTCCCCACTGCACCTCAGACGTTTCCGCAATAACACCGAAGCCTGTCGCTACCGGTTCTTCCGTCCCCGCCTGTCTGGTGTCCTGATTGATCTTGAAGGCCAGGACCCCCACCAACAGCAGGAGGGCACCCACGGCAGCGAGAAGAAAGGGATCAAAATTTCCTTTTCCGCGGGAAATCGTACCTTTTCCGGTTGTTCGTTCGCCGGCCGCCGCCCGCGCTTCCTTTTCCAGTCCGGTCTGCAATTTGAGCCGGTCGTAATAGGCAACCCGCGCGTCGCTGTCGACGATCATCTCCGCTTCGAGACGGAGAAAATCCGCATCGGTGATGTCGCCTTCGAGAAGGTCATCGAGAAGTTGATCGCGTTCCTGCGGTGTCATGCGCGAGCCCCCTTTCGTCCGACGCGTTTTTCAATGCATTTGGCAAGCCCCGACCGCAGTCGATGCAAGCTCACTTTGAGCCCCGCCGCGCTGCGCCCCACTTGTTGCGCATAGTCCGCCAGCGAAGTTGTTTCGAAATAGCGGTGATGAATCAAATCCCGGTCACTCTGCTTGAGTTTTTGCATGCACTCCCGCAAGGCCTCGTGTCGTTCATCGATATCATCCACGTGAGAGGAGATTTCACCGGAAATGATTTCCTCCAGCTCGTCGCTGAATTGAAGCCTCGCATCCCGCGCCTCTTTCTTCCGGAAATTCAGCACTTCGTAACGCGCAATGCTGAAAGCCCAGGCTTTGAAATTTGTTCCCGGCTCAAAGTCGTCCCGTTTGTTCCAAATGGTAATATTGGCTTGTTGTGCCACATCGGCGGCCCGTGCCTCCCCGGGAAGAAGGGATGATATGTAAAAACGAATCGCTGTTTGGTGTTCGGTTAGGAGAGAGACAACCTCTTCGTCCTGTTTCGATTCGTTTTCCATTTCTTGCTGCGGTGGCAAATGCCCTGTGGGAGAAAAAGGATAACAGGAAACCGGCGTGATCAAAAATCACAGGCCGGTATCCCGAGAATCCCGCGTGCCTTTTTCTGTGCCGCGATCGCTTCTTCGAGGGTTGGCGCGGTGAAAGTGACATGCCCCATTTTCCGCCCGCGGCGTGCTTCGTGTTTTCCGTAGAGGTGCAAAGCAGTTCCGGGAATTGCGAGCACACTTTCCCAGTCGGGAGCTCCATCGTTTTCAACCCAGACGTCGCCGAGGAGATTGAGCATTACGGTCGGGCTGTGAAGGCGCGGACTTCCAATCGGCAGCCCGCAGATCGCGCGAAGCTGCTGCTCGAACTGCGAGGTCTCACAGGCGTCAATTGTGTGGTGGCCCGAATTATGAGGGCGGGGTGCCATTTCGTTCACCAGGAGGCGACCATCCCCGGAAAGGAAAAACTCGACGGCAAGAATTCCGATGTAATCGAGTGACTCGGCGACCTGAATCGCCACCTTCCGGGCCTCTTCGAGAACAGCCTCATCGAGACGTGCGGGCACGATTGAAACATCGAGGATGTGATCCCGATGAAAATTTTCCGCCGGATCATACGTGACGAGATTGCCTTTTCCATCTCTGACAACCAGCACCGAAAGCTCGGAAGCCAGAGCAATTTTTTCTTCGAGAACCGCGCGCGGGGCATCGAATTCGGCCCAGGTTGTTTCCGCATCTGTACCCCTGTCCACGGGGAGCTGCCCTTTTCCATCGTATCCGAATTCGGCGGTCTTCAGGATTCCTCCCGTTTCCGGTAATTGAGAAAGGGCTTCAGCGAGCTGATCGGCGGAATCGATGATCCAGTGGTTGGCGCAGGGGATTCCGTTTCCGGAAAGAAAGGCTTTTTCCCGTTCGCGATGCTGGCAGATGGCAATGGCATCGGCATTCGGATGGAGGGGAATTTCCTCTGCCACCCGCTCGAGAAGACTTCGTGGAATATTTTCGAATTCGACCGTTGCCACATCTGAGCGGTTCAGAAAATGAGCGAGCCCGTCCTCTGAATCAAACGGGTCGACAATCAATATATCGGCAAGACCTGCGGGACCGCTGTCAGGTCCGCCAACCCAGGATGCGACCCGGTATCCCATCCGGCGCGCTGCTATCGTCAGCATTCGGCCGAGCTGTCCGCCGCCGAGAACACCAATCGTTGATCCGGGTAATAAGACTTCGCTCATGATTCCTGTCCGGGTGCGGGAAGCTCGGATGCTTCGATTTTTGACCGAAGCGACTCTCGGTATGCGATCAGTTTTTCAGATACAGCCGGATCTTCATTTCCCAGCAGGGAAACCGCAAAGAGACCGGCATTCGTCGCACCGGCATCACCGATAGCAAAAGTGGCGGTGGGAATACCCGCGGGCATTTGCACGATCGAAAGAAGCGAGTCCACACCGTTCAGGGTCCGCGATTTCACCGGAACTGCGAGAACGGGGACCGTGGTGAGGGCGGAAGCCATACCAGGCAAGTGCGCCGCTCCTCCGGCACCGGCAATAATACATTTCAGCCCGCGCTCCCGCGCACTTTTCGAATAGTCGTAGAGAAGTTCCGGCGTCCGGTGGGCACTGACCACCTTTGATTCGAAGGGAATGCCGAATTGCTCCAGTATTTCGGCGGCTTTGGACATGGTTGGCCAGTCCGATGTGCTGCCCATAATGATCCCGACGAGCGGGGATTCGGATGCGGAAGAATCTGCCATAGTTTTGCGGGGAGTATTCGTCCTCTACGTTGACCACTGCGCCGCTCCCGGCAAGGAAAAAGAGCAAGGGGCACGGCAAACAGGGTAGACCCGTATACCTTACCCTGTTTGATCCGAGACCATACCCTGTCGGGTTTCCGCAAAATCAATCAAATCTGTTTCTTTTACATTGGCTCGCAATTTGCTACTGTTTTTCTCCGAACAAGAGTTCGGGACAGCGCCACGAAGCCATGAAATTTTCGCATACCGCTCCCATTCAGCCCCTCAGTCAACTCGCCCGAATTGAACCGGCGACTGTGGAGGATCTACCGCGGCTGGTTGATCTGACGACGGCTCTCTTTGAAATCGAGGCGGATTTCGTGCCTGACCGACAGGTTCAGGAGCGCGGACTGGAGGCGATTCTGGAGCACCCCAACCGCGGCCGTATCTTCGTGGCGCGGACCGACTATGAAATCATGGGAATGGTAAACTGTCAGTTCACCATCAGTACCGCGATGGGCGGTTTTGTAATCTTGCTGGAGGACGTGATCGTCCATCCGACGTTTCGCCGCCAGGGTTATGGCACCCGCCTTGTGAACTACGTGATCGATTTCGCGAAGCGCAAAGATTTCAAGCGAATCACGCTTTTGACGGACAAGATTAGCGATGAAAGCCAGGCGTTTTTCGAAAATCTGAATTTCCAGCACTCTCACATGATTCCGATGCGCCTGAATCTGGCGGGAGAATGAGACGGAGAAGAGACGGGTTGATCGACGCCCATCTTCATCTGCAGATGCCCGGCCTGCGGGAGCAGGCGGATTCGATCATTCATGAGGCCCGGCGCGCCGGAATTAATTTACTTATCGTAAACGGGACCGGGCCGGAGGATTGGCCGGATGTCGCCGCTCTGGCGGAGCGCTATCCGGAGGTGGTTCCCTTTTTTGGCGTTCACCCCTGGAAGGTGAACGAGCTTGTCGAATCAGGAATCGATTGGGAAACGCGGCTGACGGAATATCTGGCTCAATTCCCGGAAGCGGGAGTCGGTGAGGTCGGGCTCGACAAATGGATTCGCGACCATGATATCGGAAGGCAGAAAGAAGTTTTCCATCGTCAGCTTATCGTGGCGGAGAAAAATGATCGACCGGTCACGGTGCATTGTCTCCAGGCCTGGGGTCATCTTTTGGACTGCCTGGATGATTTTTCCCCGGGGACTCCGTTTCTCCTGCATTCCTTTGGTGGACCCGCTGAAATGGTCGACGAGTTCGTGAAAAGAGGAGCTTACTTCTCCCTCTCCGGATACTTCTTTCGACCGGACAAAAAGGAGAAACGGGAGGTGTTTTCGAAAATTCCGTCCGGGCGTCTACTGCTTGAGACAGATGCCCCGGATATGCTTCCCCCTGCCGGGCTGATTTCAAAACCTCTCGAAGGCATGGACGGGAAGGAAATCAATCATCCGGCTAACCTTCTGCGAATCTACGAAGCGTGGTCGGAAGAATCCGGCAGGTCCCTCGAGGAGTTAATTGCCAGCTGCCAACAGAACGCAAGTGCGTTCCTCGGCGGGGCGGTTGACTGAAGTCTCAGTAACACAAGGCGGCGTCAATCGCGGCCTTCAGATCATTCATCGAGAACGGTTTGGCGAGAATGCCGGAAAACCCGAGTTTACATTCTGCGGTGCCTCCCTCATCTCCGAATCGCCCGCTGGTGGCAACCACGGGAATGCTGTCGTCGAGTCGCTGCATCGCCTCAAATACATCTTCGCCCTGCATGGCTCCCGCAAGCGACATATCGAGCAGAACCATGTCGATGGGCTCTGCGGAATCAAGGTGACGGCGAAAGGTGCTCAGCGCCTGCTCTCCGGATGACTCAACGAGTGCTGTGTGGCCGAAGTGGTGAAGAGCTCGGGCAGTGGATTCGGCGATCCCTTTTTCATCCTCCACGAGAAGGATTCGGGAAGGAGGGGCGGCGGGTTGTGTTCCGCGTGAAGGGGCGTCAATCCCGGAACTCTTTCCACCCCCCGTTCCTCCGGGGAGAGGTTTCTCGCTCCATGGGAAAAAGAGGAGGAACTGGGTGCCAACACGGCGGCGGGATGCCACAAGAATGTGACCACCCTGCGCTTCCACGGCTGCTTTGCAGGAGGCGAGACCAAATCCCCAGCCATCTTTCTTGGTCGAAAAATCGGGATCGAAGATGTGGGGAAGATTCTCCTCTGAGATCCCGCAACCGCGATCCCGAACCGAAATCACGGAGTAGTTACCGGGGGGGACGCGAAACCCTTCGTGATCGCCCCCGGATTCCGGAATGATTCGGCTCGAAGCAGACAGATCAATCGTGCCGCCTTTTGGCATGGCCTGGTTGGCGTTGGTGAGCAAATTTTGAATGACGCGCTCGATCAGATTTTTATCCGCCTCAATCGGGCGCAGTCCCGGGTGAATGCTGAGGCGGATCCCGGCTGTGGAGCCTGCCGCGGCAAAGTGAGCTGCCTCGCGGATGGTTTCGCCGAGATCGAATACAGTGACTTCCGATGAGCCACCCCGTGCGAGACGGAACAGCTGCTCAGCCAGCTTTTTTGACTGCCTCAACGACACCTTTGCTTTCGAGAGATGTGCCTTCAGTTCTTCAGCTACCGGTCCGGCTTCCTCTGCAGTGAGGTTCGCCATCTCCAGATTCATCATGATATTCTGAAGGGCGTTCTTAAAATCATGCGCC
>JAKSBG010000521.1 GCA_022361255.1 Verrucomicrobiales bacterium
TGCTTTGCTTACTGTATCGACGTGGAGGGGCAAGCTCCTGCTTGCTCGCCGGGTGTGCTTTGGGAGATGAGAGAGAGGGGGTAAAGTACAGAGCCCGGGCTCAGGGAAAAAGATCAGGAGAAAGAAAAGGATTTAGAGCGAGACGCCCCTTTTCCAGGGTTGGAAGTCGTCCTGCCCCAAAAGCTGGGCTTTGGTTTGCTTTCTTCCGGAGGCCACCTCGATCAGCATTTCGAGCATCTCTTCGGCGAGGTCGTCAGGGGTGGACTCGCCGCGGATCACGGCTCCGGTGTCGAAGTCGATGAGGTCGGGGAGGCGCCCGGCGAGCTCGGTATTGGTACTGACTTTGAGGACGGGAGTGACGGGATTTCCGGTCGGGGTTCCGAGGCCGGTGGTGAATACGATAAGGTTGGCGTGTGATCCGGCCATGGCGGTGGTGGACTCGACGTCGCCGCCCGGGGTGCAGAGCAGGTTCAGGCCCGGCTCGGTGGTTTTTTCGGGGTAGTCCAATGCAGCGACGACGGGGGAGGTGCCGCCTTTTTTCGCCGCCCCGGCGGATTTGATGGCGTCGGTGATGAGGCCGTCGCGAATGTTCCCGGGGCTGGGATTTTCAGAAAAATCGCTGCCGACGGCACGGGCCCGCTCAGCGTAGGCGGAGGTGAGTTGGGCGAAACGCCCGGCCACTTCGTCGCTGACGCAGCGATTGATAAGTTCCTGTTCGACGCCGCAGAGCTCGGGGAATTCGGAAAGAATCACGCGCGCCCCGAGAGCGACGAGTCGGTCGGAGACGGCACCGAGAGTGGGGTTGGCGGAAATGCCGGAGAATCCATCACTGCCCCCGCACTCGACACCGAGACAGAGTTTGGAAAGCGGGGCGGGTTTCCGCTCGAGTTGATTCGCTTCCATAAGCCCAAGGAAAGTATCGCGAATCGCTTCACTCAACAGGGTTTGCTCGTCGGGGTAACCCTGTTGGGTGTAATAGTGGACCCTCTTGGAAAAATTCGGATCGCGTTCGTTGATCGCCTCTTTCAGCAAATCAATCTGGGCGATTTCGCAACCGAGACTGAGGACGGTGGCTCCAGCGACATTCGGGTGGGTGATGTAGCCGGCCAGAAGTCCACAAAGCGCCTCGGCATCGTCCCGGGTACCACCGCATCCGAGAGGGTGGGTAAGAAATTTGATACCGTCGACGTTGGGGAAAACGCGGTCGGCTCCGGGCGCGGGGTTTTCCTCGAGCTGGATTTCGGAAAGTTCAGCGGCGGTTTTTCCGTTGCGGTATCCGTCGGCAAGTCGGGCGGCGAGTTTCTGGTAGTGGGTGGTTTTCTCGTATCCGAGCACTTTTTCAAAGGCGGCGCGAATGGCGTTTACGTTTCGCGTCTCGCAAAACACCATCGGGATAACGAGCCAGTGATTCGCGGTGCCGACGTCGCCGTTTTCGCGGTGAAATCCGTCGAAAGTGCGGGAGTTCCACTTTTCCACATCGGGTGCGGCCCAGGGTTCGACCGGTTCGCGGGTTCCGCTGAAGCCGTCGGCATCATGGATGAGATTTTCGGTGGTGATGAGTCCGCCTTTGGCAATCGGTTTGCCGGCGATGCCGACGGTGACTCCGAAGAGAGTGGTTTTCTCTCCCTCAGCAAAATCACGCAGAGCGATCTTCTGCTTCTGGGGAATGACTTCGACGGGCGTGATCGTTTCACCGCCAATGTTGAGTGTTTCGCCGGGTTCGAGATCGCGCAGGGCGACGGCGAGGTTGTCGGACGGGTCGATCTGGAGAACGGGATTCATCGGGTAAAAATTAGGGAAATTCCTGCAGCGGGAACACTTGCGAAACGGAGAGTGAACGTGCATCGTCCCGCATGCCAAGCGAATTATTCGATTTGTCGGGAAAACGTGCCCTCGTCACCGGCGGTAGTCGAGGGCTGGGAATGGCCATGGCCCGCGGCTTCGCCGAGAGCGGTGCCGATGTCATGATCTCGAGCACGAAGAAGGACGAAATTGAGGCTGCCGCCGAGAAGATCGGGGAGGGGCTAGAGATACAGGTTTTTCCGGTCGTGGCCGACATGCACGACCGGGGAGCGGTGGATCAGCTCGCTGCAACTGCGCTGGAGACTTTTGGAACGGTCGACATTCTCGTGAACAACGCGGGTGTAAACAAGCCGCAGCCAATTGATGAAATCGAGGACGAAACCTGGGACTGGTGCGTGGAGATCAACCTGACGTCGATCATGCGTTTGACGCGTGCTCTCGCTCCGAAGATGAAGGAGCAGAAGTGGGGCCGTGTCATTCACATCTCCTCCGTGCTGGGAGTCGGATCAAAACCGGCCCGCAATGCCTACTCGGCGACGAAGTCCTCTCTGCTCGGGCTTGCGAAGGCGAGTGCTCTCGATCTCGGGCCGTATGGAATCACAGTGAACTGCATCGGACCGGGTCCGTTCCTGACCGATATGCCAATGAGTCTTCTCAATGAAGCGGAGAAAAAAGAATTCTCCGATATGACGGCGCTTGATCGCTGGGGGGATCCCCGGGAACTGGCCGGACCGGCCATTTTTCTCGCGAGTGATGCCGGCAGCTACGTGACCGGTGAGATGCTTCTGGTCGACGGAGGCGCCTTTGCCCGTGCTTTGTGAAGAAAAACAGTTTTCAAGAACAATTTTACAATTTATAGTATTTAAGAATTCTTAACCCCGCCTTTTTTATGAAAATCGTATATGCCACCACCTCTTTGCTGGCAGTTTTTGCGGTCGCAGCACCTCAGATTTTTTCTCAGGATGCTCCTGCAAAGCTCAATCTGAATGATCCGAATCTCGTTTTTGTGGAGGAATCAGTGATTCCCATTCCGTTGGAAATTTTCTCCTCGCTCGACAAGCTCGGTGCCCGTGACTGGAGCGGACAGATTGTGAATCGTGAGGTGAGCCTCGACACCAACCGCTCGCGCACCGCGATGCTTTTCGGCCTGGTTGTTTCTGAAGGCTTCATTGCGGTTCAGGCGGAAGATAAAGAAGGAGTTCGTCGAATCGGTCGGGAAGTGCTCCGGCTCGCGCAACCGCTGAATGTCTCCGACAAAGTTGAGTCACACGCCAATGCAATCGTGAACGGAGCAGGACAGGAGGACTGGGAAGCGGTGCGAAAGGAACTCGACCGCACCCGCCAGACGGTGATCAATCAGATGAAAGAAAATCGCGACGGTGATCTCGTTGCGCTCGTTTCGCTCGGTGGTTGGCTCGGAGGAACCGAGGCACTTTCCGCGGTGCTGAAAGACGACTATTCGCCGGAAGCTTCTGATCTGCTCAACCAGCCGGAGCTGGTGAAACGTCTCAAGACGGACTTCAACGAGCTGCCGCGTCGTGCCCGTCGCGGGAATTTGTTTAATCAGGTTTCCAACACGCTGAAGCATCTGGAATCTTTGATGAAGAGTGGATCTGACGGAGCGATCAGCAAAGGCAATGTCATCGAAATTTCTCTCGCGACGAAAAACCTCGTGAATGCAATCTATGGAGGGTAAACACGTAATCATCGCGTTTGTGCTCGCGCTTTCCTTCTGGGGGAGTGCAGCCCTGTGCGCTCAGGAAAAAGAGACGGATACCAATGAGGTTCCGTCTCCGGTCGAGGTTGCCAAGCGCCAGAGAGAACTCGATGAGGTGAAGCAGATCGCGAACCGCGCCGCTCTCTCCGCTCTGACCGGCGACGAGAAATTCATTCTTCGCGAATCCTACTGGAACGGGAATCTTGCTCCCGGAAAAGCCAAGTTGATCCAGGTGCAACTGTTTCGCCGGAACGAATACAAATTCTGGTTCGCCGCTCCCGAGCGCGACGCAAAACTTGCTCTGAACATTTACGACAGCGAGGGCCAGATCATGGAGGCAGCCACGTCGCAGATAGAAGACAAAACCAATGTCGTCACTCTGGAGTTTGAACCGGAACTGACCGGAACGTACTACCTGCGCATCGCGCTGAAAACGACGAGCGAACGGCCTCAGGACTGGGCGGTGATCTACGCCTACCGGTAATGGCTCAACCCGGACTGATCGTTTTCGATCTTGATTTCACTCTTTGGGACTGCGGCGGTCTCTGGGTGGATTGCACCAGTTACCCATTCCGGAAAAACGGAGACGGAACCATTGTCGATTCCGACGGGAGGGTGTTGAGGCTGTATGAGGATGCCCTCGATATCATCGGCGAAATCGAAGCGTCGGGAATCCCCGTGGGCCTCGCGTCCCGAACGGAACGTCCTGACTGGGCGGTGGATCTGCTTGAGTTGATGGGGATTCGGGAGCGGTGTGATTACGAGGAAATCTACCCGGGTTCGAAGGTGACTCATTTCCGTCGCCTCGCAGAAGACAGCGGACTCACTTTTGAGGAGATGTTGTTCTTTGACGACGAGCGCAGAAATATCGTCGAAGTCGGCGCGCTTGGAGTGACTTGCGTCGAAGTGAAGAATGGAATAAACCGCGCTGTCTTTGAGGATGGCCTGGCGCAGTTTTGACGTGATTCGGGAAAAGTTTACGCGAGCTGGATTTCCATCTCCCGGTGTGGGATACCTGCTTCCTCAAATTCCGGAATGTCAGTGAGTTTGAATCCGAGATGGGAGTAAAAGGGAATGGAGGAAACCTGCGCGTGAAGGTGGGCGCGGAGAAACCCTGATTTCTTCGCATCCGATAAAGCTTCCTGAATCAGGAGGGACCCGATCCCGTCTCTTCGGTTGCTTTTGAGAACAGCGACGCGCCCGATCCGGATACACTTGTTTTCCCCGATGATCCAGCGTGCCGTCCCGACTGGCTCCTTCCCGGATAACAGGGCGAGTAGGTGATGGGCGATCGGATCCAGTTCGTCGATTTCAATTTCCTCCGGAACGTTTTGCTCGTTTATGAAAACCTCACGACGCACGGCAAGGAGTTGTTCCCTGTGCAGATTCCAGGAGGCCCTCAGAACTTGTATCATGGCAAAACGATGCCGTATTGTTGTTTTCAGGACAAGAGTTCATCGGGACTTCAATACCGGTAAACTCCCGCTGGCGTAACTTGCCGTGGGGCTATAGACTTGAAACCATGCCAGGGATAAGCGAAGCATTCGGCGGGTTTTCCGGCGCGAAAGGGAGATGGCTGATGATTGCTGCTGTGGTTACGATGGGCGGATATTTTCTCAAAACGAGCAATTTGCTTTCGACAAATCATTCCCGCCCGTCTTTAACTGAAAGCGGACGGGTCGTTTCTTCGAATTGGCGGGAGAACTCGAGGAAAAAAATTGAAGTAGAGGAGCGGGGCAGGACTTGGGGGGATGCTGCGGTTCGCTTCGGGTTGAGTTTCGGTATCGCAATGATCGCGGGCTCTTTGCTACGTGTTTTTCTCAAAACAATGGTAACACTTTTTGTCTTTGCGGCGGTGGTGCTGTTTTTGCTTTATCACCAGGGACTCGTAGAACCGTTTTGGCAGGATTATCCCGCGGCCGCAGGCGATGCAAAAGACTGGGCCGTCGCTCATAAGAACTCGGTGCAGCAGTTTTTAAAAGGGTATGTTCCATCAGCAGGCGCTGCCTTAATCGGATTCGGTTTCGGGCTTCGAAAGTAGAGTGATGCCGGGATTTCAACTCAACTGGGTCGTAGCTCTACGACCTGAGGCCAGGGCGGTAATCGAAAGGTTTGGCCTGCAACGGGTCGACTCTGCACTTTTTCCTGTATACGAAAACGAGATGGGTACTACGCGACTGGTGGTTTCCGGCCCCGGGAAAGTCAACGCAGCTGCAGCCACTGCAACACTGGCCGCGATGGAAAATGAGGCACAACCAGATGCGACGGGATGGGTAAATTTCGGAATCGCGGGATGTGGGGAACGTTGCTTCGGTGAGACGAGGCTGGCGGGTAAAGTCACCGATGGAGGGAGTGGAAATTCGTGGTTTCCGGGCGCGGCATGGCCTCGGAAGTTTGATCCCCCGACGGGAAGTGTGTTAACCGTGGAAAAACCGGTCGAAGACTATCCAACCGACGGTAGTCTGGTCGAAATGGAAGCAGCCGGATTTTTGCCGGTAGCGATTCGGGATGCTACGATCGAACTGTGTCAGGTATTGAAAGTGGTGTCTGATGATCCAGAGCATCCTATCGAAGGCATTGATAAATCACTGGCTTTCAAGCTCTGTCAGGATGCGCTAAGTGAATGCGGGGACTGGCTGGCTGCCTTTCATGATCTGGGAGGGGAGGAGGCTGCTCGCTTGGCTGATCCGCCGGGATTGGCGGAATTGCTGAAAGTTGCCCACTTTTCTGTGACAAGGCAGCATCAATTGCGAAGGACGCTGCAACAGTGGAGTGCTCGCTTCCCCGGTGTGTCTGTTCTGGAAACTCCGATAGTGGACCTTAGAGATGCGGCTACCATTTTGAGGGAGCTTCGCAAAAAGATATTTGATCAGGAGCGGGAAAGCTGACGGACGGTAAGCGGCGAAAAATTTGCACGGAATCGGCTTGCCGTCAGGGCAGGGAAGGGCGAAAACATCCCGAACCGAATTCCACCCTTCCTTATCATGCTATTCCCCACGATACTTGCAGAGGCCTCCGGCCGTTCTTCCGGATTGTTTTTCGTTCTCTTTCTTGCCTTCGCAATTGCAGCGATTGTCTGGCTTTTGATTTGGCTCTTTTCCGAAGGAGATGCGAATGAGTATTCCATTCGCTCAGGAGCTGAAAGTAATACAACCAATGACTCCGGAGCTTCGGATGCCGGTGGGGAAATTGAACCGGTCGAGGATGTTGACAAGGGGGATGAAGCGGATTCCTCAACAGAAAGGGAAGAAGAGGAAGGCGGTAATGAGGGCTCTCCCGACCCGGTTGGTGCCGGTGCGGCAGCATCTGTGGCAGAACCCATTGCTGCAAAAGAAGAAAACAGTTCTCCCTCTGCCTCCGATCGTGTCCCGGCAGAAGAAGATGATGACGATTTCGAGGCTGCCACAGAAGAGGAGGCAGCGAACGTTTTTGCTGCGGAGCTCGAGGCCGGCGAGGTGGAACAGGATTCTGTCTACGGGATCATCTACAAAGAAGCCCCTTCCGAGGTAGACGATCTCAAGGAGATTAAAGGTGTTGCCAAGGTGCTCGAAGGCAAGTTGAACAGCATCGGCGTGTATCGATTCAAGCAGGTTGCTGTTTGGACAGATGCCGCCTGCGCTGAGTTTTCCAAGATGCTTACGTTCAAAAACCGGATCTACACTGATAACTGGTTGGATCAAGCCAAGGAATTTCACGAGAAAAAATACGGCGAGAAGTTGTGACGGTTGGTTTCGCCGCCTTCACCGCAGTCCTGGAATACGCCGTTCCGCTCATGTCGTCGGGAAACCGGAGGATTTTGACCTGCCCGAAGTCAGTTGAACTCAGTTGGGGCGGGGGCGTGTGGTCGGAATCGACTGAGCCCTCAATTTGATGGCAGGTTTCTCTTCTCGGTCATAGAGAGGCGACAGTCCGGAGTGGACGAATCGAAAAAGGGTCGCTACAGTGCCGCTCTACGGGCGAGAGTGTGCCCGTACAGTCCAATGTCGATTCAGCAGGTAAATCTTCAGGAACACGCCCGTCCGCAGTCCGTGCAGGTGATCGTAAATCCGGCACCGTCCCGGAAGATCCCCTTGTTGGCGATTCTGAACTCCACTTTCCGCAGCGCTGACATTGCGTGGGACATATCTATCACCCATGGCCCCGGCGACGGTCGGCGTCTCGCTCGCGAAGCAGTGGAAGCCGGAGTAGAGGTAGTTGCGGTTTACGGTGGAGACGGAACTGTCATGGAAGTAGCCACCGGGCTGATGGGGACGAATGTTCCCATGTTGATACTCGGAGGCGGTACCGGGAATCTGGTCGCGTCTGAGCTGCGACTACCCAGTGATCTGGAAAAGGCCTGTGATCTGATATGCGGGGAAAAATATCGCTCCAAATATATCGATGCCGGTGTGATCGGGGATCGGTCCTTTCTTCTTCGTATTGGATGCGGAATCGAGGTAGGAGTCGTGCAGGAGGCTTCCCGGGAAATGAA
>JAKSBG010000091.1 GCA_022361255.1 Verrucomicrobiales bacterium
ATTGGAATGGTGTGCTTTTCAATCGCGTCATTGATCAGGACCCCATTGGCCAAATCGACAAGAATATTGCGGAGCGCTTCATCACCAAAATCCTCAATGATGTGTTTCACTACCAGCATCGATTGATAGTAGGCAAACATAACATGCTCTCCACTTTCGGCCTGAAAGAATGCCTGGCTCATTTCACTGATAGGAGTGGCCACGTCCTCTTCCAGTATCATTTTCCGGTATCGGGGCGTCATGCGTTGCCCCCAGTTCGATTGCCGCTCGATTTCTTCGTATACTGAGATCCCCTCACTGAGCCATCGCGGCATCTTGTTTTTTGTCTTTGTTAGAGTTATGACATGACAATACTCGTGCCACAACGTCGCCTCCCAGTTGTTTTTCCCCGCAGTGACACTTCCCGGGCTGTTCATCGTTACGACAGATCCAAAACAGACTCCCAGCAAACCCTGCCCTCCAAGAGATCCGAAAGAGCGAATCGCGAAATCCTGCTGGTTTGGATAGAACTCAACCAGCGTCCTTTCTTCGATGTTGAGTCCGTATTTTTCTCCGAGCACTTGTTTTGCTTCGGTCAGAATTTCGAGCACCCGGTCACCATATATCTCCGCCTCCTCAGGCGGCATCCGGATAATGAAATCATCACTTCGGATCGAGGCAAAACTCTCGATTTCCTTTTTCAGGATCTCCAGATTGTAGGCGAGAACGTTGTATTCATCCGCCTCCGCCACTTCCGCCGCGAGCGGCCAGGCAGCATCGATTTCTCCCAGTCGGAGATAATCGAGCGCAAGTTGCAATTTCGCAGGGAGAAAATCGGGATCCATAGCAAGGGCTCGCTTCTGCGCATCAGCTCCTTCCTGATACCGGTATTTCTTCGAAAGGACTCGACCAATCAGGTGATCGATTTCCGGATTGTTCGCATAAACCGAGAGAGCCTCCTGACGGTATTTCTCAAATCCGGCATGATCGTTGTGTTCGAGCTCGGCAAGGATCGCCCGGTAGGCAGCGGCAAGCGGGTGACGCGGGTTCACGCTTTCAAGCAGCCCCAGATTTTTGTGCGCCTCATCGTAGCGCTCAAAATTAATCGCGTATTCCGCCTGTAACAAAAGAGCCCCGAAATGAAGGGGGGCGGGAGTGAAAACGCGCTCCAGATACTCCCCTCCTTTTTTCCGGTCGCTGGGAAAGAAGGACTCGGCGAGGCCGAATAGAACCTCCGGATTATCAGGAGCCAACTTGTATGCCTCCTGAAACTCCTTCGCCGCACGGGCAAAGTCGTCTTTTTCCAACGCGAGGTTTCCCGCCGCGAGATAAGCATCGATCAAGCCCTCCGGAACATTCTCGCCTTTTGCTTTGAAAGTCTTCGCCACGTCGAAATACTGATCGATCACGGTTGAAGGATCCGCCCCGAGAATGAGAGCAGCCCGCCCCAGATGGACATAGTCGAGGGCTGTTCGCCTTTTCTCCGGAACCGCTGCTGCTGCTTCATTGATCGCAGCATGAATTCCGGCAGCCTCTTCCTCCAGCCCCATTGCCGTGAACATTTCATGGGCTTCGAGAAGAGCTCCGAGCTTGTCACTGAACCTCGTCGTTGTCGCTACCGCCTCCTCTACCGCTTCTTCGTACCGCCCCAGATTCGCGAGCGACTGGAAACGGAGCGTTCGCCATTCCCAGGACGGCTGACCGCGACGCAGGGCGTAGTCGCAAACCTGGACAACGATGTCATAGCGCCCGCGCTGGAAAATTTCCCGGACCTTGGGCAGGTTGTCCTCGTCGTAGTAGCGTTTGTAGTCGGCCTGGGAAAAAGCACTGCCTGTCAATAAGAGGGAAAGGAGAAGGCCTAGTGAGAGGAGAGAACGCATCGCAAGGCAATGAAGCGGAGTTTTCGACTCCGGTAAAGCCCGTGTTCAAGTCACGTCCGTGTGGGCAACCACTTCGTCAAACGACCTGCCCTTGTCGAGAAACGGCTGGATGTCGATTGCGTAGAGTTCCCCGTCGGCTGCCCGGACGTAGTTTCGCGGGTGGCAGTCCTGAACGAGAACACCATCTTCCTTCCGATAAAATCCGAGCTGCTTTTCGTCCCAGATAAAACGCAGAGAAGCCATGTATTTCGACACATCTTCTTCAGTTGGGACTCCTTCGAACGGATCGGGAAGGATGTATCGTTGCGAAGTCACAATACTTGGTCCGTCCCGACGGGGCCAGATTCCCTCGAAGCGGACATCATCCCCGAAAATCAAATTCGATAGGCGCAGGCGCCGAAGGTAGCCGATCGGAGTCGTATATCCGGACGGACCGAAGCCGGCCTGTTCCGGAAAAGTGGACTTCCAGAAGCGGTCGCCCGCTTCATCATGAAAAATTTCATGCTCCATCCCCCCTTTCCCGTAATCGAGTTCAGGTAGGTCAGGCCGGGTCAGGATACAGTCGTTCCGTTTCGCAAATTCGGTAAGATTTCGGAACTGGGTGCTGATGGCTCGCTCCCAGGCTTCAACCGGATCCCGTGGTGGTGGAACATCTGAAATTCCGCCGCCTGCTTTACCAGCTCCCGATCCGCCTGAGACAGCGGCTCTTTCTGCTTCATCAAGTTCCATAGCCGTTTGGCATCGGAGCGGGAGATCGGTTGAGGGGTTGACCGTGAATCGCTCATAAATTCATAATAATCAGAAAAGAAAGAGGAACAATTAATTTCTTAGCATCTTTAAACTTTTGCGCGTTTTCCGTCATCTCTTACGGCGGGAAAGACACTCTGTTCTCTCGTCTTGCATTTGCCTCTTCGCGCGTCTTTGCTACAACAATCACCGATTCATTGAGCGACACAGATACAGACCCTTCCGCGCCCGACCCGACTGAGGAACCGGCTGTCGCGGAACCTGACGGGACAGATACCGCCACGGAGAGCGTTCCAGACGACGAAGCCCCGTCCATCGAGGTCAGCGGCTCGACTTACAAAGTCGAGCTCGACGTCTTTGAGGGGCCAATGGACCTCCTGCTCTATCTCATCAAGAAAGATGAGATCGACATCTACGACATTCCGATCGAGAGCATCACGAAGCAATACATGTCCTATCTTGAGACCTTCAAAATGCTGAACATCGGTCTCGCAGGCGAATTCCTCGTGATGGCGGCAAACCTCTGCTACATCAAGAGCCGGATGATGCTTCCCAAGCACGTCCAGCCGCCTGAAGAAGACGCCGACGAGGAAGATCCCCGGTGGGACCTGATTCGCCAGCTGATTGAGTACAAGAAATTCAAGGAAGCCGCGAACTACCTCGGCAAAAAGGAAGAGGAGCAGCAGGACCACTTCACACGAAAACCCGAGAAGATCAAAACCGACAAAGACGAGGAACGTCCTCTTTCGGATGAGCTCGGCATTTTTGATCTGATCCGGGCATTTCAGAACATTCTTGACCGGTTCGACGAAGGGGATCTCGGCGAAATTGTCGACGACCGCTTCACTGTCAGCGATAGAATCGATCACCTGCTCGAAAAGGTTCCTCCCGGGGGGACGGTCCGCTTTTCCTCACTCTTTGACGAAGCTGTGACCAAAGGCGAACTCATCGTCACCTTCCTCGCCGTTCTCGAACTGATGAAACTCAACTTTTTCCGTGTCCGCCAGGAGGTGATTCTCGGCGATATCGAGCTGCAACGGAACGAAGAATAGTTGTGGAGAATCCACTTTCATTTCCCGCGAATCACGGCACCATTAGCGAGCATTTTTCTCACCCCACATGCAGCTGATTCAGATCATCGAGGCACTCATTTTTGCCGCACCGGAGCCAGTCACCACTGCCGAAATCATGAAGGCAGTACGCCGGGCTGCGGCTGACTCTGAAGCTCCGCAAGCCCGCGAGTGGGAAAGCATTTCCCAGAAAAAAATCGAGACCGCCATTGCCGAGCTGGGAGAACATCTCGCAGAGACAGAGCGTTCGATAGAGCTTCAGGAAGGGGCCAGTGGGTGGCGTTTTGTCACCCGCAGCGATTACGCAGACTGGATCCGCGCCCTGCTCCCCGAGATGCGGCCCGAAAAGCTTAGTCCCGCCGCACTGGAAACGCTTGCCCTCGTGGCCTACCGGCAGCCCATCACCAAAGCCGACATCGAAGCCGTCCGCGGCGTATCGGTTGATGGTCAAATCCACAAGTTGGTCGACCGGAATCTCATTCGTGTCGGCGGCAGGGCCGATCTCCCGGGCCGTCCCATGCTCTATGAGACAACCGATGAGTTCATGGAGCACTTCGGTGTAAAAGACCTCGAAGACCTGCCCAATTCGGAAGAACTCCGCACCGTCGACCTGCCGACGGCGGAGGACGAAAAAGAGGAGGAGGAAGCGGAAAACCCCGAAGCCGATTCCCCCGGGGAAGAACCCGCCGAACTTTCGCCGGAAGAGGAACGCCTCGCCGCCCTCGCGGCTGCGGAACAGGCCCTTGCCGAAGAAGAAAAACCGTCATCGGAGGACCAATCCGAAACTACTGAAGAAGAATCATGAGCCTCGAAGACCTGCGAGATAGAATCGATAAAATCGACACCGAAATGATTCGGCTGCTCAATGAGCGCGCCGATATCGTCCACGAAGTCGGCGTCGTGAAGAAACGGGAAGGCCTCGAAATCTACGCTCCGGAAAGAGAGGAGAAACTGCTTCGCAGCCTCGTCGCCAAGGGCGAAGGAGGTCGACTTCCCGAAGACTCGATTCGCGCGATCTATCGTGAAATCATGTCAGCAGCGCTCGCTCTGGAGGAGGATCTGAAAATCGCCTACCTTGGCCCTGCCGGAACATGGACCCACCAGGCAGCCATCGGTAAATTCGGCCACAGCGTCAAATACCTGCCTCAGCCGAGCTTTGCTGATGTGTTCGAACAAGTCGAACGACGCGTTGCCGATTACGGCGTCGTGCCGATTGAAAACTCGACAGAGGGAGCCGTCACACACACCCTCGACCTCTTCGCGGACTCGCCCCTGAAAATTTATGGTCAGGTGATGCTTCCCATCGAGAACAACCTGATGGCGAACTGCAAGCGTGAAGACATTCAGCAGATCTACAGTCACCCGCAGATCATCGCGCAGTGCCGTGCCTGGCTCGGAAAGAATTTCCACGAGATTCAGCCCATCGAAAAATCGAGCTCCGCCGTCGCGGCCGAGCTCGCTGCAGCAGAGCCGAACTCCGCAGTTCTCGGTGGCACCCTGCTCGCAGAAATGTATGGCCTGAAGGTCCTCGAAACATCGATTCAGGACATCGCGCACAACACGACCCGCTTTCTCGTCATCAGTCACAAAACCTGCCCGCCAACCGGCAACGACCGGACCTCGGTTATGTTCTCCGTCCGCGATCAGCCGGGCTCTCTTCACAAGGCGCTTGAGCCGTTCGAAGAATTTGAGATCAACATGTCCAAGATCGAGAGCCGCCCCTCGAAGCGCCGCGCCTGGGAGTATTTTTTCTTTGTTGATCTCGCCGGGCACTGCGAAGACGAAAAATTCGCCCGCGTCATCGACCAGCTTGAACAACACTGCTCTTTTGTGAAAGTGTTAGGCAGCTACCCCGCCTGATTTCCCCATGCTTGCCGTAGACAAAGTGTCGATCGAATACGGCGCGAGATCGCTTTTCAAAGATCTCTCCTTTACCGTTCGTGCGAAGGAGCGCTGGTCACTGGCAGGGCCAAACGGAGCCGGTAAATCGACCCTGATGAAAATCATCGCCGGGATCGAATATCCCGATACCGGGCGCATTGTCAAAGCAAAGCAAACCACCGTCGGCTACCTTCCCCAGGAAGGCGTCCAGCACAGCGGAACCTCCATTTTCGAAGAAGCGGCAAAAGCATTCGACGACGTCAAACAACTCCAGGAACAACTCGTTGAAGTGGAGAAAGAAATGGAGTCCGGCGATCCGCAGTCGGAAGAATACGGTGATCTGCTCGAGGTATTCGGTGATTTGCAGCTCCGGCTCGAACACCATGACGTGAGCCGAATGAAGCCCCGCATCGAAACTGTCCTCGGCGGGCTCGGCTTCAAACAATCCGACATGACTCGCGAAACCGGTGAGTTTTCCGGAGGGTGGCAAATGCGAATCGCGATGGCGAAACTCCTTCTGCAGGAACCTTCCGTCCTCCTTCTCGATGAGCCGACGAACCACCTCGATATCGAGACCGTCCAGTGGCTTGAACAATGGCTTCGGAACTACGGCGGCGCACTCATCCTGATTTCACACGATCGAAGCATGCTCGACAATCTCACCAATCGAACCCTCGCGTTCGAAAATGGCGGCGTCGAACAATACTCGGGAAACTATTCCTTCTTTCTCCGGGAAAGAGAGGCACGACGCGAACAGGCCGAACGGGCCTTCCGCAACCAGCAGAAGGAAATCGAAAAAGCCGAGAAACTGATCAACCGCTTCCGGGCGAAAGCCAGCAAGGCAAAGATGGTTCAGTCGCGGATCAAGCAGCTGGAGAAAGTGGAGCGCATCGAGCTGGAGCAGGATGCTGCCACCGTTGACTTCCGCTTCCCCCAGCCCGAGCGCAGTGGACAGACCGTTCTCAAACTCGAAGGAGCCTGCAAACATTACGGCGACAACAAAGTGATCGATCAACTCGATTTCACAATCGAGCGGGGCGACAAAATTGCCATCGTTGGAGTCAACGGAGCCGGCAAATCGACTTTCTCCCGTCTTATTTCCGGTGACGAGGAACCGACATCGGGAGAAAGAACCGTTGGCCACAAAGTCGGCATTGCCTACTTTTCGCAAACTCACGCCGATGAACTGGACCCGAACAAAACCGTCCTCGAAACGATGGAGGGCAGCGTCACCACCGAAGCGGCCGGAAATCTGCGCACCCTCCTCGGCGCATTTCTTTTTCGTGGAGACGACGTTTTCAAATCGGTAAGTGTTTTGTCAGGCGGTGAGCGGGGACGTCTCGCCCTCGCCAGAATGCTGCTTCAACCGGCCAATTTCCTGATTCTCGACGAACCGACCAACCACCTCGACCTGCACTCTCAGGAAGTTCTCCAGAAAGCCCTGGTCGACTACACAGGTGCTTACGCAATCGTCTCCCACAATCGCTCGTTTCTCGATCCTATCGTCACGAAAGTGCTCGAGTTCATTCCCGGCAATGCGCCGAAGCTCTACTACGGGAACGTCAGTGACTACATTGAGAAAAAACAGGCTGACCTCGAAGCAGCCCGGCCGAAATCCACTGCCGCCGGCAACAATACCGGAAAGTCGACCAGCGGAAGCGCCAACCGGAAAGAGCAGCGAAGGCTGGAAGCCAAAGCCCGCGAAGAGAAAGCAGCCAAACTGAAACCACTGGAGGCTGAATTCGAAACCGTTGAGGAAAAAATCGGCTCGATCGAACAGGAGAAGGCTGACCTCACCGCAAAACTCGTTGATCCCGAATTCTTCAAAAAGGGAGAGGAAGCCGCCGAAGCAACGAAACGATTTGCTGAAGTCGAATCGGAGTTGGAAGGGCTCTACACGAAGTGGAGCGAGCTGAGCGATGCGATTGAGGAGTTGAAGTGACTCGGGAGACGCCCACTTCCTGCGGAGCCTTGTAGCCGCGTTCGCAAGAACGTGGCCCGCCAATTCTCCGCCCCACCGCTTTGCAGCGGCGGCTACACTTCCCCAATCCACTATCGAACCAAACTCCGCAGCACTGTAGCCGCGTTCGCAAGAACGTGGCCCGCCTACTCTCCGCTCCACCGCTTTGCAGCGGCGGCTACACTTCCCAATCCACCATCGAGCCAAACCCCGCAGAATACTGTAGCCGCGTTCGCAAGAACGTGGCCCGCAACTTCCCCCGCCCTTTCGAAACAAATTCGTTCCGTTTTTTCTCTCATCCTTCTGAAAATATTCTACGATAGAACAACGATGAAATTCCGACTTCACCTGCTATTCTCCCTGCTTTTTCCGGTCTGCTTTTCCCCCGCGATCCAGGCAGCAGACTGGGATCCCGAAGACACCGATTTCGACCCTGCGATTGAGAGCGTCATCGTCCAGGGTTCCACCAGGATTGGAGATCCGACCCCGTTCTTCAAAGAAGGATTCAATGTTCAGTCCTACACCCATATCGAAGCAAAAGCAGACGACAATCTCGGCGCAACGATCTGGTTCAGCCTGATCGTCCCATTCGTCCCCGGCCAGACCGGCCCTCAGGAAGGTGCGTTCCTCGTTCTCTCAGTCGATCAGGCGTCCGATCTCATCCGCTTTCTGGAAAAGGCCATCCAAGCGCCGGAAAAGGAGAAATCCTTTGGTAAAATTTTTCAGGAAGGGAAAAACGAAATCTGGACCGTGAAAGTCGACCCGGGCGACGAATCCCTTCCTGTCGTTCTCGAGATGGAGGTAAACGAGGAAACCGATCGCTATCATTTCGGCATCAATCCCGCCACTAAACTCGTCGACACCCTGAAAAAAGTCTCGGCACAGGCAAACGAGATTGCATCCGGCGGGCAATGAAAATCGCCCTGCTCGTCACCCCCTTTTCCGACGAAAACCTCGCTCTCGCCGCTCAGGTCGGCGTCGAGGAAATTGTCGCTACCTGGCCCGGCCTTGATCCAGCAATCCTTGACGGGAACAGGCGCCGTGTCGAAGCGCACGGCATGAAACTCGGTGTGATCGAACGGTATGTCCCCACTCTCGATTTCATTCACGGGACGGAGAACTGTCGACAGCAGACCGAAAATTTCAAAACCCTGCTTCGCAACATGGGCGAAGCCGAAGTCCCCGTCCTCTGCTACAGCTGGATGCCCAACGACGACTGGCAGCGAACGCGGCTCGACCTACCGGACCGCGGAGGCGCTCTCGTTACCGAGTTCGACATTCGAAATCCTGACAAAGCAATCAACGCAACCGGATTTAATTTCTCTCCCACTGACCCAACTCCCGCCTCAAAGCTCTGGGAAAATCTCGAACGTTTTCTTAACGAAGTCATTCCCGTAGCCGAAGATGCCGGTGTTCGCCTCGCGATGCATCCCGATGATCCTCCCATGGCAGAAGCATTCGGCCAACAGCGTATCATGCACACTCCGGAAGCATTCGAGCGAATGGTGAAAATGGTCGACTCCCCAGCCAATGGAATCTGTCTTTGTCAGGGTTCTTTTGCCTCCTCCGCTGCAGAATACGATATCCCTGCCCTGATTCGGAGACTGGCTCCTCACATAGTCTTCGCGCACTTCCGCGACGTCACGGGGGCCGTCCCCCATTTTCAGGAAACCTTTCACGATCTGGGAAAAACTGACATGGCCGCCTGCATCCGGGCCTATCAGGATTGCTGTTCCAACATCCCCATTCGGCCCGACCATGTCCCCACTCTCCACGGGGAATCCAATAAACACCCGGGATACCACATGATGGGACGGCTCTGGGCAGTCGGATATATGCGGGGACTACTGGACGCAAGCACTTCCGCCAAACAGGGTTAGATCGCGCCCTCAACAGGGTTGAGTGACCGAAGGAACAGGGTCAGGTGAAAACATTCACCTCAAAAACGACGTGCTCAGGGTGACCCCACCGGCGGGATATAAACCGGCCTGAACTTACCGTGGGTCTTCACAATGGTAAACATAGCTGGACTCTCTCCATACTTCACAAACAGGTCTCCTTTTGTATTCGAGTAGTATTCGGCGGAGTAGATGCGTATGACCTCGTGCCCCTCTTGTGTCGGTGCGCCGAGACGAAGTTCCAGAAGAGAAACTCGATTCCCTCCCACAACTCCACGTTGCAATTCCGCATCTGTGATGGTTCGGATTCCGCCATTGTTTCCCAAAGCATCCCACCACCCGAGCGGAATGTTCCTGGAAATCACGGCAATATCTCCGTCGATCCGGTAGATATCTTCGGGATGAAAGTGAATCCGCTCGATGAGTTCCCCGAGATCCCACAACACTTCGGCCCCTTCCGCTGCCGTGATTCGAATTCGCTTCTGCGATTTTTGATACTCATAAACCGCTCCCACTGCAACCAGAGCCATCAGCCCTACCGCCAGTGCGGGAAAGAGCCTTGTCACGATACCACCTCCCGGATCACACTTCCAAAATCCTGATCGAGGCGTTTGTGTCCGGGGACTTCAAGAGTGTGGGATTTCAGCCCTAACTGATGCAAAATGGTCGCGTGGATATCCGTCACATAATGCGGATTTTCGATGGCGTGAAATCCAAGCTCGTCAGTCGCACCGTGAACCGTTCCCCCTTTGACCCCTCCTCCGGCCATCCAGACACTGAATCCGTAAGGGTGATGATCGCGACCGTCGCTTCCCTGCGTTCCCGGGGTGCGACCAAATTCCGTCGCAAAAACAACGAGCGTTTCCTCGAGCTGCCCCCGCTGTTTCAAATCTTTCAGCAATCCGGCGATAGGCCGGTCAACCTGCATAGCCAGCTCGGAGTGCTTCTCTTTCAGCTTGGAATGTTGATCCCACGCTCCGGCAGCCCCGTCACCATGCATAATCTGAATGAACCTTACTCCGCGCTCTGACAACCGTCTTGCCGCAAGAAGTTGCTCCCCGAACGATTTCGTTTCCTTCTGATCCAGTCCGTAGAGTTTCTTCGTCTCTTCCGACTCGGTATCAAAGTTGATGACGTCGGGCACTTCCGTCTGCATCCGGAACGCCAACTCGTAGGATTTGATCCGGGCCTCCAGCGCTGCATCATCCGGATATTGCCTTGCCGCAAGGCGGTTCAGCCGTCCAACGAGATTAAATCCCCGTTGTTGTTCCTCCCGGGTCTGGTCCCCCGCCGGCTTTGCGAAATCGAGGGGATTGTTCAAATCGACCTTCAACTTCACCGAGTCATACGCAGGACCGAGATAGTGTCCGTCGCGCTTGTCGAAAAAGCGCGGCCCCATACTCACGAATTGCGGAAGATTATCATTCAATGACCCGAGTCCGTAGGTCACCCAGGCACCGATGGTGGGAGCCGGGGGATCCAGACGATGTTTTCCGGAATGAAACTGCACCTGTGCACCGTGGTTGTCATCAGTCGTCCACATGGATCGAATCACTGCAAGGTCGTCAGCGCAGCTTCCGATATGAGGAAACCAGTCGCTTACCTCGATTCCGCTTTCGCCGTATTTCTTATATCCAACCTGGAGCGGGTAAATCACGTTGCGCTGCTGACCGTTCGCATCATTCACCACCACGACCCTGACATTCTTCAATTTGTCCGGATTCTGAACATCAGCGAAAGGCGTTTCAGCGATCGTCTTGCCTCCGTATTTCGTGAGCATCGGCTTCGGGTCAAAGCTCTCCATGTGGCTGACCCCGCCACGCATAAAGAGCCAGATCACATTTTTCGCCCTGGGCGCAAACTGGGAGCGACCGTCGATGCGCAGAGAACTACCTGCTCCGAGCGCCTCCCGGCTCAGCAAAGACTGCAGGGCCACGCCGCCAAAACCGAGACCGGCACCATGAAGAAACCTGCGGCGGTCAACATGACCAAATTCTGAATTTGCGGGAAAGACATTCATCGCAGACTAACGGATCGTAATAAAATCGTTGTGGTTCAATAAAGCGTGAACCAACCGGGCACGGGCCCGTTCCTTCTCTTTCGGGGAGAAAAGGGACAAAAAGGTTTCGCATTCACTTGTTTCTTCTGCACTTGGATCACGCCCCAGAATGGCGAGAAACAGATCTGCGATCAGTTCGCTGTTTCCATCCCCCTCGAGGAGGCTTGCCATTTTCTCCGACGCGTCGAAGGCAAGTTCGCTGTTCGACAGGGCCAGCGCCTGCTGCGGAACGACGCTCTCACCGCGGCGATAGCACTGCAGAAGGTCGGCATCATCGAAAGTTGCCAGAAAGAGGCTTCGCTTCTCCGGCGAATGGGTGAAGTAAAGGCTGCGGCGTTTCGATTTCCCATCGGGAGCGACCGAAGGACCGCCACGGGTCAAATCGAGTTCGCCTGACATATGCAGCAAACTGTCGCGGACGACCTGCGCTTCCATGCGACGGGGATTCATCCGCCAGTAAAACCTGTTTTCCGGATCCTTCTCCCGGGTCTGCGAGTCAACCTTCGCGGTTGAGGTATCGCGACGCCAGGCTTCTGACGTTACGAGCAGGCGGTGAAGATGTCGAAAGCTCCATCCCGATTCCATGAACTCCGAAGCAAGAAAATCGAGAAGCGCGAGGTGTTCCGGCTCCTTCGCCTGACGTCCGAAATCGAAAACGGAATCAACGAGCGGCTCACCAAAGTGCCGCATCCAGACATGATTTACCGCGACACGCGCCGTCAGCGGATTCTCCCGGGAAACAATCCACTTCGCCAGCATGGTGCGCCGTCCTGTCGATTTGTCAGGAAACACACCGGGGTAGTCTTCAAACTTGTGCGCCGGCGTCTCGAGGGCTTTTCTCGTAACTCGCAACGGCTCATAGTCCACCTCCCCTTCTTTCAGCTTCGCGAGTTGCTTCTTCGCCTTTTTCTTCGCTTCGCCCGCAGCCTTTTTCTTCCTGGCATCCGATCCTAACAGATCAACTTCGGCTTTCGCCAGAGTCGCAGCGATCTGTGCCTGCGCTGCAGCAAGAATCAACTTTTCCTCCGCCTTTTCCGGGTTGGAAAAACGGGATCTGTCGGCCGCAATGGTCGCTTCCACAGATCGAAGTTCCGCCCGCGCCGCCTCCACTTTGAGCCGCGCCAATTTCAGTTCTGATTCCGATTTTCCGGGAACATCCTCCACTTTGTTGCTTGCTTCAGTCAGTTTGAAATCCCCGGGTAGCGGTCGGATTTCAATGAAATCAAATTCAGCAGTCGCATCGAAAGCAGAAAGAGAGAATTTTCCCCGCCCCGGCTTTTCGGGATAGCGGTACGCGAAAGCAAATGCCCCGTTATGCCAGACATTGACGAGATCCCCGCGAACGGCGAGTCGCAATTCCTGCGGCACGCCGGTGAGCTGCTGCTTCTTCTTCCGCCCGTCTCCCGGGTACGTCACTTTTCCGTTTCGCGTAAACGCAGCTTGAACTTTCGGCCCGGGGGCATGCTCGCTGGTGTAGACAAAATTGGCATCGCGACCGTCACCACTGCGGTGGAACCGGAAGGAAACCGAACGGTAGGTCGGCCCTCCCGTTGTCGTATAGCGACAGGTGACCTCAAAGTCGTCCGGAAGAGTTTGTTTCGAAATCAGTTCCGCCGGATCCCGACTCGCAACCGAATGAACCAGCTTTCCATCTTCGATCTCCAGTCCTTTACCTTTCACCTCCCAGACTTCGTCATCGATTGAATAGAAATCATCCCTGGCGGCAACGAATGATGGTGAATCGGCTGCTACTTCTTTCGGAGAACCCGTGTGCTTACCGGCACTCTCCCGGGCACTGGCAAGACCGGCGACCGCCTGTTTCACTTTCTCAGCCGCAGCCTTCAACTGTTCATCCTGCACCCACTTCTTCGAACCGGGAGCATAGGCCTCCAACGGAAGATCCACCCCGGAAACCGGCCCTGCAAAGGACGAGAGAAACTCCGGTACCTGCGGAACAATTTTCGTATTTTTGTCAGGCTGTTTCTCATCGCCGCGTTTGTGAATCCAGGTAACGGCTTCGAGATTGTCATCAAAAACCCGGGGGAGCCCGTTTTTGTCCAGATCCGTCTCGCCCGGAACCGGATCAAGCCTCACCTGGTGTGGTTCGAAGATGGCCCGGAATCGATAGTAGTCCGCCAGGGATATCGGATCGTACTTGTGATCGTGGCATTTGGCACAGTTGATCGTGAGGCCGAGAAACGCTTTTCCGGTATGCTCGATTGTGCTGTCGAGCCAGGTGGTTCGATTGAAGAGAAAGTAGTTTCTCGCGAGAAAACCGGTCGCCCGTACCTTTTCCGGATCGCCCGGGTGCAACTCATCCCCGGCCAGCATCGCGAGAACCATTTCATCATAGCCGAGATCATCATTGAGCGATTCAACGATCCAGTCGCGCCAGTGCCAGAGATGTTTCTGAGAATAACGAAGCTGCGATCCGAGCCCGTACCAGTCCGAGTAGCGCCAAACATCCATCCAGTGACGAGCCCACCTTTCCCCGTGCTGTGGACTCGCAAGCAGCTCATTGACAACTTCCCCCCAGGGTCTGCCATCGTCGAGCTGGTCAACGGTCGGTGGCAATCCAATCAGATCCAGATAGAGACGACGAATCGCGAGACCTCGATCAGCAGCCCCTACCGGCGTGAGTCCCAACTCCGCCTGCTTCGCGGCGAGAAAGGCATCCACCGGATGGGATACACCCTCGACTACCGGAACGTCAGGACGTTTGATCTTTTGAAACGCCCAGTGCTCGAGCGGATCATCTTCCGGACGCTCTCCATCCGGTGCCGGAGCACCTGCCGCAATCCACTCGACAATTACGTTCACCTGATCCGGCGACAGCGCGTGCCCTTCCGGCGGCATTCTTTCGTCATCATCTCCGCTCCGGATACGGGCGACCAACTCACTTGCATTCGGATCCCCCGCTACCAGAGCATTGGCCTCTTTGAGAAAAGCGACCGTGTCGACCCGGAGTCCTCCTTTCTGTTTCAGCGCCCCATGACAGGCGTAACACCGCTCTTTGAAAAGCGGCCTGATTTCGTTTTCATACGACGCAACCGCTCCCGCACCGGAAATCGTCGCGGTAGAAAGAACCAGAAAGAAGGCTGTAACGACCCATTTCACAGCTTCGATTATTGCATCACGAGGCATGTGATGCCAGCAAGTCGCAGTCGCGAATGCGTAGTCTACAACACTTCTCTTCTTGCCTCAGGCCCCGTCCACCGCTCTGATACTGCTATGCCGGAATCTCCGAACCGACTCTTTCTTCTCGATGGGATGGCGCTCATTTATCGCGCTCATTTTGCCCTGATCCGCAGCCCGATCTACACCTCGAATCGCGTCAACACCTCGGCGCTTTTCGGTTTTACCAATACGCTTCTCGATCTTCTCGAGAAACAGGCACCGACTCACCTCGCTGTTGCCTTCGATACGAGCGACCCGACTCCGCGACATGAGATATATCCGGAATATAAGGCAAACCGCGATGCGATGCCCGAGGATCTGGCTCTTCAGCTGCCACACGTGAAGCGCCTCGTCCAGGCATTCAACATTCCCGTCATCGAATGCCCCGGTTGGGAAGCTGATGACATCATCGGCACCCTGGCAAAACAGGCGGAGGAAATGGGGGGCTTCGAAACCTACATGGTAACGCCCGACAAGGACTTTGCCCAGCTCGTCACCGACTCGACAAGAATTTACAAACCCGGCCGACAAGGTAGTGAGGCGGAGATTCTCGACCGCACCGCTATCTGCGAAAACTGGATGGTCGAAGACCCGCTTCAAACGATCGATATTCTCGGATTGTGGGGGGATGCTTCCGACAATATTCCCGGTGTTCCCGGTGTCGGTGAAAAGACCGCAAAGAAACTCGTCGCACAGTTCGGAAGTGTCGAAAAACTCCTCGATAGCACCGACCAACTCAAGGGCAAGCAGAAGGAGAATGTGGAAAACAACAGGGAACAGGCCCTGCTATCTAAAAAGCTCGTCACCATCATGACTGACGCACCCGTCGATGTCGGGTTTGACGAAATCAAGATCAGCGAACGCGACGACGATGCGATTCAGTCGCTCTTCGTCGAGTTCGAATTCAATTCCCTCGGCAAGCGACTTTTCGGAGATGACTTTCAGGCAGGCCGCGGTCACAGCACTTCGGAATCGGATGCCGGCCTTTCCGCCAATCTCAAGACAATCGACGATTTTGAAAAGGACTACCGTTTTATCCGCAGTGATGACAGAAGTGCGCGAACAAAGCTGATTGCGGAATTGCAATCGAAGGAAGCCTTCTGCTTTGACCTCGAAACAACATCGCTCGACGAGAAAACCACTCACATCATCGGTCTCGCCTTCTCGTGGAAGGAACACGAAGCATACTATGTGGAGGTTACGCCTGATGACGCTGGCAGGAAGATTGCCGAAGAATTCCGTGCCGTTTTTGAGAACCCCGACATAGAAAAAATCGGGCACAACCTCAAGTTCGACATCGGGGTGTTGCAATGGCAGGGCTATTCCGTGGCGACGCCGGTTTTTGACACGATGCTCGCTCACTCCCTCATCGAGCCCGATCAACGGCACAAGATGGACTACCTTGCGGAGTCCCTGCTCGGATACACTCCCATCTCCTACGATTCCGTTTTCGGAAAAGAGGCGGAGAAATCCGGGCAAATGAATCTGTTCGACGAAGCCGAAATGTCCGGGGAGGGCCCCGATTTTGAGGCCATTGCCCGATATGCCTGCGAAGATGCCGACATTACCTGGCAGCTCGCCGGCCTGCTGAAAGAGAAGGTGAAAGAGCTGGACCAGGAAAAAGTTCTCTACGAAATCGAATGCCCGCTCGTCCCGGTTCTTGTGGCAATGGAGGCGGAAGGAATCCGGGTCGACCGGGAAACGCTTGCCGACATTGGCACCGTTCTCGGAAGCCGGATTTCAGAACTGCAGAAAGCCGTTTTCGACGCGGCGGACGGGGAATTCAATCTCAATTCCCCCAAACAGGTCGGCGAGATTCTTTTCGACAAACTGAAGCTAGTGGAAAAGCCGAAGAAGACCAAAACCGGCCAGTACAAAACTGACGAACAGACTCTGACATCACTTGCTGCGAGCCATCAGATTGTGCGGGACATGCTCTCCTACCGGGAGGCCGCGAAACTGAAGAGCACCTACGTGGACGCATTGCCCGAATCTATTTTCCCCGGAACGGAACGGATCCACACGACCTTTCATCAATTGATGACCGCAACAGGTCGCCTTGCCTCCAACAATCCGAACCTGCAAAATATTCCGATCCGATCCGACATGGGCCGGGAAATTCGACGGGCTTTCGTCCCGCGAAGCGACGAGTTCACCCTGCTTGCCGCCGACTATTCGCAGATTGAGCTGCGTGTCATGGCGTCGCTTTGTGAAGACCCTGCGATGATCGAGGCATTTCAAAACGATCAGGATATTCACACCACCACTGCCGCCCGGGTTTTCGGAGTGGGCAATGACGACGTCACCTCCGACATGCGTCGCACCGCGAAGATGGTGAATTTCGGAATCATCTACGGCATTTCTGCATTCGGGCTCTCTCAGCGCCTCAACGGCGAAGTCTCCCGCACCGAAGCCGGCGAGATCATCGAGGAATATTTCCGCCAGTATCCCGGCGTGAAAGAATTTCAGGAGCGCACCATCGAGCAGGCAAAATCAGACGGCTACGTGGAAACCCTGACCGGCCGCCGGCGCTACCTCCGCGACATCGATTCCCGGAACGGGATGATTCGTTCCGCCGCCGAGCGGACCGCGATCAACACACCCATCCAGGGTACCGCCGCCGATATGATCAAAATCGCGATGGTAAATGTCGCTGCCGTTCTCCGCTTGAGTGACTACCGGACGAAGATGCTGCTTCAGGTGCACGACGAACTCGTCTTTGATTTGCACAAAGAGGAAGCGGAAACCGTTATCCCCGAAATCGAAGCAGCGATGAAAGACGCCCTCCCTCTGAGCGTTCCGATCGTCGTGGAATCAGGGACGGGAGGAAACTGGCTCGAGGCACACTAGCCGCCGCACTCCCCATTCACTCACTCCTTCCCGAAATCGTAGGACTTCTCCTCCTGGCCGAAGCCTACCAGTTCCACTTCCTCGTTTTCCTCTAAGTCCTCCTGCAACGGGGCAAACCGTTCCGCCCGGAAACCGAGCTCCTGCTCGATGCTGGAATGCGGATCGTTCGGGTTCACGAGCTCTTCAAGCAGAAGCAGGATATCAAACTCCGCCGCACTGATGGAGAGGTTTGCGTCATCGTCGACCACGAAGTTGGGATTGGATCGACCGGGGCGAACGGATCGCACGGTGTAGATCGAGTTCTTTTTTGGGAGCGCCTTAAAAAGATCAAAAACCCAGGGATCGAATGAATCGTCAATGCAGACAACGCGTTGGCCATTTTGGAACATGATGAAATGAACTATCGTTTTGAATTACTGCACCTTCTTTACAAACTGTGCCTTCAGCCCGATCGCCATTCCGTCCATTTTACAGGAAATTTCATGATCCCCGTCGACGAGGCGGATCGGCTTGGATTTCATTCCGCTCTTTAACGTTTTGGAAGTGCCTTTTAATTTCAGATCTTTGACCATCTGGACGACATCCCCGTTCTCGAGCACATTTCCGTAGGCATCTTTCACGACCCGTTCCCCGGGCTGCTCCTCCTCTTTCTCCCATTCGTGACCACAGGTCATACACTCGAACTTCTCCGGAAACTCCAGAAGATCGTTCATGGTGCACATCGGGCAGGTTTGATCTGACATGAGGGAGTAAAAGCCCAGTTTCTTTTGTCCTGCAAGCAGGATTAGGTCGAATTCAACAGGGTTCGGTCATTCAGTCAACCCTGTTGAACCGGTCTCGATACCCTGTCGGGTCCACAAAAGGAAAAAGCCCGACTTCCACAGGGAGGTCGGGCTTTTCAGAAATCCTGGTTTCAGGAGAAGCTAGCTTACGCTTCCTCTTCAACGAGCTCTCCGAGGCCGTAACGCTCGAAGCGGGAGATCGCGATTTCATCGCCGGTCTCTTTCGCCACTTCGGCGACGAGATCTTTGATGCTCTTGTCTCCGTCTTTGATGAAAGGCTGCTCGAGAAGGCAGTTCGTGCTGTAGAATTTGCCCATCTTGCCGTCGATGATCTTTTCAATGATCTCGGCAGGCTTGTCTTTCATCTGCTCACGGAAAATGTCTTTCTCCTTTTCAACGAGGTCAGCAGGCACCCCATCGCGATCGATGCAGATCGGCTGAGACGCTGCGATGTGAAGAGTGAGATCCTTCACGAACGACTGGAAAGCATCGTTGGAAGTGGTTGCGGCATTTCCGCAGGTCACTTCGGCGAGAACACCAACCCGGCCCTGCATGTGAATGTAGGTCGCTTCCACGCCTTCCCCATCGAGCTCGAATTTGGCAAAACGGCTGAGACCCATGTTCTCGCCGAGTTCACCGATTTTCGCTTTGATGAATTCCTCGAGCGTCGCGGCATCTCCGGAGAAATCCTGAGCCAGAAGCGCTTCGAGACTGTCTACCGAGTCGCTGCTTTCGACGTGATCGAGAATCTCGTTCACGAAGCTGGTGAAGTTTTCGTTCTTTGCGACGAAGTCGGTTTCGCAGTTCACTTCTACGAGAATACCGGTCTTGCCGTCTTCGCTGATCCGGGAAGCAACAACGCCCTCTTTGGCTGCGCGTCCGGCTTTCTTGTCCGCATCGGCGATTCCTTTTTTGCGGAGAATGGTTTCGGCTTCCTCCAGATCACCACCTGCTTCGGCGAGGGCTGCCTTGCAGTCCATCATTCCGGCGTTGGTTTTATCGCGAAGGGTTTTAATCAGTTCTACTGTGATTTCGGCCATGATTTTGAATTGGGTGAAAGTGTTCGTAGTGGTTCACAGATTTCCCAAGGGAAATTCCGTGACGATTTGATCAGAATGGGATGGCGGTGCGTTCCGCCATCCGCAGGATGATCCGGGAAAGAGAGCGCTTACTTCGCTGCTCCTACGATCGGATCGATCAGATTTTTGAGAATGACACGGATCGAACGGATCGCATCGTCGTTGGCAACGATCGGATAGTCGACCTTGTCGGGATCCGCATTGGAATCAACGAGAGCCACGATCGGAATACGAAGCTTGCGGGCTTCGTTGATCGCATTGTACTCACGCGCAGAATCAACAATAACAACTGCGTCCGGCAGATTCACCATGTTGCGAATTCCGGAAAGGCGAAGGTGGAGCTTCTCTTTCTCGCGATTGAGAGAAGCGATTTCCTTTTTACTCATTTTCTTGAAGTCTGGGGACTTCTGCAGATTCTCAAGAGACTCCATGCGACCGACAGAACGACGAACCGTTTCCTGATTCGTAAGCGTGCCACCGAGCCAGCGGTGATTGACGTAAAACTGTCCAGTTGCCTCTGCTGCTTCGCGGACCGCGTCCTGTGCCTGGCGCTTGCAGCCGACAAAGAGAATTTTCTTTCCTTTGGAAACCAGTCCGGAAAGGTATTTCCCGGCTTCTTCCAGCTGGAGAATCGTCTGCTCCAGATCGATGATGTGCACGTTGTGCTTTTCGCCGAGGATGTAGTTCCGCATTTTCGGGTTCCACTTGCGGGACTGATGGCCGAAGTGAACGCCGGCTTCGACGAGTTCAGTAATGAGTTCGTTAGACATGTGATGTAAGTCGGTCCTTTTAGCAGGGATCCGATAGTGTTTCGAAAAGCGCCATCCGGTTTCTCCCGGCTCTCACGAGCGTCCGCTTTTCTCTTGTTTTTCAAGGAGATGGTTCGGGAGGGGCGGGAATATGCGTGGAAAACGGCAGATTGCAAGGGGAAAGGCAGAGTCCACGGTTTTCTGCTCCTCTGAGAATTTTCCCGAAAGTGGATAAAAAAACGCGGACAGTTTCCTGTCCGCGCTCTTTCGGTATGAATTATCTTTGGTCAGCCGACGCTTATGCAGTCTCTTCGGCTTCTTCCAGCTCTTCTGCTTCCGGCTCCTTGTCGGCAATGATCTCGGAAGGATCAACGAGTTCCTCGACCCGCAGGTTCCGGGTTTCGTGGAATCCGGTTCCGGCAGGGATAAGGTGACCCATGATGACATTTTCCTTGAATCCGCGGAGGTAGTCCACTTTACCGAGCGTGGAGGCTTCGGTAAGAACACGGGTGGTGTCCTGGAAGGATGCTGCAGAAATGAAGCTGTCCGTTTCAAGCGACGCTTTCGTGATTCCGAGAAGAACCGGCTCGCCTTCGGCGGGCTTACCACCCTGCTCGGCGATGTCGTCGTTGATGATCTCAAAGGTCGTTTTCTCGACCTGATCACCCCAGAGGAACTGGGTGTCACCCGGATCGGTAATGCGAACCTTGCGAAGCATCTGGCGAATGATGATCTCGATATGCTTATCGTTGATCTCCACACCCTGCAGACGGTAAACGTCCTGGACCTCGGAAACGAGGTGTTCCATGAGCGCGTGTGGCCCGAGAATTTCGAGAATGTCGTGAGGAATCACGGCACCTTCGGTGAGTTTCTGACCTTTGTGAACCGTATCGCCGGGCTGCACGAGGTAGTGCTTACCGAGCGGGATGAGGTGTTCCTCCTGCTCTCCGGACTCTGAATCCGTGACGATCAGCTTGCGCTTCGCGCGGACCGTTCCACCCAGGGAAACTTCACCGTCGATCTTCGCAATTTCAGCAACCTCTTTCGGTTTCCGTGCTTCGAAAAGCTCGGCAACACGGGGAAGACCACCGGTAATATCTTTCGTCTCGGAAACTTTACGGGGAGTCTTCGCGAGCTGGTCACCACCATTGACTTTGGCTCCCTCCTTCACAGAGAGGTGAGCGCCTGTCGGAATGGAGTAGGTCGCGAGTTCCTCTTTCGTCTTCGGATCAACAATGATGATCTGCGGATGCAGGTCCTCTTTGTGCTCGATCACGACGAGGCCCTTGGTGTTGGTCTCTTTATCGATCTCGGTGTCGAGGGTAATCCCCTGAATCATGTCGCGGAAGACAATCTTACCGGGCTTCTCCGTAATGACCGGAACACTGTAGGGGTCCCAGGTCGCGAGAGTCGCGCCTTTTTTGATGTCTGCATTGTCGGCCACGCGAATCTCCGATCCGCTGACAATGTTGTAGGACTCCAACTCCCGACCGTCTTTGTCGTGAATCGAAACCGTTCCGTTCTTGTTCAGGGCAACGAAAGTCTTGTTCGGTGTCTCAACAACGCGGAGGTTGTTGTAGTGAACCGTTCCTTTCGTCTTCACCTTGATGATCGGCTGCTTGAATGTTCCCGAAGCAACACCACCGACGTGGAAAGTACGCATCGTAAGCTGCGTTCCCGGCTCACCGATCGACTGCGCGGCAATAATCCCGACCGCTTCACCGATCTTCGCCATTTCGTTTGTGGCGAGGTTCATGCCGTAGCACTTCGCACAACAACCGCGACGACTTTCGCAGGTAAGCACCGAACGGATCTTGAGCTGCTCGTGACCGATGTTGTAGAGGTCGAGAGCGATAGCTTCGTCGATCATCTGACCGGGCTTCACAACCGTCTCGTCTCCGTTCACCACTTTCTCGGCAGCGACACGTCCGTAAATTCGGGTCTTCAGGTCAACAACCTCTTCGTCACCCTCGTAAATCGACTTCACGGTAATGCCGTTTGCCGTTCCACAATCGGGCTCGGTGATGATCACATCCTGGGACACGTCGACAAGTTTCCGGGTCATGTAACCGGAGTCAGCCGTCTTCAACGCAGTATCGGCAAGACCTTTACGGGCACCGTGCGTGGAGATGAAGTATTCCAGAACAGAAAGACCGGAGCGGAAGTTCGAAATAATCGGGCGCTCAATGATCTCACCGGACGGCTTGGCCATGAGACCCCGCATACCGGAAAGCTGCTTAATCTGCTGGCGGTTACCACGGGCACCGGAATCGACCATCATGAAGAGCGGACTCGGGAGGTGCTGTCCCTGGTTGTGCTCAATGGTCCGGAAAAGCGCTTTGGTGATCTCATCACCGGCGTGGGTCCAGAAGTCGACGATCTTGTTGTAACGCTCTTTGTTGGTAATGATACCAGCGCGATACTGCTCGTTTGCTTCCTGCACTTTGGCAGCGGCATCGTTGACTTCCGTCTCCTTCTCGTCCGGAATGATCATGTCGAAAATACCGACCGAAGTTCCGGACCTCGTCGCCTCTTTGAATCCGAGAGACTTGAGGGCATCGAGTGATTTCACCGTTCCGCTCTGACCGGATACCTGGTAGCAACGCCAAATGATGTCCGACAATTGCTTCTTGCCGGCGGTCTCGTTGAAGAAACCGAGATTCTCCGGCCAGATTTCGTTGAAGCGAACCCGACCGGCAGTCGTTACGATGACTTTCTTTTCGGTATCCCCGTAGATGCGACCTTCCGTTCCGAAGTCCGGGTTGCGCATACGGATCGGGTCGTGCATGTCGATGGAGCGGTTTGCCACCGCAAATTCGACCTCGGTCGTGTCAGCGAAGAGCGGCAAGGTAGGCTCCAGATCCGGATCACGGAGAGGAATCTGACGGCAGTATGTCAGGAAGTAACTTCCCAGGGTAATATCCTGCGACGGAGTCGTGATCGGCTTACCGCTCGACGGGGTGAAGATATTATTCGGCGCCAGCATCAGCATGCGGGCCTCCATTTGTGCCTCAACGGAAAGAGGCACGTGAACCGCCATCTGGTCACCGTCGAAGTCCGCGTTATACGCAGTACAAACGAGCGGGTGAACGCGGATCGCTGATCCCTCAATGAGAACCGGCTCGAATGCCTGGATCGAGAGTCGGTGCAACGTTGGCGCACGGTTCAGGAGAACCGGGTGCCCCTTTGTCACCTCTTCGAGAATATCCCAGACCTCGGAAGTCTTGCGCTCGATGAGCTTCTTCGCGGAACGAACCGTGTGGACGTAACCGAGCTCCTTGAGGCGGCGAATGATGAAGGGCTCGAAAAGCACGAGAGCCATCTTCTTCGGAAGACCGCACTGGTGAAGCTTGAGCTCGGGGCCAATCACAATAACGGAACGGCCGGAGTAATCGACGCGCTTACCGAGAAGGTTTTGACGGAAACGCCCGCCTTTCCCCTTGAGCATGTCGGAAAGCGACTTGAGCGCACGATTTCCGGCACCGGTCACGGCACGTCCATGACGACCGTTGTCAAAGAGAGCATCAACAGCCTCCTGCAACATGCGCTTTTCGTTACGGATAATGACGTCCGGAGTCTTGAGCTGAAGCAGGTTCTTGAGACGGTTGTTCCGGTTGATAACACGGCGGTAGAGGTCATTGAGGTCAGACGTTGCAAAACGTCCTCCTTCAAGAGGAACAAGCGGACGAAGATCCGGCGGGATCACAGGAAGCACTTCGAGAATCATCCACTCGGGACGGGTCTTCGAGTAGTGGAAGCCCTGGGCGAGCTTAAGTCGCTTCGCGAGCTTCTTACGAACCTGCTTCGAGCGGGTTTTGCCCATCGCTTCTTCAAGCTCTTCGATAAGCTTGGGAAGTTCAACGCGGGAGAGAATATCACGAACCGCCTCCGCACCCATTCCAGCGGAAAAGCCTTCCATGCCATACTCTTCCTGAGCGTCACGGAATTCAAGTTCGGTAAGGAGCTGCCCCGGCTCGAGCGGTGTATTGCCCGGGTCGATAACAATGTAATCCTCGTAGTAGATGACTCGCTCCAACTGGCGGGCACTCATGTCGAGCATGAGACCAATGCGTGAAGGCATGCACTTGTAGAACCAGATATGAGACACCGGAACGGCAAGTTCGATGTGCCCCATGCGCTCGCGACGGACGCGGCTGAGAGTCACTTCGACGCCACAACGGTCACAGACGGTTCCTTTGTGCTTGATTCGCTTGTATTTTCCGCAAGCGCACTCCCAGTCCTTGGTGGGACCGAAGATTCGCTCGCAGAAGAGACCGCCTTTTTCAGGTTTGAAGGTCCGGTAGTTGATCGTCTCCGGATTCTTCACCTCGCCACGACTCCAGGAACGGATCGTGTCGGGGTTGGCGACCGTGATGCGGACGTTATCGAAGCTGTCGGACTTGCGCTCAAGGCCGAAGATTTCGTCCAGATGGGTTTCTGAGCTGAGTGTTGGGACTGACACGGTACTAATGGGCTTAAGGTTCGGGAAGGGTGGGCTGAAGAAGAAAAATTAGAGAGCAATGGCGAGACTGTCGGAGAGAATCTCTTCCGGCGAGCGCTCGGAGGATCCGACACGAATGTCGAGACCGAGGCTTTGCATCTCCTTAATAAGAACGTTGAAGGACTCCGGAGTTCCGGCGTCGAGGGTGTTGTCTCCTTTGACGATGGACTCGTAAATCCGGGTTCGTCCCTGCACGTCATCGGACTTCACAGTGAGAAGCTCCTGCAGGGTGTAAGCGGCTCCGTAGGCTTCGAGAGCCCACACCTCCATCTCTCCGAAACGCTGGCCACCATACTGGGCTTTACCACCCAGGGGCTGCTGCGTAACAAGCGAGTATGGACCAACGGCACGTGCGTGAATCTTGTCCTCAACGAGGTGACCAAGCTTCAGCATGTAAATGATACCGACAACTACATCCTGATAGAATGCCTCACCGGTTCGTCCGTCGTAGAGGGTCGACTTACCGTTGGTTCCGATCCATTCAAAACCTTCGGTGGCTTTTGCCTCTTCGAGATACTCAACGATTTTCGATTCGGGGATACCGTCAAATACAGGAGTAGCGACTTTGAATCCGAGTGCTTTGGCGGCAACACCGAGGTGCGTCTCCAGAACCTGCCCCACGTTCATTCGACTCGGAACGCCGAGCGGGTTCAGACAGATATCAACCGGTGTTCCGTCTTCCAGGAAAGGCATATCCTCTTCGGGAACGATGGTAGCAACAACCCCTTTGTTTCCGTGACGACCGGCCATCTTATCACCAACCGAGAGCTTGCGCTTCTTGGCGACGTAGACCTTCACCTGCTTGATGACACCCGGGTCGACTTCGTCTCCGGACTCGATGCGGTCAAGCTGACGTTCCCGCTCCATGTCAATGTCGGAGAACTTCTGCTCGAAGTTGGACACGATATCGAGAATTTTGTTCCGGATCGGACTCGGGTCGATTTCGATGTTGGAGTAGTGATCGGCAAGCTTGCGGAGAAGCGTCTTCGTGATCTTGCGATTTGCCGGAATAATAATCTCTCCGGTGCGACCATTGACCACATCGAGAGGAATTTTCTCCCCGAGAAGAACGTCGGAAAGTTTTTCCGTGAGTTGCTCGGTAAGCTCCTCGTGACGCTTCTTGTGCTCGTCAATAATTTGCTTCTGCTGCTTCTGCTGCTCTTTCGGATCGAGCTTTTCCTGACTGGAGGCATTCCGTGAAGAAACCCGAACGTCCATGACAATTCCGGTGCAACCGGATGGAACGCGAAGGGAGGTGTCTTTCACGTCAGCTGCCTTCTCACCGAAAATCGCGCGGAGAAGTCGCTCTTCCGGGGCCAGCTCCGTTTCGCTTTTCGGGGTAATTTTACCGACAAGAATGTCACCGGGGCGAACTTCTGCACCAACGCGGATTACGCCGTCAGGCCCGAGATCTTTGAGCGCCTCTTCACCGACATTCGGGATGTCACGGGTGATTTCTTCGGGACCAAGCTTCGTATCACGGGCGCCGATGTCGAACTCATCGACGTGAATCGAGGTGTAAACATCCTCTTTCACGATGCGCTCGGAGATAACAATCGCATCCTCGAAGTTGTAACCGTTCCACGGCATGAACGCGACGAGCACGTTTTTACCGAGAGCCAGCTCCCCGTTGTCCGTATTGGGCCCGTCTGCGAGAACAGTGCCAGCCTTGATCTTGTCACCACGGCGAACGATGGGTTTCTGGTTGATGCAGGTCCCTGCGTTCGAACGCATGAACTTACGAAGCGGATAAACGTAAATCCCCTTGTCAAAATCGCTTTTCAGCTTGCGGGGATTGGTGAGAAACTGCGCCTCGGAACAAGGAAGTTCCCCGTCTTGAGTGACAACTACGACCTCAGCAGTAGCCGCTGCAACCGTTCCGTTGCCCTCTGCTACCACGACAGCACGCGAGTCACGCGCCACCTTGGATTCCATCCCGGTGCCGACGTACGGGGAATCGGAAATCAAAAGCGGAACCCCCTGGCGTTGCATGTTCGATCCCATGAGCGCGCGGTTCGCGTCATCGTGCTCGAGGAAGGGAATCAGTGACGCAGCAACCGAAACGAGCTGCTTCGGCGAAACGTCCATGTAGGTCGCTTCGGTAGGCTCGACTTCGATGAATTCACCGAGGTGACGGACCGTAATGTATTTGGTCTGAAAAACACCTTTGTCATCGATCGGGTTGTTGGCCTGAGCGATGAGGTAGCTCTCTTCCTGATCCGCAGTGAGGTAATCAATTTTCTTGGAAACCTTGCCCTTGATAATACGGCGGTAAGGAGTCTCGATGAATCCAAACTCGTTGATCCGCGCAAAGCAACTCATCGAGTTAATCAGACCAATGTTCGGTCCCTCCGGAGTCTCAATCGGACAAATACGACCGTAGTGAGAAGGGTGAACGTCACGCACTTCGAAGCCGGCGCGGTCGCGGTTTAGACCACCGGGCCCAAGCGCGGAAAGACGACGCTTGTGAGTCAGCTCGGACAGAGGATTAATCTGGTCCATGAACTGAGAAAGCTGAGAACGACCGAAGAAGTCGCGAACAACAGCAGCAAGAGCCTTGGGGTTGACCAGCTTGGAAGGCGTCATGCCGTCCAGGTTGATATCGAACAAGGTCATCCGCTCTTTGACAAGACGCTCGGTCCGGGCCAGCCCGACACGGCACTGATTGGCGAGAAGCTCGCCAACGGCACGGATACGGCGGCTTCCGAGGTGATCAATATCATCGAGAACCCCTTCACCACGGCGGAGACCAAAGAGATATGCCATCGCAGCGATGAAATCATCATCGGTAACGACGCGTGTGTTTTCATCAACGGGAAGTCCGAGCTTCTGATTGATCTTGTAACGACCTACGCGGGTGAGGTCGTATTTTTTCGGGTCAAAGAAAAGACGCTTCAGGAGGGCACGAGCATTGGCCACGGTAGGAGGATCACCGGGGCGGAGGCGACGGTAAATATCCTTGAGTGCCTCCTCTTCGTTCGTCGCGGGATCCTTCTTCAGAGATTTGATAAGAAGGTCGTCGTGAGAAGCCTCAACAATCGGAACGGATTTCACGCCGAGTCCGTGGAGCTGGGCAATCACCGCCTCGGTGAGCGGCTCGTAAGCCTTGGCTACAACGATGTCCCCATCGAGAACGTCCTCGAAAATGACTTTGTTGGCCAGCTCAGCTTCATCCATTTTGGGATCAATCTTGAGCTTACCGATGTCGTAAAACTGGCGAATGATGTCTTCGTCCCCCGGATACCCGATCGCACGCAGGAAGGTTGTCGCGAGAAATTTGCGGCGGCGGCGGCGGCGGTCGAGGTAAACGTAAAGAAGGTCGTTCGTGTCGAACTGGACCTCCATCCAGGAACCGCGATCGGGAATGATGCGGAATCCGTAAAGAGTCTTGCCGTTGAGGTGAAGATTGGTCTCAAAACAGACACCGGGCGAACGGTGGAGTTGACTGACGACGACCCGCTCCGCACCATTGATGACAAACGTTCCGCGAAGAGTCATCATCGGAAGCTCGCCCATATATACGCGCTCCTCTTTCGTTCCTGACTCATCCGTGAGAGCAAAAGTTACGTAGAGAGGGGCACTGAAAGTCTCTCCGTCACGCAGTGACTCCAGAGCGGAAAGCTTAGGTTCACCCACCTCGTATTTCACGAAATCGAGAGTGAATTTCTCGTCGTAGCTCTGGATTGGGAACACTTCCTGAAAAACAGATTGGAGGCCGGTTGAGACACGCTCTTTCGGAGCCAACTCCTGCTGTAGAAACTCCTTGTAGGAATCGAGTTGGACCTCGATGAGATTTGGCGTATCGACGGCTTCATCGATATTCCCGAAATACTTACGTTCAAGTTTCTTCGCTGCGGCTGACATATTGGCGATGGTAGTTGGTCTGAGTCTCGCCCGCGTTTTCGTTTTGCTCCGACTAACCCACACAATCCAACCCTGACATCCGTACAGGGGGAAACGTTGAGTAGCTGGAAGCCAAATCGTTCAAACGCGAGACGACGAAGCCCGACCACTTCAAAGTGGCCGGGATTCGACGTCTAAGGTTCAGGAAATCGCAGGGACAGACAACACGCTCTCGTTACTTAATACGCCTAAAGCAAGAAATTTCTTATACTTTTTTCGAAAAAAATGTTCGGCCCGCCGGATTTCCACCGGCGGGACCGAACCGAAAAGGATTCGATTACTTGAGTTCGACCTTCGCGCCAGCCTCTTCAAGCTTGCTCTTGATCTCTTCAGCTTCGTCCTTGGAAGCGCCTTCCTTGATGGTCTCAGGAGCACTTTCAACAATCTTCTTGGCATCGGCGAGACCGAGACCGGAGATTGCTTCGCGAACTGCTTTAATCACAGCGATCTTGTTGTCTCCGAAAGACTCAAGAACAACATCAAAGGAGTCTTTCTCCTCTGCTGCTTCGCCTCCGCCTCCAGCACCAGGTGCTGCAACGGCAACGGCTGCGGGTGCAGCAGCGCTGACTCCCCATTTTTCCTCAAGGGCTTTCACAAGGTCTGCAACCTCGAGAACGGTAAGCCCACTCAACTGATCAACTAATGCATCTGTATCTGCCATATTTTTGGTTGGGTATCGCCGCGTCGAAAAGCGTTTCGACAATTAAGGAGCCGCGCACGGCACTCGACAAGGAACCCGGTTTATTTGTTTTGGGTAATCAGGAAATCCAGTTCGGATCCCCGAAAGGGTTTAAAAAAGTATAATGCAACTTATCCCTGATCGTGCTTTGCCTGGAGAACACGGGCGAGGGAAGCACCCGGCTGGTCGAGAACAGTAACGAGCTGCTGAGCAGGCATATTGAGAACGCCGAGCAACTGCGCCTGCAGAACTTCCATCGAGGGAAGATCGGCGAGAGCCTTCACCTTTGCTTCGTCGAGCAGCTCCCCGTCGAGAACGCCACCGCGGATCTCAGGCTTTCCTGCTGCTTTCGCAAAATCTTTGAGCGCTTTTGCCGCTGCACAAACATCGCTTTCACCGGTGACAACTGCAGTTTGACCCGACAGCATATCGCCGATTCCATCCGGCAGCTCTGCCGAAGCGGCAGCCTTTTTAACAAAGGAGTTTTTGGCTACCTGAAATTTGGCGCCCTGCTCCTTGAGCTTTCCGCGAAGCTCCTCGAACTGGGGGACTGTCATGCCGCCGTAGTCGGCAACCAGCAGGAACGGAGAATCGTTCAAGCGTTCAAGAATTTCGTCGATGATGACCTGTTTGACTTCTTTCATGGTCTGAAATGGGTAGTAGAAATAACGTTCAGTTTCGCTTCCGTTCGATTATCTCCAGGGTGAAACATCGAGGGTAATTCCGGGGCTCATCGTGGCTGCGACTGCCCCACTCTGGAGGAAGTCACCTTTCGCAGATGCCGGACGTGCTGCGGCGATGGAGTCGACGACGGCGCGACCGTTCTCAACCAGCGCGCTCTCTTCGAATGAAACCTTACCGATTGGAACAGAAATATTACCGTTCTTATCGAGTTTGAAATCTATTTTACCGGCCTTCACAGCCTTGACCGCAGCCGCAGTATCATCAGTCACAGTTCCCGTCTTCGGGTTCGGCATCAAGCCGCGCGGCCCGAGCTGCCGACCGAGTTTACGAACTTCAGACATTGCAGCCGGTGTCGCCACAACAGCGTCAAAGTCCATCATTCCACCCTGAACCTCTTTGATCAGAGACTCGAAACCAACGTGATCCGCACCGGCATTTTTCGCCTCGGTAGCTGCCTCACCTTCGGCAAAAACAAGAACCTTCACGTCTTTACCGCTTCCATTCGGAAGAGGGCAGGAACCGCGAACCATTTGGTCGGACTGACGCGGGTCAGCACCCATCTTGAAAGTGAGAGTGACCGTCTGGTCGAACTTGGGCGCCGGGAGTTTCTTCACCAGCGTGACTGCCTCCTCGAGAGAGTAGAGCTTTTCCGCGTCCACCATCTCGGCGGCCTTTTCGTATCTTTTGCTGCGTTTTTTCGCCATTTTATTTGATGCAGTTCAAGCGGACACCTGCGCGCCCTCCTGCTTTTTGTTTTTCAGATTCCGGAAACAGAATGTCTCCGAAAAAAAATTAATCAACGATCTCCAGACCCATCTGGCGCGCCGTCCCTGCGAGAATGCGACATGCCATTTCAGGATCGTCCGTATTGAGGTCATCCATTTTCACCTCAGCAACTTCAAGAAGCTTGGCCCGACTCAGCGTTCCGACCTTCACCTTATGGGGCTCACCGGAACCGGAGGCAATGTTCGCCGCCTTCTTGAGAAGAACCGCTGCAGGTGGCTTCTTCGTTACGAACGAGAAACTCTTGTCCGCGTAGACACTGATCACAACAGGAAGAAGATCCCCGGCGTTTTGCTGCGTCTGAGCGTTAAACTCTTTGCAGAATTCCATGATATTCAGCCCGGCTTGTCCAAGAGCCGGACCGACAGGGGGAGACGGGTTTGCCCCACCTGCGGGAATCTGCAGTTTCAGTTGTTGTACCACTTCTTTAGCCATCGTGCTGCTTTATGTGAAAGTTTGTATTCGGGAGGATGCAAAACAGGAAGTTAACAGGGTTGAATCAGTAACCTGACAGGGTCAATTTACCACCCCGACAGGGTTACTCCATTTTCTTCAGCCATTTTCCACCTGCCAGTATTCGAGAGGAACGAGAGTTTCCCGTCCAAAGATATTTACGGACACCATAAGCTCGCCCTTGTCTTCGTTGACCTCGGCGATGATTCCAGTCTGACCCTGGAACGGTCCGTCAGATACGACCACGGTATCACCAATTTCGTAAGCCACCGCCGGCATGACACTGCCTTCACGCTCTTTGATCTGAGCAAGCATGCCCTCGACCTCGTGCATCGGCATTGGCATCGGGTGGTCCTTGGTTCCTGCAAAATTAATTACCCCGTCTGTCTCCTGGATGAAATACCAGGTCTTATCAACGAGAGTGTTATCATCGTGCAGCAGGTGCATATTGATGATGATATAACCGGGAAAGAACTTCCGGTTCGCTTCACGCTTTTGCCCCGCCTTCACCTCGGAGACACGCTCCTGGGGAACGAGGACTTCGAAAATCACATCAGACGCCTCTTCGGCCTCGATACGACGCTCAATGCTGTCGCGCACCTTCAACTCCTGCCCGGAGAGAACATGAACCACATACCACTGATCGTTGGGTGCGGGGATGGTTGGCATCGTTACAGCGTGTTGGAGAGTATAATCAATTGAGAGGTTCCCCCGGATCAAAACCCGGTCGTAAGAAACGTCATGAACTGCCGCATCGCGAAATCGATCGTCGCGACATAGGCACCAAGCAGAACCATGGCGATCATGACAACAATCGTGGAATCAATGAGCTGCTTGTATTTTTTAAAACCCTTTTCCTTGGGATCCCACGGCCACGTCGCCTTCTTCAGTTCAGCACGAACTTCACCGAAGTATTTCATCATCTTCTTCATCGGTCTGTGTCAGGGAGTTGGGAAAGGTGTTTAGAGGCGGTGAAAAGTGCCGGATGGCAGGGCAGCCGAGACTCGAACTCGGAACCAACGGTTTTGGAGACCGCTACTCTACCAATTGAGCTACTACCCTTTCACCGAAATTTGTTTTTCCTTCAAAACGGGATCAGCTCGAAAGCCAATGCCCAGTGGCGGAAAGAGGGGAGCTGACGAATCAGGTCCCCTCGCTAGCTTTGATCCCCCTGCCCGGCCCCATTCAGAGGAGACCGGACCGGGGATAAAAACGGGTCCGTATCGTTCTTCGACTCTTAGTCAAGAATGTCAGCAACACGACCGGCACCAACGGTGCGACCACCTTCGCGGATCGCGAAGCGGATGGTCTTCTCCATGGCGATAGGCGTGATCAGCTCAACCTCAACGGAAACATTGTCACCGGGCATAACCATCTCAACACCGTCGGGAAGAGTTACAGAACCAGTCACGTCCGTAGTACGGAAGTAGAACTGAGGACGATAGTTGTTGAAGAAAGGAGTGTGGCGGCCACCCTCATCTTTACTGAGCACGTACACCTCAGCAGTGAACTTTTTGTGAGGAGTGATCGATCCGGGCTTGGCAATAACCTGACCGCGCTCGATGTCATCCTTCTTGAGTCCACGAACGAGGAGACCAACATTGTCACCTGCGCGACCTTCGTCAAGAAGCTTACGGAACATCTCAATGTCAGTGATCGTGGTGGACTGCGTGTCGCGAATACCAACGATTTCAACCTCTTCCATCTTCTTGATGATTCCACGCTCCACACGGCCGGTTGCAACGGTTCCGCGACCCTCAATTGAGAACACGTCCTCGATCGGCATGAGGAAATCCTGATCCACTGGACGGTCAGGCTCAGGAATGTAGTCATCAACAGCCTCCATGAGCTTCATGATGTTATCCTGGTGAGTTGCGTCGCCCTCAAGAGCCTTAAGCGCGGAACCGCGAACGATCGGAATGTCGTCGCCGGGGAACTCATACTGGCTGAGAAGCTCACGAACTTCCATCTCAACGAGGTCGAGAAGCTCTTCATCGTCAACCTGATCAACCTTGTTGAGGAAAACAACAAGAGCAGGAACACCAACCTGACGAGCCAGGAGGATGTGCTCACGAGTCTGAGGCATGGGGCCGTCAGCAGCGGAAACCACGAGGATTCCACCGTCCATTTGAGCCGCACCGGTGATCATGTTTTTCACATAGTCAGCGTGTCCAGGACAGTCGACGTGAGCATAGTGACGGTTGTCCGTCTCATACTCAACGTGAGCAGTTGAAATTGTAATTCCACGCTCGCGCTCTTCGGGTGCTCCGTCGATCTCGTCGTAGGCGCGCTTCTCAGCAAAGCCCTTGTCAGCAAGTGTGGTGGTGATAGCAGCGGTGAGGGTAGTCTTACCATGGTCAACGTGACCAATGGTGCCTACGTTCACGTGCGGCTTATTCCGTTCGAATGATTCTTTAGCCATTGTCGTTTGGTTGGTTGGTTTGTTGGTGTCGTATTAAAAATTCGACTTTCCAGCGACAGGGTTTGGTAAGCTACCGCTGCGTATTCGCAATCTGTTTTCGTTACGTTTGTTTTTGATTGGTTCCTGTTGCCGGAGATGGAGCTCTTGACGGGATTTGAACCCGTGACCTCTTCCTTACCAAGGAAGTGCTCTACCCCTGAGCTACAAGAGCCTTTCAGCACCTTGAGCGATTAAGATCTTCCGGAAACACTCCGGGGTTTGCGATCTCAGTAACTCAGGCCCTAATTATGTCGGTAGGCAATAAGCCTCCGGAAACCTTCCACATCCTGGGAGGAAACTCGGAGGCAAAACTGAAAACCGCCAAAATTAGGCGCGCAAACTACCTTACCGGTCGCGTCTGTCAAAAAAATATTGCCAAAAGGCTAAAATTTTCGTTGTACGCGGCCTTTCACTGCTCAGAAAAGAAGAAATCAGGGTTCATCAGGGCCAAAATCACGGGAAAAACGCTCAATTTTCACTGACTTTCCAGACCCGGGGTCGACTTCGACAATCACTCCCCGAAGGCCGACAGTTCCACCGGCGACAGGAAAGCGTTGTGGAGTGGACGAGCGAAAACGCTCTACAATGGGTTCAATTTCACGCCCGAGTATGGAATCAACCGGCCCGCACATTCCGGCATCAGTCAGATAGGCAGTTCCTCCCGGGAAAATGGTCTCGTCAGCTGTCTGCACATGAGTGTGGGTACCTACGACAGCTGAAACCAATCCGTCACACATGCGGCCCATCGCGATTTTTTCGCTGGTTGTCTCGGCATGGAAATCGAGAAAGATGATCTTTGCGTTCTCCTCCTCGTGCAGACGCTTTACTTCATTTTCGACAGCAAGATAGGGATTTTCCAATGGTGGCTGTATAAAACTGCGGCCCTGCGCATTTATCACGGCGACCGTTCCTTTGTCCGTGTCGAGCACCATCGTTCCGCCTCCCGGCGTTCCCGCAGGATAGTTCATCGGACGAAGCACACGCGGTTCAAGGTCGAGAAAATCGACAATTTCCTTCTGATCCCAAATGTGGTCTCCCGAAGTAATCACCGCGACTCCGGCCCGCATCAGGTCGATCGCAATTTTCGGAGTGATCCCCCGCCCTCCCGCTGCGTTTTCCCCGTTCGCGATCACAAAATCAATTTCTTTCTCCTCACGAATCGATGCGAGATTTCCGATCACCGCTTTGCGGCCCGGTTCTCCCACAATATCTCCTAGAAATAAAATCCTCAGCATGCTTACCTTTACATGGCCGGTATTTCCTCCGGAGGAAACCAAAATCTTTTCTGCGTGTGAGCAAGTCTTCCCGAGTTCCCCTTCCATTCCTTCCGATTGCGCTTGCCATCCTTCTCGCTTCGGTCGGAAATGCGCTTTCCGATCAGGAATCGGATTTCACTCCGCCGCAACCCTACGTCGCCCGCCTGGGCGATCCGCCCGACTGGTCACATCTCGATCCGTTCCAGCGAACGATCACGCGGGAGGAATTCACCTACCTTCTTCAACATTGCTATGCCCGCAGCCCGGAAGAATTCGCCGGACTGATCGAAATTGAAGAAGACCGCGCCCTGATCGTAAAACAGTCCAACTTCCCCGAGCGCGGATGGTATGACCTGCGGTTTCGCACGCAAAACCACCTACCGGCAGAGGCACCCAAATTCTGGAGGCGCCCCGTAGAATTGCCCGATCTTCCGGAGAATTCGACACGACCTCTCGAGGGACTCCGCATCGCGGTCGACCCCGGACACATCGGCGGCCGCTGGGTAACCTGGGATGACCGGCATTTCCGCATTGGCAAGGACACCATCGAAGTCCGCGAAGGCGAAATGACACTGAAAGTCGCGAAGATCCTGCAACGCGACCTCGCTCTGCTCGGCGCTACCGTTGTTTTGACCCGCGATACCAACAACCCGGTCACAAGCGAGCGGATCGAAACACTTCAGGGGGAGGCCCGCGACTACCTGAAAAGCCGCAACCTCGTCCCGTCCTCCGGACTGCTTGCCAGCACGGCGAAGAAAATGTTCGCCATCTCCAGCGAAATTCGCTCGCGCGGAGTGAAGGTAAATCAGGAGTTGCGTCCGGATCTGGCCCTCTGTCTGCACTTCAACGCATCACCATGGACCTCGCGACGCCCCACATTTCGCAGTCCGAATCATCTTCACCTGCTCATCAATGGCTGCTACAGTGCCGGCGAAATCAAAGAGGACGACACCCGCTTCGAGATGGTCATGCGAATCCTCCAGCGGGTTTATCACGAAGAACTGGCCATGGCCGATATCGTCGCAAAGACAATGGAGGCAGAAACCCGCCTCCCTGCATTTCACTACGACGGGACAAATGGCATGGCGGTGAATGACAACGAATTTGTCTGGGCCCGGAACCTACTCGCCAATCGTGTTTTTTTCTGCCCGGTCCTCTTTTTCGAACCCTATTGCATGAACCACAAAGAGATTCACGCGCGGGTCCAGGAAGGCGAATATCCCAGACTGCGCGAGATCAACGGAGTCTATCGGAAGAACATTTATCAGGAGTATGCGGACGGAGTGACCGCAGGACTGGTGCGTTACTATCGGGAAAAGCGGTGATCACCCCCGGTAAAACGAAGGCTCCACTCCGATCGAACCATTGATCCGCGCGATATATGCGTCAGGATCGGCCTCGAAATCAGCGAGAGCCTCTTTCGTTTTCTCAAGGCGGTCGCCCAGGTCTAATCGTTCAGCCTCCAGCGCGTAACTCGATTTTTCGAGAAACTGCTCGAGGCAGCGGATGTGATCTTTCATCATCCGGATCCGTAGATCCTTCTTCGCGGTGAGACGCTCCTGATACCAGTCGCTCGCAAGAACCTTCTCCCGGTCAAACAACTCACGGACTTCAGGGTCGTGAATCGTTTTTCCTTCGTACTCGCCGTGAGCCATGATGCTGAGAAGCGCTTTCAGCGGGGGAATGGCCAATTCGATGCCCCCATCCTCAAAATACGCTTTGGCGACACGCTGCTGCGTTTCCGTAATGTTCTTAATGCCATCGACAAACTGATCGTGGTCCTGCAATTCCGGACGCAGCATCTCCTCTTTGAAAACCTTGCCCGGCTCGGAAAACACTCGACCGAAAAACATTTCGACAAACTTCGATGTGATGCGATACCCGAGGCGGCTTCCATATATGGTCTCGCAATCATTTTCGAAGTCATTGATCGCTTCGAGATAATTGTTTTCAATCAGCCATTTCGGATCGCGTTCGGTAAGGAACATACGGCTCCATACTTCCGGAACGACGAGACTGATGTCGTGATCAAAACGATACTTCGGCCCGATGTATCCGGCCGCTGTGCTGAATCCTTCGTATCCGGTCATCAGGTAACTGAGCAGCGCCGCATTCAGATCGACAACCGGCAACAGAGCATTAAACGGACCTTTCGTCAGCGCCCCCTCCGAACCGGCACCGGTCGTTGACGGCGACTTACCGGTCAGACTCGCGATGAAGTCCATAAACAACTCCGGAAGCTCCTGATAATGAATCGGCCCGAACACCGCAAGCGGTCGGATTCCCGCTTCGGGGTCCCCGGGGTTGTTTCGACGTCCCGGCAAAACAGCATGTACCGGATTGTAAACCGGATCACTTGCATCAAGACGACGGTATAACCTGGAACCGATATCAGCGAGGTATTCAGATCCGGGGTCTTCCAAATCGGGACGGTTTTGCAGGTAACGCGGATTTTCACTCGGCTTCCCGTCGACGATTCGCGGGTGCGCCGAACTGATAACATAGTCGGGACCATTCATGTCCTTCACGTATCCTTTCAGCGTTTTTCGCATCGGCTTCGTGAATTGCTCAAACCGGATCGCGTCCTCGACAATCGCTTCGCCTTCCGCACGCGTTTTCGGCTCGTAGTTGGAGAAGAAATTCCCCCCCTTGGAAAAATCGATTTCCGTCTGCTTGTCATACCCGCGATGAATTGCCTCATCAGGACGCTGGAACAGGCGATATTCGCAGTTATCGGCAAATTTGTAGGCAGGGAATCGCACATCGGGATGGAGGAACCGCTCATCAAGATCGCCTGCCGGTACCGTCACAGATGCCGTGATGTCATCTTCGCGCTGCAACTTTGTCGCCGGGGAAAAGTCTTTCCGGAGACCGAACATCCGCCATGAGCCGTCGACATCGTACCCGACGCGAAGGTACCCGGTCATAACGCGGTTGAGCTGGTATTTCAGCATCACTCCCGCCTCGCCGTCGATACCGTCGACCCGAAAGCGTGAACGCCAGTCATCGCCCCAGGACGGCTTCCAGTATCGCTTCAAGGTGAGAATAAAATCGCGAACCGACCGGGGAATCGTCGCGATAAATTTATTGTATTCATCGGTGAATGCCTCGCTGTGAGTAAAAAGCCTCATCGTCGAACCGAGGGATCGCTCCGGATCGAGAATTCCACGGCTTGGCTTGCCCGGCTCATTCGGATTCTTGAACCGGTCGCCATAGTCGCGCTGCAACAATTGCTCGACCAGAAACATATCCTGTTCGAAACGCGGCATAATGACCGGACCTTCCTCCATCGCGTCCGAGAGCGATTTGGAAATCTCAGATTTCCCTCCACCCGAGACCGTGCAGGGCTTGTGGCAGAAAGTTCCCTCTGCATTTGTTCCGACGAGGCACCAGCGTTGTCCCGCCGACGGCTTTCGCATTTCCACTTTATAACCGGATGGAAGCACGTAGGTCCTGTCCGGTTGCAAGGGGATACTTTTTTCCTCCCCGTCCCTTGTCCAGGTGACATTCTGATTTCGCAGAGAAATACGCGCGTCCTCAGGAATGTAGAAAATGGAGGGCCACTGCCGGTCGACACCGTACCCTTCCGGCTGCATATCCATCCGTTCGCCATAGCGCTCAACGACCTCGTCCAGAGTGTGATCCACCTGCTGCCGAAAGTCGCTCAGCGAAAAGGATTCTCCCAGATCGAAAGAGGGAAAAACGAGCGCGCCTCCTGCGTGTTCCTCTTCTGCAAGGCCATACAGATTGGCAGCATAGCTGATCTGCGTCTTCACCTCCTTTTTGCAGTAGCCAAAGTAGTTGTCCGCAATCAGCGTAACAACGACGCCTTTCTCATCACGGGCCGTCAACTTGAAGGCGGAACCATTGTTGTAGAGCTCGTCCTCCGATTCCCAGCACATGCCATGCTCCTTCTGCCGATCCGTCGCTTCTGAGATATGCGGCAGTCCGACATCTTTTTTCTTCATCGTAGTGAGATGCGGAGCGAGAATCACGCACCCCGTGTGACCAGTCCAGTGAACCACATCGAGACGGGCGTCATTCTCGGGCAGAAAGGGGTCGCCGGCGTTGCCGAAAATCGATTCTACAAAATCGAGATTGCTGACGAGATTACCCGGAGCAAAGAAGCGGGTTTCCATCGTTTTCTTCTCCCAAACCCCGGGAACTTCCGGACTCACCATCGGACGCAGCATCAGGGAAACGAATGCCTTCACCGGTTCCTCCTGCTCGCTCGTGAACGGAATCACCATCAGTTCTTCCGGAGGATTCAGGGCCGCCTTCAGCATGTGGGCAAAAGTCTTTCTCGGCACCGCAAGCTTGTCCGCCGCAATTGGCAATCCATCTTCCGCTACGTGAAATACCCCTTTCGTTGTACGACGGTCCTTCGCCGGATTATGACAAACACCCTGCCAGGTCCGGTAACTGGACACAATGTCCGACTGGAATCTGTCTCCCTCGGCCGGTAGAGAAAGCAATCTCGCAAGACCGTGGCGCTCGAGGAAAAGCGGTTTCGGAAGCAAATCATCCCCCTCCGCAAAGACGTCCGTTCCCTCGAGGTAGCCGGTAAGCCACTCACAGATATGATTGTCCACCGGAGCACGCTGATCTTCCAACTGACGAAGGCGCTCCTGAAAATTGAGAATCAGTGAGCGCGCCATCTCGAGAAAAGGAAAGTCCTCCTCCGCCCCGACGATCGGGAACCCCCGCGCCGCCAGTTTCAAATTGATATAATCACGAGCTGACTGATCAGCTCCCGCGCCCGGTTTCGGAGCTTCGCCGTTGAAGCCAATGCGATCTTCGAGAGGGTGTTTTGTCATAAGGTTGATAGCTTAGAACTACGGCCGTTCACAGACGCAGTTCCCGTGCCACCACTCCTACGAAAAACCACCTACTGGCCAAACAGTTTTTGAAACAATTCTGGCGCTTTTGTATACAAACAGGGCTGCACGTATCAGATTCCTATCCGGATCCTCCTTGCGTTATCCATTGAGACGTCGCAACTTCGCCACCCATCCTATGCCCTACCGAATCTGCAGACTCTTCGAAATCGAGAACGGCCACATGCTGAGCAAGCATCCTGACAAATGCCAGTTTCCTCACGGTCATTCGCGCAAAGTCGAATGTGTCCTCGAAGCACCTGATCTCGACGAACGCGAAATGGTCTGCGATTTTAAAGTGCTGAAGCTGATCCTGAATGACTACCTCGACCGCTTTGACCATGCCATGTGCATGAACACCGACGATCCGGCCTACGGGGAATTCAAAAAACGCTACGGCGACCGCGTCATCGGATACGAATCGCAGGATCCCACCACCGAAGTGTTGGCCCGGCAATTTTACGACCACCTCGTGAGGTCGCTGGAGGCCTACCGCACGGACGGAGACGAAGAATTCCCACTGCGGGATTCAGTGAAAGTGGTGTCTGTGAAAGTCTGGGAGACGTCCAGTTCCTGGGCGGAGTATGGGGAATAGCAAAACGACATGAGAGATCCTGTCGTCTATTTCGCATTTCTAACTCTGCTGCTCAGCCTGCAACTTTTCATCTGGCTTGTAGCCCGACACGTCTCGGATGTTCCCTGGTGGAACACATTCGGAATCACCTTCGTAGTCCTCACGGGGACTCTTATCGGCACCTACGTGTCCTTTTCATTCGCAAACGTGATCGCAACCTACCTTGCCTGCGGTTTCATCGTTTGGCTCGTCGCCGGCTGGCTCTATGAAATGGAAATTTGGCAACGGGCAATCGTCTCCGCATTCTCTCCGGCACTCGGTTGGGGAGCATTGATCGGGGCGTCCTACTTCGTTCCAAAGATATTTGGCTGGTAGGGAAGCACGGAAAGAACGCCGGGGAAAAAGCGGACCGCCCTCACCTCACCCGGAATGTCATCCTGCCCGGACGATTGAGAAAAGCCTCCATCGCAGCGATTTCCGCTTCTGTGAAATCGCCGGTAATGGAAGCCCCGGTCGAGAACGGCTCGCGAACTACCGGAGCCGAAATCACCTCTTCTCCGACAATGATTGCGATGCGCTCATTTACGAGTCGCTTGGTAAACTTCCCCATTTCGTCCGCCGCCTCCGGCGTAAAATTCACGGAAAGGGCCCAGCCACCAGCTCCGGAAAACCGTTCTGCTGAGGCAATCGCGCGCTCATCGAAATACGGATCCTTCTCAACCAGGATGGAACTCTGCGATGGATCGCGGAAACCCATCCAGTGCCAACCTTCGGGAATATCGGCGCTCTCCGGATCAAACGTAGCGGACTCGCGGTGAACTTCCGCAAAAATCACTCCGCCGCTTTCTCTGCAATTCGACAAGAACAATTTTGCGTCCTCCACGCGAGTCGCGGGGACTTCAGCAGAGAGAAGGGTCGGCGTCGTAAAACGAATCTTCACGTTGCGCTCCGGAACACTCAAATTCGCAGAGAGTGATTCGTGGAACCAGCTCACGATCTCCTCCTGCTCCGCTCCATTTGCATCGATTTCGATGTCAAACCCTGCGAGCGGAACCAACGGCCCCTTTGAGCAACCAACAAGGAGCAGCAGGATCGAAAAAATCCCGGCCCACCTCATCCCAGATCCTCCCGGGCCTGAAGAAATTCGTTTTTCAAAGCGGCATAATCTGTCGCCACCGGAAACTGCGGGAATTCGTCGATTACGTTCTGCGGCGGGCAGAAGAGGATGCCACGATCCGCCTCTCCCAGCATCGTTGTGTCGTTGTAGGAATCACCGGCCGCAATAACCTGGAAGTTCAGCTCGTGAAACCGCTTCACCGCTTCCCGTTTCTGATCCGGCATGCGGAGACGGTACTCATTCACATTCCCCTCTTCATCAATTCCCAGCTTATGGCAAAAGAGCGTCGGGAAATCGAGCTGACGCATCAATGGCTTCGCAAATTCGTAGAAGGTGTCGGATAAAATGATGACCTGAAATTCCGACTTCAACCAGTCGAGGAAATCCTTCGCTCCATCGAGCGGGCCGAGACTGTCGATGACCTCCTCGATGTCCTGTATCTTCAAATTGTTCTCTTTCAAAATACGGAGGCGCTGCGTCATCAGCACGTCGTAATCCGGAATGTCACGCGTCGTAGCGAGCAATTCATCGATGCCCGTTTTCTGGGCAAAGTTAATCCAGATTTCCGGGATGAGGACTCCTTCGAGGTCGAGACAGGCGAGTTGCACGATGTGAGTTGGTTGAAGTTCGAAAGTATCCGTCCGCCAAGGCCACAGAATTTTCAATCGGATTTGTTGGTGAGTTAACCCTGTCCACTCCGCCACGGTACCCTGTTGAGCCCTGAACTGAACCCTCTTTCCTGCGCCCCTTTCCCGTTTTCTGCTGCTGTGGCTCCATCTGGAATTCTCAGGAAAAAGAAAAGGATGAAGATAGGGAAAAGGAGTCGTTGCATTCCCCCTACTCTCATCCGTTGATAACCATCTCTATGTCCACCGATTCCCCCAAAGTCCTCGGAGTGATCCCGGCCCGCTGGGGCTCCACTCGCTTTCCCGGCAAGCCGCTCCACCCCATTGCGGACAAGCCGCTGATACAACATGTCTGGGACCGCTGCCTCGGCTGCAAAAATCTGGCGCACCTCACCGTCGCAACGGACGATGAACGGATCGCCGATGCCGTTCGCGAATTCGGAGGCCACGTCACGATGACGCGGGACGATCACCCGTCCGGAACAGATCGTGCAGCAGAAGTCGCCGAAGCCTTTCCGGAAATGAGTCACATCATTAACATCCAGGGCGATGAGCCTCTCATTGATACCGGCCTCATTGATCGCCTCGCCGGAGACCTTCTCGCCCAACCCGGTCTGCCAATGATCACTGCAGCGAACCCGCTCCTTCCCGATCACCCCGACCTCGCTGACCCGAACGTCGTCAAGGTCACCATCGATGCCAACGGGAACGCACTCTATTTCTCCCGCAGCGTCATTCCGCACCCGCGAAATGTACCGGAAGGCCTTATGTATTTTCGGCACAAAGGTATCTATGGTTTTCGTCGCGATTTCCTTTTCGACTTCGTCAATTGGGAACCCTCCCTACTCGAGCGGACCGAAGGCCTCGAACAACTCCGGGCGCTCGAAAATGGTGGGCGAATCCGTGTGGTTTTAACCGATGATGAGTCGCCCGGCGTTGACACGCCCGAGCAGGCAGCGATACTCGACCAACAGTTGCGCACATGAAATATATTTTTGTTACAGGAGGAGTTGTCAGCTCTCTCGGAAAAGGCCTCGCAGCCGCCGCTCTCGGAACCCTACTCGAGCAGCGCGGGCTCAAAGTCCTGATGCAGAAATTCGACCCGTATCTCAATGTGGATCCGGGCACCATGAGTCCGTTCCAACACGGTGAGGTATACGTCCTCGATGACGGTGCAGAAACAGATCTCGATCTCGGTCACTATGAACGGTTTACGAGCGGAAAGCTTTCCCAGCTGAACAATCTTACCAGCGGTCAGGTCTACGAGAATGTAATCAAGAAGGAAAGAAAGGGAGATTACCTCGGCGCCACCGTTCAGGTAATCCCCCACGTGACAGACGAGATCAAAAGGAGAATCTACGACGTCACCGATGTGACCGATGCTGACGTGATTATCACTGAGATTGGAGGAACCACAGGCGACATCGAGGGACTTCCCTTTCTCGAAGCGCTCCGACAGTTCAACGACGAGGTAGGCCACGAAAACGTGGCTTTCATGCACGCCACTTTGATTCCCTACATCAAAGCAGCTGAGGAACTGAAAACGAAACCGACCCAGCAAAGCGTCGCGAAACTTCGGGAAATCGGTATCGCGCCTGACGTCATCATTTGCCGCTCCGAATACCCGATCGACAAAGAGCTGAAACGAAAGATCTCGATGTTTTGCAACATCAAACCGAAAGCGGTCGTGCCCTTTGTCGATATCAAAGGCACCATCTACGAAGCTCCGCTCAAGCTTCACGATCAGAACCTCGATGAGATCATTTGCGAACGTCTCGGCCTCGAAACC
>JAKSBG010000116.1 GCA_022361255.1 Verrucomicrobiales bacterium
CGTACCAGCCCGAGCGCAGCTCCGAAGAAAAATACGACTCCAGCGAGAATCAGTATCACGCTGATGATAGTAACAATCATGACTCCGTTCCCCCTTCCTCTTTCAGCAATTTCGAATTCACCTTCGACTTGTGAAGAAACCTCGCCGCCGCGAGCGAACCCGTGAAATTCAACAGCGCATATGCCAGCGCAAAATCGACGAACATCTCAACACGGTGAAAGAGAACTCCTATAACGATAAGGAGCACCGCCGTCTTCGTCCCGATCACGTTCACAGCAACGATTCGATCCAGCGCAGTGGGCCCAACCGACATGCGCCAAATCGCAGGCAGCATGAAGACAAAGAGGGCAAGTCCGACCCCGATGGTAAAATGATCGAAGGTCATGCTTCAGGATTTCTCTTCAGGAGGATATTCCTCCGAGTTGGAAAATATGCTCGCGATTCGACGTTCCATTTCCCCGTCCAGTCCCGCTGCCGAAACATCGTCAATCGCATGAACGTAAAATGTGTCCCCGATGATTTTCGTGGTGACCGTCCCCGGCGTGAGAGTAATCGAATTGGCCAGGAGATACTTCTCAAAATCGGTCTTAAGAGTGGTATCAAACCGGATAAACTGAGGCTGAACCTGCTCACGGGATCCGAGAGCGAGTTTAAAAATGTGAAAATTCGCAAGAACGACCTGCCACAGCAGCCAGAAAAGATAAGCACCCAGGCGAACGCCCTGCTTGATGCGCAATGCCAGGGAAACTTCACGGTGCTCAAAAAGCAAATCTGCCGACATCCAGGTTACCAAACCGCAGGAAATCACCCCCAGAGTGAGATGAAACACATCAAACAGACCGGACAGAATCATCCAGGTTACGAAGAGTAACCCGAAGATCAGGATGAGATAAACCGGACGGGCCGGCGATGGTTTCGCTTCTCGGTCTTGCATCGCTAGGCGAATTTCCCTGATTGTATCAGGGCAAAAGGGGCGGCAAAATGGGCAATACTGGGATGATTGTCAATTTCCCTATCACGAAAAAGGATGTCATAGTAAACTCGGGAAATACAAGCAGAAGAGCACGGGAATGCTTTACCAAAGGAAAATCGCCAAGACACTCACCGTCCTAACGATCACAGCAGGATCAGCAGGATGGATTGTCACTGAGGGAGTCGCGCAGGATTCAGAGCGCGTCCCGGCCCCGCAGGCTCCCGCCGCGCCGACGAATCCCCCGGCCCCTTCCGCAACATCACCGGCACCCCCTTCACAAAATCCCCCGGCAGCCCCGATTCGCGCTATGCCAACCGCCCCCCCCCCTCA
>JAKSBG010000261.1 GCA_022361255.1 Verrucomicrobiales bacterium
GCTGTATCTGCAGTCGCGCAACGAGATTGGGAGGAAAGTCGAATGCTTCGGGGCCGAAGACGTGTTTCTCCAGCGTAGCAATGGCCTTTCTCTGCGTTTCCGCGTCGACGGGATTGAGCGGGTTTGCGGGTGATCCGTCCTGACCGTGCATGGCGCGCTCGACTTCAACGCCTCCAACAAATCGTGACAAAACGATGGCCGCGCGGTGGTATTCCCGCATCAGGCTGGAGAAGGCGGTGCGCAGCTCGTGGTAGCTTTCCCCCTCCACAGGAAACTGGTCCGCGAGGGAGGGGAGGGTCATTTTCACCATCATCATTCGATCGGCAGCGTGTTCGATTGGCTCACTGGTGAGATCGTTGATCATGGCGCGGGGATCAATTCCGCGGCCGGTGGAGCGCATGTCATCCGCATCGTTTCCGAAGACATGTTCGGGGAGGGTCGACTGGGAGAGAACTTCTTCGACGTCCTCATCGTCGTCGTATCCGTAGCGAATCGCCCAGTGATCATAGGGACCGGGAACGAGGGAGAAATAGTGACCCTGCTCCTGCGGGTCGAGAGCGAGATTGACCGGGGAATATTCCATGACCGATCCCGTAAGCCCGGTTTTTGCAGTGAGTTCCTTGTCATGAATCGTTTTGCGATCGTAGAGGTGACTGGCCCGGAAATTGTGGTTGAGACCGAGCGTATGTCCAATTTCATGGAGAACGAGATCGGTGAGTGCCTCTTTGATGAAGGCATCCATATCAACGGGGCCGTTCCCGAACCGGGCGGCCCGTGCTTGCAGGATGGAGCCGGCGGCGAGACGACTGGAATGAAGGCAGGAGCCGTAGTTGCAGAAATGTCCGCTGTTTCTGCGGGAGAAAGGAAAGCGCGATTCGTCTGCTTCTGCTCCAAGGTTCACCACTTCGCGGAACCGGATCCGGTTCGTCACGAAAATATACTCCAGCATAATGTCCGCTCCAAGGATTTGGCCGGTTCTCGGATTCACAAAACTCGGGCCGTAGCCGCCGAAGGGGGGATCGGGAGACGAGGTCCAGCGAAGTACGTGATAGCGAATGTCGTCGGAGTCCCACTCTGCATCATCCGGCTGCACTTTGATCTCCACAGCATTGGTGAATCCGGCGGATTCAAAGGCGAGATTCCAGGCCAGTCCAGCTTCCCGAATGGTTTCCCTCAATTCGACCGGAGTGGTATTTTCGATCCACCAGGTGATCGGTTCGACGGGGTCGGATTTTGCGGCTTCAGGGTTCTTTTTCTTCAGATTCCAACGATGGATAAAATCGCGATACGGCGCACTGGATTGCGAAGTGAGATCGGTCACCTGAGTCGTAAAATAGCCGACCCGGGGATCGTCGAAGCGCGGGGTGTAGTCATTGTCCGGTATCTCGATGAGCGTATGCTGCACTTTGACCGTGACGAAGCGTGAGTCGGCGACGTGATCCTCTCCCTCTTTCGAGGGATGGAGATTTTCGAAAACGTATTGGACGCGGAAGAGGGTGTTGTCAGGAAAACTCTTTGATTCGATGAACCGCGTCCGGTCGTCCGATAAGTCACCCAGTTTGAAGACGTCTTCTTTGTCGTCCTTTTTCTTGCCGGGCTTGAGTTGGCGGAAAAACTCTTTGAGGAACACTTCGTCTGCTTCCACGAGAAAGCGGGTCTTTTCCGCGTTCTGTGCCGCAATCTTCGGCGCTGCTAGAATCGCGTCGGAGATGTTGGCTTCAGCGGCCCGCTTCAAGGCGCTGTCCGGGTGGAAATAGAACGAAGTGTTTTCGCCCACAAACTCTAGTTTTTCATAGTGCCTCCGGATTGTGAAAATCCTCGACCGGGTGAACTGCCCACGGAACGAGCCGAGTTCCGGAACCCCGTCGAGAGTGTGGCTGAAATGGATGAATTCTTTTGCCGAATTGTTTGTGGAGAGCTGATCGGCGGCGATTTCGAGAAACAACTTCCCGTTTTCGCGATTCCGGTGGAGGGGGAACAGGCCGTCCGTTGTGTCGCAGTCTTTGACGACATCGGCTATGGTTTTGGTATCCTTTTTCCCGTCCTCTTTTTTATCTTCTTCAGAGAAAGCCGGGCCGACCGGGAGGGCGTACAAAGCGAGTCCCGTGACAAGGGGAGCCAAAGAAAAACGAAAAGCGGGCAGAGAAGATAGGTCCATGAAAATGGAGGGTTTTGTGAATTGCGGTCGGCGCACGACCGTCTTATAGTTTGCCGTTGTTTTCTAAAAACTACACTCCAATTATGCGTAAATACATTCTCTTACTTGCCTTGACGGGTCTCGCCCTTCCAACCATCGGATCGAGCGAAGACATCGATTTCGCCAAGCAGATTTATCCTTTCGTGAAGTCTGGCTGCGTGAAGTGCCATTCCGCCCCCTATGAAGATGAGCGGGGCCGCACCCGGAAGCCGAAGGCCGGAATCATTCTCTCTTCCAAAGAAGGCATTCTCGCCGAGTATGATCTCGACAGTGGTGACACCAAGGCCATTGTTGTTCCCGGCAAGCCGGATGAATCCCGCATGCTTGAAGTGACCAAGCTTCCGATCGACGACGACTTTCACTTCCCGCCGGAAGGCAAGGCTCCCCAGTGGACTGACGCTGAGAAAGAGCTTTTCGGTAAGTGGGTAGCCGCCGGTGCTGACTTCGGAGACTGGACCGAAGACGCCACACCTCAGGAAGGTCTGGAGTGGGACGGCGAAGAGAAAGAAGAGGGAACGACGGAGACGGCCGAATAAGCCCTCTGTCTTACTTTTTTCACTCGAAAATTTCGAAGAGGCCGGGGCGAACGCTCCGGCCTTTTTCGTGTCCCGCGCTTTCCTTTGGCAGCCTTGCCCGGCGCCCGGTTGTGATTACTTCACGGGAGAGTAATCCGTCGTCTTCAACAACCGGGAGTAGACGCCTTTCTTCACGAGCAGCTTTCCGTCTTTCTCTGATTCATCCCGTGCCGCTTTCCATGCGGGATCTGCGGCGAAGGCTTTGAAAGACGCATTTCGATCCTCGACAGATGGTGACGAAATGAAGTAGAGCAGCGTTGAATCGCTACCATCCTGTCCTTCAGCGAGGTGAAAGTAGGGCAGGTTGGTGATTCCGTGTTTTTCGAACAACTCGATGGTGTGATCCTGAAATCGCGCGTCAAGATTCGGGAGTTTGCCTTTGTTGGTTGTGTAGCGACGCAGTTCGTAGACGGGACTGGTTCCGGTTTCCGGAAAGGAGGTCGCGGGGGAATAAGCGGTTGGCTCCAGAAAGATGCTGTCGACTTTTTTGACAAGTTTGCCGTCGGCCGTCGAATCGCTGTAGACTTTTTTCCAGGCGGGATCGTTTCGGAATGAATTCCATGAGGCGTCACGCGAGGCACGATCAGGATAGCCGAGTAGATAGATGAGAATTTGTTCTTCATTATCTACCGGTTCCCAATAGATCAAATTGCTCATCCCGTGTTTCTCAAACAGTGCAACGGTATGGTCGCGAAACCGTTTGTGAAGTGCGTCGAGTTTGCCCTCGTTGGTATAGTAGGTGCGCAGCTCAAAGCAGGTGAGCTTCTCTTCTGCGAGTGCAGTAGCAAAAAAGAAGGCGGATAGCAGTAGTAGGCTAAGAGGGCGAATCATGGTGCGTGTAGTGAAAGCGGGAGATGATGGCAGAAACCGGGTGGCGAGGCCAGCCGGAAACGGCAGGGCGGCATGCGGTCTATTTCCCGTCGGTGTCGGTCGGGCGA
>JAKSBG010000250.1 GCA_022361255.1 Verrucomicrobiales bacterium
CGGGGAACACGGTCGCCACTGGTTTCTCGATGACATGCCCTTGCTTCATTTTGGAAATGATCCGGGTACGGGAACGGCCACCATCGGAGTGATCACCGGGGCATCGGGCTCCGATTGGTTCATTTCCAACGGGACCGGAGGCTGGACAAATCAGTTTGGTGGGCACAGCACGCTTGTTCACGACACCGTGGCGCGGGAATACATTCTAACCAGGACAAACGGGGAAAGAAAAATCTTCCACGATGATAATGGCGGACTCAGTGAGGCAATACGGGGAAGGCTCAAGGGAGTTGAAAATCCCGGTGGAGGCCGTGCCTCGCTCACTTACAATCTCGACTCCGAGTTGGAAAGCGTATCCTGGACTGGCTCCGCTGGAGGCTCAGCCGAATTTCGCTACACCTACTACGACGACATCGCAAGGCTGGGACTCATCGAGACCGCTATGCTCGTGATCGACGATGTCGCGGTTCGCCGGGCCAGCTACGACTACTACGAACTCGACGATGACAATGGTCCCTTGCGCACACTGCGAAATGCCAAAGTGGAAGAACCGGGCGGAGTCACCGGAGACGAATGGCTGATCGTTACGGAGCAGTGGTATCGCTATTTCACGGAAACGAATACCAATGGTGCCTGGAAATACGGACTCCGTCTCGTTCTCGGGGCGGAAGGGCTCGCGCAGTGTCGGGCCAAAGGAATTGACCCCGGTTCAGCGTCCGATGGAGACCTTGCTGCTTTCGCTTCTCATCAGTTCCTCTACAACGACGAAGGGCGGGTGACCAGTGAATCGGTTCGTGGTGGAGAAGCCGATTTCACCTTTCAGTGGCTTACCAACTCGGCTGATCCGGATTTCACCGATGTGAATACCTGGTATCGCCGGTGCATCGAAACTCGTCCCGATGGCAGCACACGACGCGTCTACACCAACCGGGGCGGCGGCACGATCCTTGACATCAAGGTCGAGGCGGGCGCGAATCCCGGAAAATGGAATGACTACTACGTGTTCGACAGCGATTATCGTCAGTTGGAGCACGCGACTTCTGCCGCAGTTGCGTCAGTGACTGAACCGGCTGACGCGGCGGGAACTCTCACGGTTACGTTGAATCAGAACGACGGACTCATCCGCGTGAACGATTTTTACGCCGCAGACGATTTTCCGAACGGGGAAGTCAAAGGCTACCTGAAGACTCGCGGAGTAAAAGTCGGTGCCACCGGCACTGTTGAAGTTTCATCGAAACGAACCTATGCGACTCGCACGGTCGGAAATGCGAGCATTCATCCCGTGGCGGACGAATTTGCGTACCCGGTCGCGGGATTTTCGGACAACGATGCGGCCAAGACCTCCTATACCTACACCTGGTACGACGACGAATTTTCCGCCCCTACCTTTCAGGTGGAGGAAAAAGTCATGACAATGCCGACTATCGCCACGTCCGATCACGGGACCGGCAACGCAGAGTCAGTCACGATGCGTTATGACCGCAACGGATTTGAAACATGGACCCGTGACGCAAGGGGAACGATCACTCACTCGGAATATGACGAAATCAACGGTGCCATGATCAAACAGATCAATGACGTTGATACAAATGAAGCGGAAAACGTCCCCGTGGGCTGGGTGACGCCGACCGGAGGTGGTCTCAATCTGGTCACTGATTACGAAAATGATCGCCGGGGTCGCCTGTTGCGGCGGATCGGACCGGAGCGCGACACAGTGATTGACCGAACTTCTGACGATCCCTGTAGCGAACCCGGACACGAAACCCTGACGGTTCGCACCGCCGATTACACGCTCTTTCTCGACAGCATTCACCAGACCTGGACCGCTCGCGGTTATGTCACAGGCTACGGCTCCGCCAATGAAGCCTGGCATTTAGAAGGTCCGGTTTCCATTGATCGTCGAAATGCAGGAGACGTAACCGTTGACTCGATTCAGGCTAGGGCCGCCTGTCCTTGCGGAGCTCTTGCTTATGACTCGATGGGCGATCTCGATTCCGCGACTCATCTCCCGGACCGGTCACTATGGACTCGCTGGACAAAGACAGACCGGGATTCCTGGGGGCGCAAGTTGAGCGAGAAAGCCTACTTTGAGATCCCCGAAGCCGGAGAAGGATTCGAAAGCTCGAACTATCTCCTCACGCAATTTGGCTATGACAATCTGAATCGCCTCGACAGAACCGTCGCACCAGATGGAACGATCACCCGCACTGTCGTGAATCGTCTCGATGACATCACCGCTGATTGGGTCGGAACCGACGACACTGGGGCCACCCCATCTGATCCCGGTAACGGAGGAAATGACGGAAACAATCTCGTGGTCGTTCGATCAATGGAATATGACGGCGGTAACAGCGGCGGAAACGGATTGCTCACCAAACTTTCCCTCCCGGTGGATGGGACCCCGGCGAATGATCGGATCACCACCTACACCTACGATGGTCGGGATCGAAAGACGCAGACCACGACAAACGACGGCACCAGGGATTTCATCGAAGTGTTTGCCTATGACAACCTGAATCAGGAAATCAGCCGAACCCGCTACCACAGCAATGTTGCTGATACCAACCGCATCGGGCGGGAGGAAAGCGAATTTGATTTGCGTGGCCGGATCTACGAAAATCTCCGATACGGTGCTGATCCAGCGAACGGGAATCTGAAAGGTCCGTTGACACTTGGTCTTTGGTATGACCCGAACGGGAACGTGATTTCGGAAACTGCAGCAGGATCCGATAGTGCCACGAAGACTGATTACGACGGCCTCAATCGAATCGTCACACGATATCAAGTCATACCAGGAACCGTTCCCGGTGGAGCACCGGCGAACGACGTCACCAATGATGTCGTCGTTGAGCAGGATGAGCTTGCCTACGACGGTGAGAACAACCCGATTTTCTCCACCCACCGACAGCGATTGCACGACGCTACGGGAACGGGTGCTCTCGGGACTGTAAGCGGAGGTCAGCCAAAAGCACGGGTATCTTTCCGGGCCACCTATTTTGATGCCATTGATCGCGATCGATTCGAGGCAAATTTCGGAACCAACGGCGGTGCAGACTTGCAGCGTCCAACTGATGTTCCTTCACGATCCGCAACTGTTCTTGTTTCCGAAACCCGTTATGCGAAAGACGGCCAGCCGGGAACGCAACTGGATCGCGAAGGCGTGAAAACCCTCACTCGTCGGGACAAACTCAATCGCGTGATTGCAACTGTCGAGGCAGCCGGGACGGATGCCGAGCGGACGACCCGATACCGCTGGCACAGTTCGGGACAGTTGGGATCGCTCATTCTCGAAAATCCCGACACCGGCGAGCAGGTCACGAACTGGTCCTATGGAGCAACGCGTCCCGAAAGCAAAGTCGCACGAAACGATCTTCCCATCAGAAAAACGTATCCGACCGGCGAATCGGAATCGCAAACCTGGAATCGACAGTCTCAGCAGTTGGAGTTTACCGACTGCAATGGAACGGTTCACGAATACACGTATGACAAAGTCGGTAATCTGCTTCGCGATGCCGTCACAACGCTGGCGACCGGGATCGATGGGGCTGTGCAGCGACTGGAGTTTCCATTCAACAATCAGGGGCTTCTCTCGTCCGCCGGGAGTTGGTCCGATCCCGCCGCAGGTTCAGGAACGCTCGTCAATGAGGTAGAGTTTGCCTACGATGCCTTCGGCAACGTCGCGAGCGATGCTCAGGAGCATTCCGGCGCGGTCGATGGAAACACACCAACTGTGAGTTACCAGCGCACGGACGGATCAAATAATCTCTACCGCCAAACGGGCATCACTTACCCTTCCGGTGCCGTGCAGGAGTTTGCCTACGGAACAGCCGGTAGCATTGATGACGCGTTCAATCGTGCCGCCAGTCTGAAAGTGACAGGGGAATCCACCAATCTCGTCGAATATGAATTCGCAGGACTCGGTCGCGTTGTCACGCTCGATTATGCAGGATCAGATGCGAAGTTGTCCTATCTGAAGCCTGCGGGATTTGTCGGCACGGGCGATGCCGGAGACGACATGACCGGGTATGATCGGTTTGGGCGGACGGTTGCAATGCCGTGGGTGAAACGCAGTGACGATTCGGCACTCGCCACCATTTCCTACGGTTACGATGCCATGTCTCGACGGACCTTTCGGGGCGATGCGACGCCTGCCGCTGATGGGGAATTCGATCAGCGTTTTGAGTATGATCCCCTCGGGCAGGTGATTTCACGGACGCGGGGCACGCTGAACGACAGCCGCAGCAACGTTGGTGGAATTCCCGGGGAAGCGGAATCGTGGCGATATGATGAGCAAGGGAACTGGCTGGGGTATGATTTGGGTGAGGAAGGGGCGAGTGTGGTGGAGCAATCGCGGACGCACAATCAATCGAATCAGATTGTGAGTGTTGATGGCAGCGGAGCGGATGCGGAATATGATTCCAACGGAAACATGACTCTTGTTCCGAGCGGTCGTGGCTTAGAGGGGGAACCGAAAAAAGTGACTTGGGATGCGTGGAATCGAATTTCTGGAATTCGAAAAGAAAATGATGATTTCGTGGCCGATTATCGCTACGACGCGCTTTTCCGGAGGGTGACGCGACAACTTCCTGATGCTCCTCTTCGTCACACTTACTACAACGAGAATTGGAGACCTGTCGAGGAACAGCGCATTGGCAATGACGATCCTGTGAAACTCTGGTGGTGGGGCGACCGCCACCGGGATGATCTGGCGCGGCGCGATCAGGATACAAGCGGGGACGGGACGATGGATGAGAAACTGTGGTGCCTAATGGATTATTTCGATCCGATTGCGATTGTAGATTCGAGTGGTGCCGTGCAGGAGCGGTATTCGTATAGTGCGTTTGGAGTTTCGCGGATTGCGGCGGCGGATTATTCGGATCGGAATTTGAGTTCGTTTGATTGGGAATTCCGATTCCACGGGCAGTTTGAGGATATTGAGACGGGGTGGATGAATTATGGGTATCGGTATTTTGTGCCGGAGATGGGGCGATGGGGTTCTAAGGATCCAATAGGTGTAAAGGGCGGGATAAATATCTATTTATATACGAATAACACTCCTATAAACCGGAATGACCACTTGGGCCTCAAACCCGCGATGCCGGATCCTGTGAATTTCCAAGGGTTCTGCGATATCGAGGTAGAGTGTGGGTGTTCCGATGCCTCTGATGGATGCGATCACCACGATGAGATTACAGGCAGTGTAGCAGGTGGAAAAACAAGGCAACAAATGCAAACGCGTGCTGAGGCAGAAGCCGAAACTGCAGCGTCGGAGTGGTGCAACGAGAAAGATTCATCAGACTGTAATTGTCCAGATGCAACATGCACAGTGGCGAGTTCATCTATTACTAGGTGCATGGAACTTCCAAGTAAAGAAGATGAATTTATGGAAATACTTGAGGACTTTCTCGAAGATGTGCCGGAAATCCTTCCACTTGGAGATCCAGAAATTCTTCCCCCAAATCTCCCCCCGCCTGGCGCAGTTCCTCAATAATTGTTCGGCCTTTGAGTCCCCAAAGTATGAAAACAAGATTCTACCTGTCTGTTTTAGGCCTTCTTCTTGCAAATTGCCTGCTCGCCCAGAAATTTGAGAGATCGTCTTTTTTTCCAAAAGTTCCCACAGAAATGAAGGTTTCTAATGCTACCTACAGCCCCACGCTTTTTTTGATGGGGCGAGTGCAGAGCGTTTCTGATGATGTTAGTGTTTTCAGGGCTAGTTTAGACGATGAAATTTTTGAGAAGCACCTATTTAAAGTGGTCGTGGTAGTTGATGAATTGCTTGTCACTGGCCCACACATATTTGATTATGGAATATCTGAACATCTTTTTTCTGACAAGGTTGTGGAATTTGAATGCTATTTCGAAGAAAAACCAGATATCAATACTAAATCTATTCCCATCGTTCTTCAATATTTCCCATCTACACACGCAAAAGTAGCAAGAAAGATTTATCAGTTTGATACACGCCAATCCATGATGGAAGCATTGGGTGAGAGGCAGAAACTTCGAATTAGAATGAAGGAGGAATTTCCAAACGAGATACTCTTTTAGTATTGCCGTCTTGGTGTGACTATTGGAACGAAACAAATAGTGAGAGAATAGAACTCCAAAATCTTACAGAAATTGCCTAAACCCCGCCAGCAGCTCCTCCCAAAACTTTCACACGGCTCAGTCGGCATGGAAATCGGCGTGTGGGAAGGAGATTTTTCGCAGCAACTCCTCGACCACTTTCAACCGAAACGTCTCTACCTCGTTGATCCCTGGCAGCACGACTCGCGATATCCGGAACGTCGTTACGGCATCGCTGGTGCGGAGGCAATGGAGCAACGTTACCAGCGGGTCCAATACCGCTTCCGCCATCACAGCGAAGTCGTAATCGTACGAAAAACCAGCGGTGAAATCTGGACCGAAATTGAAGCGCTAGATTGGGTCTATGTGGACGGAAACCATTCTTTCGAATACGTGCTCGCTTATCTCAAAGGAGCGCATTCCCGCCTGCGTCCCGGCGGCATTCTTGCCGGCGATGACTGTCACCTCCCACCCGACGACCGATGGCCGGGAGTTTTCCAGGCCGTAATGGCATTTCTTCGCAGCAGGGAAGGCCGACAATACGAAGTGATCGCTCTGCAGCATCGGCAGTTTGTTCTTCGCAAGCCGACTCGTGCCGTCTCGAATCCCAGAGTTTCCCGTTCCCAAAACAGCACCGACCAACGCCTGTTCGCCATTTTATCCCAGCCGCGAAGCGGAACCCACTTGTTGCGCAACCTTCTTCATTCCCAACCAGACGTCTGTTGCGAAGGCGAATTGTTTCATCCCCGGGTGCCCATCAAGAGTGTCGCCGATTTTACTCCTCAAAAACCGGCACGGGAAGTGTTGAAGGATTTGATGAACTCCAGGGAAGTCGACGGACGCCACTTCGGTTTTCCGGTCCATGATTCCGGCGGACCTCTTGGGCGCAGATTCTGCTGGGATCACGAGGAATTGCTCAATTGGAAACCTGCACCTCTCGTCATCTGGTTGTATCGCCGCAATCGACTCGCCCAATATGCCTCGTGGCTCAGCGCCCTGGAATCCGGGAGGTGGAGCGACTACTCTGGAAAAGCAGGGAAAACGACGGATCCGGCAAGAAAGGTCGGTCCGTTTTCTCCCAATCCCGAAGAGTTTGCACAATGGCTGGAACGGCAGGAAACCCGTCGGCAGAATTTGAAGGCAAAGCTGCAATCTCTTCCATCCATCGAAATTGCATACGAGGATCTTTGCAAAAACCCGGAACGAACCTGCGCACAGATTTTTCACAAACTCGGCCTCCCACCGGTTCCCGTCGAGACTCCGACTAGAAAAATGCGGAATTATCGGTTGCAGGAGATTTTTACGAATTTCGAGGATCTGGTGAGAGTTCATCGTGAGGTGATGGAGCAGACCAACAAGGTTCCTAAAATCTGAATGCACTTCCGCAAGCGTCACCCGCGAAGAATTGCGGACTTGAAGGACTGGTCGCAAAAACGTCAGACTGACAACGATGGAATCTGCGACTTCAAATTTCTCCACCCTCGACTGGTGGATTGTCGGCATCTACATCGCGGCGACGGTGGCGGTAGGGCTGTACGCGAATCGTTACATTCGCAACATGTCCGACTACGTCGTCGCGGGGCGCTCGTTGAAATCCTGGCTCGGTGTGGCGACAATGTTAGGATCAGAAATCGGACTCGTCACGGTGATGTATACCTCGCAGAAGGGTTTTAACGCCGGGTTCTCTGCCTTTCACATTGGGATCGTTGCGGGCGTTTCCTGTTTCATCATTGGTATTTCCGGCCTCATTGTCGTGCCGCTTCGCAAAAGTGGAGTGATGACGATTCCGGAATACTACGGGAAGCGTTTCGGCAAACCTGTCCGGGTGATTGGCGCGGTGATTCTTACCATTTCCGGGATTCTCAATATGGGCGTTTTTCTCAAAGCCGCTGGCATATTCATCACTTCACTGACGGGCATGAACGATCCCGGTGCCGTGAATGTCGTAATGGTAATCCTGATCGCTCTTGTCCTGCTTTACACGATTCTCGGCGGCATGGTTTCCGTGGTGATAACCGACTACATCCAGTTCGTTGTCCTCTCCTTCGGAATGATTTTCGTCTGCCTCATCGCGGTGACAAAAGTAGGCTGGACCCCTCTTGTCGAAACAGTTCAGACGGTTCACGGAAATGCCGGTTTCGATCCCTTCGATGGAGGTGGATTTGGCACGCCCTACATCATTTGGATGTTCTTCACTTTCGGAATTGTCTCCTGTGCTGTTTGGCCCACCGCCGTGATGCGGGTCTGCGCGGCGAAGGATGAGAAAACAGTGCGTCAGCTCTACAAATGGTCGGCCGTTGGATTCATGACGCGCTTCATTCTCCCGCAGTTTCTCGGGATCTGCGCGCTGGCGTGGTTTTGGCAGCAAGGCGGTGCCCAACCGGGCGGGATTGAGAGCCCATTCTTCGCAGCAGAAGGCGGGACGGTTTCCAACTCGGACGAAACCTTGCGCGCGATGCCGACTTTTCTTGCGCAGATTCTGCCAGTCGGGGTGATCGGGCTCGTCGCAGCGGGGATGTTAGCGGCCTTCATGTCGACGCACGATAGCTACCTGCTGTGCTGGGCGGCGATCATCGTCGAAGACGTCATCAGTCCGCTGACAGGGGATCGGTTGAAAATGAAAACGCGACTTCTGCTCTCGCGGATTTTTATTTTTCTCACCGGAGTTTTTCTGCTCGTCTGGAGTATTTTTTATCCGCTGAAGGAAGACATGCTTGACTACCTCGCGGTGAGCGCAGCGATTTATTTTACGGGGGCATTCGCTGTGCTTCTCTTTGGGCTCTACTGGAAGCGAGCAAGTTCGGTGGGCGCGATTGGGGCTTTGTTAGGAGGATGTTGCGCCCTCTTCGGATTATCTGCCGTTCGGGAAAAAGTTGGACTGACAGAGGCAAATGTAGGCTTTGCGATCAACGAAGCGCATATCGGCCTCGCCACGATCACCCTGGCCGTCATTCTCATGATCGTTCTTTCGCTTCTTTTCCCGGACCGGAAGACAAACGCGAACTCAACTCCGGAGGCGAACTGATGGAAGGCTGGACACTATTTTGGAAAATCGTTTTGATCTCGACTGCAGCCGTATTTGCGTTGGTATCGGTGGCTGTTGCCGTTGGTGGATTTCGCGATGTGAAAGAACTTCTTCGATCCATAAAAGAGCAACACGATGAATCTGATGAAGAATCTCAATAGCCCCCGTTTATTGATTGTTTTTGCGGCAGGGTTTTTCGCAGCAATAGCGGGCATTGGCAATCTCCTGTCGGCTGACGAACTGGCCTGGGCCATTCGGGCTGGCGGTGAGGGCAACGACAAAATTCGCGGTATCTGTTCCGCGGGTGATGACACGGGAGGTGTTTTCATCACCGGAGAGATTTCCGATAATGCCGATTTCGGGGAGCATGTCTTCCCCGGCGAGGGGAAACTGGATTTTGTGCTCTCAAAAATTGACTCCAATGGAAACATCCTCTGGGTCAAAAGTGCCGGCGGAGCGGGAATTGATCGCGGCTATGCGGTATCAACCGACGGAAAAGGCGGCTGCTATGTGACGGGACATTTTGACAGTGAATCTCTCTCCTTCGACGGAGTCACGATGACCTCGCAAGGTGACTACGATGGTTATCTCGCCCGTTTTGATGCGGAGGGAAAAACTCTCTGGGCCTTTCGTTTTGGTGGCGAGGGCTACGACTTCGGACACGGCGTTTCCACAGACAGCGATGGAAATGCGATTGTATCCGGGACCGTTTCCAGACCCGGAGGTTTTCTTGGTGAGATGCTCGGGGATACCAAGTTGCGCTCCGCGGTTGTCGCGAAAGTTTCTCCCGAAGGAAACCTGATCTGGAGTCGTGTCGTGAAAGCTCCATCCATCAGCGGGCATAATGTCACCGTTTCTCAAAAAGACGGAACGGTCTACCTTTGTGGATTTGTCAGGGGAGAAGCAATGTGGTCGGAGGAAACGGCTACGACCGGCAAAGTTCAGGATGTTTTTCTCGCTAAATATTCACCGGATGGCGAATTCCAATGGGTGAGAACCGGTGGAGGCGAGAGCGACGGCGTGGCAACGGCAGTCGCAGTTGATGATGTGAACGGGCACGTCTGTCTGGCGGGAATGTTCAAAGGGACGTTGCGAGCGGGAGAGAAAGAATTTTCGTCACGCGGCGGTCACGATTTCTTCACCTCGATTTGGAATACCGAAGGCGATCCAGTCAACGCAGTCAGCGGTGGGGGAGAGGGGACTGATTATGGCCTGGGAGCCACTGCTCGATCCGAAGGCGGCTTCGTTGTCACTGGAGAAATTACCGGGACTGCGAAACTCGCGGAAAAGGAATACACTTCCCGTGGAGAGCGGGATTCCTACCTCTTAACCCTGTCAGGTGAGGGACCCGACCCTGTTGAGTCATTCATCCAACAGGGTTCAGTGGACAATGATCTCAGCTACGCGGTGACTGAAACAGCGGATGGCGGGATTGTTCATTCCGGAGCATTTCGAAACGAGACAAAACTGGGTGGGAAAGCTTTTCTCTCGCAGAAGGCGAATGATATTTTCGTGGCCAAATGGATCCGGAAATGAACGTGATTGACGGGTGTATGACATCCTATTCACTGGCGCGGGGTGCAATTCGGCGTTAGCCTGTGCGCCTTTTTCATGAATACCGTGGGAGACGTACAGACGCAGTTTGCGACCATTGCTACGCCGGAAAATCCGTTTTTGTTCCGGAGCGGGGAATCGTTGGATCACGTCGAAATTGCTTTCGAAACGTACGGTGAGCTCAACGGCGACCGTTCCAATGCAATCCTCCTCTTTCACGCTTTCTCAGGAAGTCAGCATGCTGCCGGCTTCAATCCGAAAGTGGAGAAAACCCCTTTCTGGACGCCTGAGTGTGAGGAGGGATGGTGGGACCTCTTCATCGGGCCGGGCAAAGCGTTGGATACGGAGAAATATTTCATCATTTGCGCGAACTATGTTGGCGGGTGTTACGGGTCGACCGGTCCCAGTTCCATCAACCCGGACACGGGGGAGCGCTACGGCTCAAAATTTCCGCGCATCACGGTTCGGGATCTGGTCGAGAGCCAGATCCGGCTGCTGGATCATTTCGAGATAGATCAATTGCTGGCCGTGGTCGGTCCGTCGACGGGAGGCCTCAGTTGCGTGAGTCTGGCGACGAATTATCCGGAACGAACCCGCGCTGTGATTCCGATCGCCACGGGCACACGAACAACTGTTCTGAACCGCATCATCCTGCTGGAGCAGATTCTCGCGATCGAGAACGATCCGATGTTCCGCGCCGGGGAATACTACGAAACGGGTGCTCCGGAAACCGGACTGGGACTCGCGCGGATGATCAGTCACAAGACTTTCGTCCACCTCGATGCCATTGAGCGCCGTGCGAACAAAGAGGTGAAACAGCCGGTGGGGAGGTTCTCCTGGTATCAGGCGCACGACCATGTCGAGAGCTACATGCTGCACCAGGGGAAGAAATTCACGGATCGTTTCGACGCGAATACCTACCTCCGCATCTGCGAAATGTGGAGTCGTCACAATCCGGTTGAGGAAGGGGGCGCTTCCGACCCAATCGATCTTTTCTCACGGTCCCGCGAGGCGGGGCACGAGTATCTCGTTTTCAGCATCGATGAGGACTACTGCTTCTATCCGGAAGAGCAGGCCGCTCTAGTCGAACAGCTCAAGGAGGCGGAAGTACCGCATCTTTTCCTGACGGTTCACTCCGAAAAAGGCCATGATTCCTTTCTTCTGGAGCCGGAGCTGTACACCCCTCACATTCGGCAAGTGCTGGAGAATGCAGGAATTTGAGGGCTGTTTGATCCCGCTGCGGGACTGTGAAGAGAGGAAATTTCGCCACATCGCGAGTCGGCATTTGATTCCATGAATCACTGATGTACGATTCCGCATGGTACGACACAGTGTTTATTTCTGGCTCGACTCATCTTTGACGGACGAGCAAAAGGCATCCTTCGAAGACGGGCTTCGCGCGCTCTTTGAAATCGATTGCGTTTCCAACGGTTCATTTGGCAAGGCTGCGGATACGCCGGAGCGTCCTGTCACGCAGAATTCCTTCGACTACGCATTGGTTCTCGAGTTCGACTCTGTCGAAAAACACAATGAATATCAGGTTCATGCTGATCATGGCGTGTTCGTTGACAGCTTCAGCAAGTGGTTCGAGCAGGTCCGGGTCTACGACACGCAGTTCTGATCACGTAGAAAATTTGCCCTGAATTGCTTTTTCCCGTCGACAATTCCGATCTCTCCCGCACAGTAATTTATTCAGTATATGGACCTCGAAATTCTCAATTCTTCCAAAGAAAAACTCGACTATGAGTTTCACGGAGATCCCTCGGATACTTCCCTGCTCGTCGTAATCGGGCACGGAGTTACCGGTAACAAGGATCGCCCCTGGGCGCTTGGACTCGCCAATGCGATTGAAGAAGCGGGAATGAACGCGCTTCGCTTCTCGTTCTCCGGGAACGGTGAATCGGAAGGGAAATTCGAAGACTGCACGATTTCGAAAGAGGTAAAGGACCTCAAAGCGATCATCAATGCGGCTGAAGACGAAGGGTTTCACCGAATCTGCTACGCCGGGCACAGCATGGGCGGCGCCGTCGGCGTGCTTTCCGCAGTGAAGGACGAGCGGATCGGGCTCCTGATTTCTCTCTCCGGAATGGTTTACACCAAAAAATTCTGCGAAACGGAATTTGGCGACCAGACGCCCGGAACAGGTTGCAAGTGGGAAGAGGAGGAGTGCCCGCCTTCGCAGGAGTTTGTCGATGACATGAACAAGATCGACAACATTCTCGCGAAGACGGAAAAAATCGAGGTTCCGTGGCTCATCGTTCACGGCGATGCGGACGATGTCGTTCCCGTTGATGAGGGGCGTGAGATCTACCGTGCTGCCTACGAACCCAAAGATCTCGTTATTCTCGAGGGGGTTGATCACGTCTACAGCGACGACGGGCTGGAGAAAATGACTTCCGCCGTGATTTCCTGGCTCAAGGAATACAACAACTGATCCGCAGCATCGCTGCGGATGCTCCCCGACATGGACATTCTCGGAATTGGAATGTCCATGATCGACACGATCCAGGTGGTCGAAGAGTTTCCGTCCGGGTCCGGCGTAACCGAAGTTCTGGATTCGGTCACGATGGGGGGCGGACCGGTGCCGACGGCTCTCTGTGCAGCGGCCTGTCAGGGCGCCAGTTGTGGGATCATTGACCGTGTTGGTGACGATTGGCGGGGAAACCTGATCCGGAAGGAATACGAGCGTTTCGGCGTCGACACGCCATTTCTGCAGCTGCAAACCGATCGTTCCAGCACATTCGGCACGGTTCTCGTGAGAAAACGCGACGGGGAACGGCACGTCGTTTTCTACCGGGGGGATTTCGATGAGTTGGAGGAGAGCGAACTTCCTGAGGTGGCATTGCAGCGCTGTCGCATTCTCCACCTCAACGGGCGTCACTGGCCCGCTTGTTCCGTCGCGGCCGAAATCGTTACCGAATCGGGTGGGCTGGTTTCCTTCGACGGCGGAGCGCATCGCTACGATGAGAAATTTGAACCCCTGCTGCGGAAATCGGATATTCTGATCGTCGCGCGGGACTTTGCGGAGCGGGCGAGTGGAAGTGTGAATCGGGAAGCGCAGCTCGATGCCTTACTGAATCGGGAAGCGCAGCTCGATGCCTTACTGAATCGGGGTGCCCGGGTCGCCGGAATTACGGACGGCGTCAACGGAAGCTGGTTCCAAACCCGGTGCGGTGAAAGTTTTCATCAGCCATCTTTTCCCGTCGAGCCAGTCGTCGACACCACCGGTTGCGGCGATGTTTTTCACGGTGCCTTTCTCGCCGGGGTGATCCGGGGGGATGATTGGAAGAACTGTGCCCGCATCGCCAGTGCAGCGGCAGCGATCAAGGTAACTGCTCCGGGCGGGCGGGGGAAGTTAGCCACCCTGGAGGAGGTCGAGGGATTCGTGACCCGATTTCAGAACTCGTAACTGATCCATTCATTCCCCCGAAAAAGCCCTTGAAATCGCTCTGTTTTCTCTCAATGATGAGAGTTCAAGCAGACTCATCCCACTCGATGAAATTTTTCTACCTCACGCTGGCTCTTCTTTTTGCATCGACTTTCCCGTCTTTTTCGCAGGACGCGCCGAAATACGAGCAGTATCAGAACATCAAGCCGGAGTTTAAGTGCCGCTTCAAGCGCAAGGATATGAGCTTTTGCAAAGTGTTCCCGCATTTTGCGTTCAAGAAAAAGCTCTGCAATCCGATGCCGGAGTTGCTCGGTCACATCGAGTGGTGCCGTGAAGATGTCACGATCACTGATCGCGATGATTGCGGAAACTTCGAGACCTACGAGGCCGTCGTGATCACCTATCGCAAAGTCTATTGCAACGGCGCCTGGGGTGACAAATTCAAGCGCACCTACCGCAAGGAGGCGACAATTATCACTCCGCCTCTCGCGAAGAACGTCATCAAGTAAGCGGAGTGTAAACTCCGTGAATTGTGGGGATGGAATTCGACCTCACCGGCGACGATGCGCGCCATGCCTACAAGCTCCTCGCCGGGCTTGTCACGCCCCGACCCATTGCCTGGGTTACGACTCAGGATGAGGACGGTCGGGTCAATGCAGCTCCCTTTTCCTTCTTCAACGTGTTGGGGACACGCCCGCCGATTTTGGGGTTTGCTCCCGGTGACAGGGAGCCCGGCATTCCGAAAGACACCGCCCGCAACATCCGGCGCACCGGTGAGTTTGTTGTGAATCTGGTCGATGAAGCCTGCGCCGAGGCAATGAATCTCACTTCGTCCGAAGTCGAGCCCGGTGTCAGCGAAATCGAACTGGCTGGCCTGCATACAGAGCCAAGCGCGACAGTGGCTCCCCCGCGAATCTCTGAAGCTCCTGTCGCTCTGGAGTGTCGGGAATGGTCGACCATGGAGATTGGTCGCAATCGGCTCGTGATTGGGCTGATTGACCGGATCATCACGCGTGACGGAGTTCTCGATCCGGAAACCCTGCTGGTTGTTCCGCAGAATTTTTCTCCTGTGGGGAGAATGGAAGTTCCTTCAGGATATTGTCGAACGGAAGATCGTTTTCAGATGAAGCGACCGGATTAGTTCGAAAAGCCTGTAAAAACAGGTATTTCTGCTCATTTCAGGTAAACAAATCGTTTGGCAAACTGAAATAATTCGCTTCTTATTTAGGATTGCGGCATTTCCCGGAAATCCGCCCATTTTGCCCCTCCGCAACCGTGGCCGACGACCCGACAACATCGCTTGGGAAAAACTACTTCCAGACCAGGGAGAAGTTGAGCGAAGCTATCGACGCTCTCGATGAGCTTGGCAGCGAAGCAGCGATTGATCCCAAGCGTCTTGATCTGCTCAAAAACTTGATGGCGAGCCTTGAGGATCCTTTCCTTTTCGTCGTCGTCGGAGAGGTGAATGCCGGGAAATCAACTCTGCTCAACGCACTCTTCGGGCAGGATTTCTGTAAGTCCGACGTGATTCCAACAACTGACCGGATCGCTTTCTTCAAGCACGGCGACGAAGCGCACGAGTTCGAATTTTCTGAGGACATCACCGAAGTTTTTCGTCCGAATGAATTTCTGCGTGACTTCAACATTGTTGACACCCCCGGAACGAACTCGATCGAGGCGGAGCATCAGAAGATCACGGAACAGTTTCTGCCGATGGCGGATTTGGCGATCTTCGTTTTCTCGGTGACCAACCCCTGGGGGGCGACGACCTGGGATTTTCTCGACAGGATTCATCACCAGTGGAAAAAGAAAATCATCTTTGTTCTCCAGCAGTGTGATTTGCGGACCGATGAGGAAGTGGCAGCGATTTTGGAGCACTTGCAGAAGACGGCGCATCACCGCTTCGGGCAGCATTTCCCTACTTTTGCGGTTTCGGCAAAACGTGCTTTCCTCGCGAAGACGTCTGACACGGGTAATGATGAACTGGGCGAAGATTCACAGATTCTCGGACTGGAACGCTATATCTCCGGTGTCGTCGAATCGTCCGAGGCCCGTCTCGTCAAATTGATCAAAGCGTGGCGGGCGTCGTGTTTTGTGCTCGGTGAGATCAAAGAGAAGTTGGGCACCGCTTCGGAGATCATCCGGGCCGATACGGAATTGCTCAGTGAGCTCGAGCCAGCCTGTCGCGTTCAGCAGGAGCGGACCTTGAAGAAATGCGAGCCGCTTTTTGAAGCTTTCGACCAGAGTTTTATGGCTGCGGGTATTCAGGCGGAGCCGCTTCTCGATTCCGAGTTTCGCATTCTTTCCGCTCTTCTTCCCAAGCGCAGCAGTGCCGAGGAAATTGAGGGATTGATTTTCGCCACGACAATGAAAGCGGTTCGCCGCAGCGTGGGGGCGGGGGCGAACGCGGTGCAGGAGGATGTGCAGCATCTCTGGGAACGTGTTTCGGAGGAGATGGAGCAGCATTTCAATCTCGAGCTGAGTGTCGGAGAGGAAGGAAGTCCGGACTGGACTGCTTCGCATGGACGCATTCAGGAAAGTGTCGAGGACGCCACCGCAGGTGTACTGCGGAAATTGAATCTCAAGGATGAGCTGGGGCGTCTGTTTGCGCGTCGGAGCAAGGCGATCTGGGGTTTTCTTTTTGCCGCCGTCATTTCCATTCTCGGCGGGGTTATTCTGTCACTTCTGCAGATCAACCCCTGGAACGCGGGAGCGTTTGGACTTGGTGCCGTATTTCTCGCTTTTGGAGCTGTCGTCGGAGCGCAGTCCGTGAAGAAGACGCGGGCATTCTATAACGGGGTGATCGAAGAGCACCGCGAGACGGTCGCCGAGACCCAGCGTGCCGCCTTTGCTGATGCGACCGGTGCGTTCTACAAGGATTTCATCCAACTCTTCGAGCCGCTGCGAAATGTCTGTCGCGATCACCGCGAAAAATACGAGCCGCAGCTCGAGTTGATCCAGAAAACGGAGAAGTCTCTGGCCGAGCTCGAACGTATTCTCGCTCCGGTCGAAAAAGCCCTCAGCACGAGGAAATCGTAGACTTGGTATCCGCGAATGCGATCTCGATGATATCGCAGATCAGGTGCCCGGCGATGAGGTGGCACTCCTGAACGCGAGCCGTGACGGGCGATGGCACGGCAAGAAGCTGATCGGCGATTTCTCCGCAGTCGGCTCCATTCTCCCCGGTAAATGCAAATGTAGTGATGCCGTATTCCTTCGCGAAACGAAGGCCGGCTACGACATTCCCGCTTGTTCCCGAGGTGGAAATGCCTACGACGATGTCGCCGGGTACGCATAGCGCCTCCACCTGGCGGGCGAAGATCGCATTGTATCCAAAATCATTCGCGCAGGCCGTCATGGTCGAGGTATCGACGGTAAAGGCGAGCGCAGGCAGCCCCTTCCGGTTCCGGGTGAAACGGACCACGATTTCGGTGGCAAGGTGCTGGGAATCAGCGGCGCTTCCTCCGTTTCCGAAGAAGCAGATCTTGTTGCCGTTTTGCAATGCTTCGACGCAGGCTTCGCCCATGGAGGCAATCACGCCGGAGCATTGTTCCTGGAATTTTGCGACCGTTACGGTGTGGTCGGCGATGGTTTCTTCGATCAGTTTCGAATGGGACATGGAGATACGTTCAGGGGGGGATTTTAGACAGTGGGAAGCCCGTCGGGATATTCGCGCTGAATCGCTTCAGCGAGTTCCTCCTTTTCAATCGGGGTAGTTCCCAACTTCCCAACGACGATACTGCTCGCCAAATTAGAGATTCCTGCGGCAAGTTTTGAATCAAGCCCTGCGCAGAGCCCCAGCGTGTAGATGGCGATGGCGGTATCACCGGCTCCGGATACGTCGAAAACTTCGCGGGCGCGGGCCGGAATGTGGACTGGATCAAGCCCTTCCGTGAAGACCAGCATGCCCTGTTCGCCCAGGGTCAGGAGAATCTGATGGCAGGCCCATTTGTCGAGGAGCAGTCTGCCGGTTTGCAGAAGGGGTTCGTCGGACAGCGGGTCGACACCTTCATCGCGGTGGAGGTCCTCGATGCCCGCACTCGCAAATGCCTCGGAGCGATTTGGTTTCACCGTGGTCACGCCGCGCCATTCGATCGGGTTTCCCGGTTTCGGATCGACCGTGATCGTTACCTCATGATCCTTTGCGGCTTTCAATAGACCGGCGACCAGTTCCGGGGTGATGAGGCCTTTTCCGTAATCTTCAATGATGATTCCGTCGACCTCACTGAGAATGGGGGCGATTCGATCCAGCAGTCCGGCAACCTGAGCTTCCGGGATGGGACGGCGCTTTTCCCGGTCGATGCGGACGACCTGTTGGTGCCGGGCGACGACGCGCGTCTTTGTAATGGTCTGCATTTCCGCCTCTTCGAGGCAGAAATCGACGCCGATATTTGCTGCGGCGAGGGTCTCGAGCAGAAGGGCTCCGTTGGGGTCCTTCCCGTAGAGGCCGGAAAGATCCACTTTCGTTCCAAAAGGCGTCAGGTTTCTGGCGACATTTGCGGCACCGCCCGGATAGCGGGATTCCCGCTGGACTTCGACCACGGGGACGGGGGCCTCCGGGGAAATGCGGGAAACGGCACCCCAGATGAACCAGTCCAGCATGACATCCCCGACCACGAGAATCCGCTGTTGCGAAAACCGGTCGAGAAGTTCCAGCGGCGAAATGAGCGAGTCCCCCATAGTGCGGGCAAGGCTACGTCGTGAGGTCGGAAATTGCAACCGGTCGCAGTTGTTCCTTCAATGCCAGTCCAGCAGCCAGTTTGTCCTCGCGACGACGATTTTCATTCCCCATGACTGTGACAGTTTCTTTCCGTCTTCGAGGGCGGCGTTTTTCCTGTCACGGTAGTGGCTCCCTCGAAGTGAGGCCGGAGCGGTCGGGGAAAAGTCCACCGGACTCTCGTAGAGGACGACATAGCTGCCTGCCGGAGGTCTCCAGAATTCGGCATGCGGTCGGTATCCGGGGTTGGCAGGCTGCTTCCCTGCCGGAAAAACCTCGATCAACTCCATATCGAAGAGAACTTTGTAGCCCATCGGGATCTCGTTCATGTAAATTTCCTGACGCTCTTTGTCGGGCATTTCCTCCAGCAGATTGCTGTATCTCCCTGCGATTTGGAGAAAAAACGCTCCGGAGTCCCGTTTTCCCTTGCTGGAGAAGGGATGGCGAACAGGTTTGCGCTCGCGAGGGAGGGAAATGGGTGAATGCCTGTCCATCAGATTTTCCCCCGTATTTCTCCGGGAACACTCAGCGATTCCAGAGAAACTTCCGCTTCACGTTCTTCTCCAAGCCATTCCAGAAGAACACGAACCCGGTCCTGACCCGACAGCAACCGCGTTACGGTGGTCGTCATTCCCGTCATGGCACCTTCGGTAAGGACCACTTCGTCCCCTTCTTTGATTTCCGGTTTGATGATTCGAACTTCATTTTCCTCTTCAGGAAATTCAGCCCGCAGCTCCTCGATGTAATCGTGGTTGATTTTCGGGTAAAAATCAGAAAATCGAAGGACTCCGGTGACGTTTGAGGAGGCGTTTACGGCACGGAGATCCTTTCCAAGATCAAAACGGGCAAAAATGTAACCGGGGAAAAGCGCTTCCACGAACCAGACTTTTCCCCGCTGTGTCGACTTTTCGTAGCGAATGCGCGGGCAGAACACTTCATCGAGATTTGCGTAGCCCAGAAGGTTCCGGGCCGCGAGGTGCTCGCACTTGGGTTTCGTCCGGACACAGAACCAACCGGTGTCTTCTTCGTGTCTGTCAGTTTCTTCGGAATCAGGCATTTTTGGGAAAATTGTCCGGAAACATAGGTCCGGAGACCGCTCCCGCAAGCTTCGACGAGGTCTTGCGAATTGCGGAAAAGTCCCTTACCAGTTCCCCCTTTTCGGACCGCCCGGCACTCTTGTCGGCGGAAAATCATTCATGGCCAGGAAACCAGAACCCGTGAGCGCGATCGACGTCGCGACCACCTCTTCCGACGATCTCGCCGAGGACCGCAGTGCTGTCTTCCGGCGTCTTCTCGGCTACTTTCTCCATCACAAAGGCCGTTTCGGTTGGGGAATCTTTTTCGGACTTCTCGCCGGTGTCGTGAACGGGGTATTCGTGCTCGTCATCAAAACGGTTTTTGCCGTCGTTCTCCCCGGGGAAGACGGACAAAAAGTGCAGCAGGAATATCGACCTTTCGAAGATTTCCCCCCGCTCGCCGATTTTACGTTTCAACCGCCAACTCTGCCCGAAGACAAGGAGTGGATTTTTGTGCTCATTATCTGCCTTTCCATTCCGGTCATGCTGCTGGTGCGGGGCGTGTTTCATTATCTCCACGCCTATTGTCTGCTCTGGATCAACACCCGGGTCCTCTACCGCCTGCGGGATGAATCCTTCACCAGCCTGATGGGGCAGTCCCTGTCTTTCTTCAACCGCGTCAAACAGGGCGAGCTGATCCAGACGGTCGCCAACCAGACCCGGACATCTGCCGATGCCGCAAGCCAGCTTCTCAGTGCCGCGATTCAGCATCCTACCGCAATCATTTCCATCATTGTGATCATCGCAGTGATGCAACCGCTCTATACTTTTGCCGCGCTCGTCGTTTTTCCTCTCTGCATCCTGCCGGTCGCGCTGATCAGTCGGAAGGTGAGAAAGGCCGGGGGGAAAGAGGAGGAGGAATCCGAGCAACTCATGGTGACGCTCCACGAAAGCTTTGGAGGGGTCCGGCTCGTCAAAGCCCACGGGCGGGAAGAATACCAGCGAAACCGCTTCAATGAGGGCAGTCGCCGGATCATCAAATTTATCATGCGATGGCGCAAGGCGATGGAGGTTTCCAGTCCCATGGTGGAGATCGTCGGTTCCGTCGGGATTTGTATCGGCATGGTGTATGCGTGGGCGACGAAGATGGATATTGCCTCCTTCACTGCGGTAAATCTCGGGCTCATCAGCATCTATCCTCACGCCAAGGCACTCAGCCGTATTCAGGTGCAAATGCAGAAGTGCTACGTCGCGGCTCTGAAAGTTTTTGCCTACATCGATGCAGAGCCTGACGTCCGTGATAAACCCGATGCGGTAGCATTGGAAAACTGCCGGGGGGCGATCGAGATGCAAGACGTCGTCTTTTCCTACACGGAGGAGCGGGCTGCTCTGAACGGGGTGTCTCTGAATTTCGAAGCCGGAAAACGCTACGCTCTAGTCGGGCAAAGTGGCTCGGGGAAATCGACGATTCTCTCACTGATTCTTCGCTTCTACGATCCTGACAAAGGTGCCATTTCTCTCGACGGAAAAGACATTCGTGACTACACGCAGCAGACCTTGCGGGATCAGATCGGGCTGGTCAGTCAGGACACCTTCCTGTTCCACGACACGATCCGGAACAACATTCGCTACGGCATGCTTGACGCGACGGACGAAGAAATCACAAACGCTGCCAAACTTGCCCACGCTCACGAGTTCATTCTCGAGACGGAGAACGGATACGACACGATGCTCGGCGACAAGGGGTGTAACCTCTCCGGAGGCCAGCAGCAACGTCTGTCAATTGCGCGGGCGATACTGCGCGACGCGCCGATCCTTTTTCTCGATGAAGCGACTTCAGCTCTCGACTCCGAGTCGGAGCGGGCGATTCAGGATGCTCTCCAGGAATTGTCGAAGGGAAAAACGGTCATCGCTATCGCACACCGCCTTTCGACCGTTCTCGACTCCGACGAGATTATCGTCATGAACGAAGGTCGCGTCGTCGACGTCGCTCCGCATGAGGTCCTGCTGGAACGCTGCGCAGATTACCAGCAGCTGTATCAGTTGCAGTATGAGGGTGGGTGACGACCGGGACGCTTTCAGTGATTTTGGTCGGTTCCTGCAATGGGGCGCTCAATCAAGATTTAAATTTTCCCGGTCGATAGATTCCACTGTGGAGGTGGTGGTTTCAGAGGAACGTATTTTTTGGCGTTCGAGTCCCATACTCCAGTGTGTTTCATCCGGTATGCAGTTGCGAGCATTAGAATGTTTCTATCTTTCCCCCACGCTTTCTGATATTCCTCCCGAACTACATTTCGCCACTTATTTCCGCTAACTGATGATGTCGGTTTCTTTGTGAAGTTACAGTATTCAGATCTCGAAGTGGACTGAATGCGCGCATACTTCTTCACAACAGAAATATCCGATTCCGTAGCCGAAAGAGCGTAGTCCAACTGAGTGTTGTCTAATACCTGTACCGTAGCAGTGGGAATATTAGGCCTTCCGCTCCCCGTTTTGAGTTGAACGGTTATTCCGTCGCGAAATGCGTAAGCCTCGTTGATGCCATCGCTTCCATATTTACCATTTTCTAAATACTGATCCTCCCATAGAATGCCGGCAACCGGAAAGATCCCCAGCGAACTGGCCGATTTGATATGACGGGCGAGTCTGTAGGCGGTCGTTTCGTCGTATCTGCCGTTGTTTATTTCGAATGAGCAGGTCACAATCCACCTTGCCAGTTGTTTGGCATCCGGATTCAGTTGAATGAGTTTTCCTGTTTTGATGGTTCCGCTGCTATCCTTCATGTAATAGACAGACTCCATCAGTGGGAACTTGTTCCCCCAGCCTTCTATGGGCTTCTTGTAGCGCCTCCAAACAGTTTTCCCGCCCGTGCCGTTGGCGTTACCTTCGGTATACCTTTTTTCAGGTAGCGACCGATCAAGGCATCGGGACCATTTTTTGACGAGAGTTTTATATTCTCTACCGTATTTCCAACTGCTTTTGCTGAAGCAAGTCGTGCAAAGCAGTAGCGTGATTGTAAAAAACGTTATATAAAGTTTTAGGGACCGCATCGTTAGAGGATACGGAACTATCGTAAATCTGGTAAAGAATAAACAGATCCTCACTGCAGCGGTCACCCCGCCAAAACCACACTGCGCAGTTCCCGAATCTCCTCGAACAATTTCCTCCCACGGTCTTCCCAGCGGAAGGATGCTTCGCAGACTTCGATGGAGTGGCGTCTCATTTCGTTGAGGCGATCAAAGTCATCGATTACTTCGGATACCGCCTTGATGAGAGAGCTGGTGTCGTCGGTAAGAAGAATGTCGTCCGGGCTCGAGAGGGGGAGGCCTTCGACGGCGTGAAAGAGGCCGGCCAGGGGGAGACCGTGGAAAATGTATTCGAGGGTCTTGAGTTTGAACCCGCCGCCAAATTCTTCGACGATCAATCCCATGCGGGAATTGAGCAGGTAGGGTTCCATCTCGGGCACTCGCCCGACGAAATCGACGTCAGGGAAACGCTGGATCATTTCCTGTCGGAAAGTTTCCTCTGTCTTGCCGACGATCTGAAGCTCGATCCCTGCGTCGGCAAACGGTTTCGCTGCTTTCTCCAGAAAGAGTTCGAGGTTGAGGCGTTTCGCGATCCACTCGAATGATCCTGACATGACCACACGCCGGGGGATTTCATCAGTGATTGGCCGGTCGCGGTGGATGGGGCCGTCGTAGCCGGGCGTGAGTGAGATGTAGCGTTGGTCGGGAAAGTTCTGCCGATACGCTTCGACTTCCGCTTCGGTGATGGCGGTGACGAGATCCACTTCCCGGCAGAGGCGGTCCTCCTGGCGGGCGTATTTTTCCGCATCGTACTGGAGAGCGAGTTTTTTCGGAAGCGGGTCGTTCGAGTTCTTCGCGATCTCGCGCCGGATCTTCGCTTCGTGATTGTGGGAAACGTAGACGAGAACGGGATCTTCTCCGTTCGCTCGTGACTGATGAGCCTGAATCGCATCGAGTGCCCAGCCGATCGCGGCATGGTCGATGATGATGGCATCCCAGTTTTCCGTTTTCAGTGCCTCTTCGAGAGCTTTTTCCGGCCCGCCGTTTTTGAGGCGCCAGGAGTCGCTGGGGAATTTGGTGAAAAGGCTGGCGAAACGACCGCCGAGCCCGGGGGCCCCGAGACGCCATTCGACGCTGTCTTCATCAACGTGCGAGCTGGCCTCACTTCCGTCACCGACGGGAAGCTCATCGTTGTCATGAGCGAGCACAGTCAGTTCAACGCCGGTCGCGGCGAAAGAACGGATCAGTCCGTTGGAATAAATCAGTTCCCCGCTGTTCGTCGGTCGCGGGTATTTTCGGGTGAGCCAGAGGCATTTCATGGGCGGGGGGTAAACAGGGTTGAGTCAGTGACCTGACAGGGTTTTGTGTTCGACCAAAGAGGGTTGGATCTACAAAAGGGGCAGATCTCCTTCAAAGGGGACGCAGAGTTTTTCGACTTCGCGGGAGGTTTTGGGAAGTTGGTAGTAAAGAAGTGAATCACGGCGGAGGCCGGATGCGGAGGGTTTCCGGTTGTCACCGAGGACGGACCAACTGATGAGTTTGGTGTCGGGTCGGAGCGCTGCCCTTCCTTCTTTTTCCGTGAGGCGGCGAATGAGTCGCCCGAGGCCGTCATCGTCGGGGCGGAGGTCGACGTAGTCCATGAGCAGGCACGCAGTCACCCCGCAGCGCTTTTTGTAAATGCCGATGGCGTAGGAGATCAGTTCGCCGTGCTCGTTGCAGAGCCCGAAAAAGCTTCGGTCTTCGGTTCCGACTTTGCTCAACCAGCGAAGGGATTCGACGGTGAGATGGCGCCGGAGTTTTCCGTCAGACATTTCGGGAATGGATTCAATCTCGTCGGGCGTGGTGGCAAGATAGCAGCGCGAATCGTCCCGAGCCGCCGGAAGCTGAAAGCAGAGCCCGATGCTCCGCAACAGGGTGCGGCTGAGCCCGCCGCCGAGCGGAGCGAGGGGAAAGAAATACTGGAAGCGCTCACCGGATTTCTCGTAGCCGAGCCTTCCGAGAAGACGGCGCATCTCGGGGGAGGGCGAGCCGTCGATCATGTGGTGGGTGCGGGCGAGCGCGCGTTGTTTTGTCAGGAGGCCCATGACGGCACTGCGATGTTCCTCTCTGACAAAGAAGGTGGTCGTGACAAGGGAAGGTATGATTTTCCCGTCGACCATATACTCAAACGGGATCATTCCGTTGAACCCGACAATGACGCCCTCGTCGTCAAGAAGTTGGTAACCACGCGGGGATTCAGGACCGCAGTAGGGATTCTCGTCCCACCACCACGCGAAACGTTGCAGCCAGACGAGAGAATCGTCGTCGCCGGGCTTCGGGTTTTCCAGTTCGCCGCTGCACACAAAGTCCGCGAGAAACCGCGCCAGGTCGGGATTCTCTGCGGCTGCGCCGGTTACTTCCTGAATGCGATACCCCATTTCTTTCAGTCTTCGAGGCGTGCGGCGAGTTCTTTCCGGTCGATTTTTCCGTTCATCGATTTCGGCATTTCGGTGAGAGGAATGACGAACTCCGGAACTTTGGCCGGTTCGAGGGTCTCGCTGAGTTTGCGCAGAATGTGATCGCTTTCGAGTTCAGATGAGGTCGTCACAAAGAGGTGAAGCGTGTCGTCCTTTTCCCGTTTCAAGAGGCTTGCCTCGACGACCCCGTCGATGGTGCAGGCTTCGTTTTCGATTTCGACGGGGCTCATCCGGTTGCCCCGGTGCTTGAGCAAATCATCGCTGCGGGCGGAGAAGTAGAGAAAGCCGTCGGCATCGACAGAACCGGAGTCGCCGGTGAAAAGTTCGACCGCGTTTTCCGGGGCCCGTTTTCGAAAACGTTTTTCGGTTTCTTCGGGAGCGCGCCAGTAGCCGTGCGCGATGTGACGACCACGGACGACCAGCTCGCCGACTTCGCCGGGGGCAAGGCGTTCTCCTGTCTCATTGACAGCGTACACCTCGGTTCCGGCGAGGGCGCGACCGACGGAGTCAGGGTGTGTTTTCAATTCCTCCGGCGTCATGATGGAGACGCGTTTGCACTCTGTCAGGCCATACATCACAAACACTTCGAGTCCGGAGAACATGTTCTGCATTTCCTCGATGTAGGAAAGAGGGAGCCGCTCGCCGGTGTTGGTGATGGCCCGCAGTTTCGGAAGGTCGAGCGAACGACGACGACCCAGGGCAATGAGAGCCGCATAGACGGATGGTACGCCGGGGAGAACCGAGATTTCGGCTTCGCTCATCACTTTCGGAAGTCGCGGCCCAACCTGGTCCGGATCACCGATGTAGAGCTTCGCTCCGGCGGCTGCCGCGAGAAAAATCTGGTAGAGCCCGTAGTCGAAAGCGAGTGGAAGAAACACGCCCACGGTATCTTCCGCACGGTATTGGAGCCGGTCCTGAATCGCTCCCACGACGAAACAGATGTTGTCGTGGGACAGCGTGACTCCGCGCGGTGTGCCGGTGGAACCGCTTGTGAAAACGAGGCAGGCTGCGTCGACGTCGTAGCCGGGCCAGTCTCTGGAGAATGGCGGGCTTTTGAGCGCTTCCTCCCACGATGTCCACGATGCATCCGGAGTATCCCCGAAAATCACTTTGGTCGAAATGTCGTCGACCGCTTCGAGATTTGCGAGAGTCGATTCATCGGCAAGAACGGCTACGGGTTCCGCCTGATCGAGAATTTTCCGGAGGCCTTTCGGTTTCAGTTTGGCATTCAGCACGACGTAGGCGGCACCGAGAAGGGAAGTCGCGAAAAGAGCAATCGCGATTTCTGAGCGGTTCTGGAAGTGAATGGCGACCCGGTCACCGCGTTTTACGCCCTTTTCGGAAAGGAATCCGGCAAGCGCGCGAACTGCTTCCGCCGCCTCCCCATAGGTGAATTCACTTCCATGACGATCAGCGAGATACGGCTCATCCGGCCGCGCGCGGGCGGCGGAAAACAGCATGCCGGAGACACCGGCGCCAGGCTGCCAGCATTGGGCAAGAGTGGGAACTCGACTCATTGCCCGAAGTTAAACCATAATTTCAATAAAAACAATAATTTAGTTTTTGTTTGGTATGCTCCCCAATGTGAGGCGTTTAGTGGAATCGAATTGTTTCGATTCCTGATCGTGCAGGCGATTGCTTCGCGTTAATCAAACGCATTCATTTCTGCGAGGCCGGCTACTCCGCCAACCGCAGCATCACGTCCGGCACGTCGGTGATGATTCCGTCGATCCCGCGCTCGATCCACTTTTTGGCTTCTCCGGGATCGTTCACCGTCCACAAAGCGACGCGGAAATCGAGACCGTGGAGGGTTTCGAGATTTTCCGCTGTCAGATCACTGAATTTCCAGCCAACCCATTCCGGCTGGAGCTCTGTGATCGCCTCGAGGTGGTCTGAGAGTTTCTTGCTGCCAAGCGCCCCGATGGGAATGCCGGGAAGCCGCTTACGAAATCCGGAAAGAAAGGTCCAGTTGAAGCTCTGGACGATGACATCTTTTTCCGCTTTCAGTTCCTTGATTACTTCGGCGTAGGAGGCGGCATCTCCGGTTTTGTGTTCGACGAGAGTGATGGCCCCGCCTTTCCGGCACTGTTCGATTGCTTCTGCGAGCGTGATAGGTTTCTCTTCAGAAAAGGAATCTCCGAACCAGGATCCGACATCGAGTTGCCTGGCGCTTTCGAAGTCCAGTTCCTCGATCGTGCCTTTTCTTCCGGTGAGACGGTCCAGTTCCTTGTCGTGGAAAAGAACGAGCTCTCCATCTTTCGTTTTCCGCACATCGATCTCGATGACTTTTGCCCCCATTTCCACGGCCCTCTGAATCGAAGCTGCTGTGTTTTCGGGTGCGGCTTTCGAGGCGCCGCGGTGGGCAATGATGATCGGTTTGTCGTCTCCCCGGACCGTCGTGACCATCATCAACAAAAGAACGGGCAACCATTTCCTGCAAGACCGGGCGAGTGATTTTTTATGGATCTTCATGAAATCGTCCTGAGTATCGGCTAAATTGTTACGACATGCGGGCCGCTCCCGGTGGTAGCATCAAGGGCTACGGGGACCGGGATGTCGACCAGGCAAAAGCCATCCTCACCTTCGAGGTTTCCACTGTCAACCCGGTGGGTCTTCCGATCATCTCATGGAGGGAATGCTGCCCGCCGATACGGACGTCGATCCGGCCATGCTCATCGGAGAGTTCCCCTTCGGTGCGATGGATCGTGGTTCCTTCTGGTATGGCCTCGAGAGCGCGCGTGATCAGGCGGCTCGGGCCATTGCCTTCCGGGAATCCTATTTCGATGCCCTCGGGAATCGATACATCGTGGGAGCGCATTGGTTTTCGTTCGCTCCCCAGCCGATTACGGGGAGGAAAGACGGAGGGGTCGCTCAGATCGGTCTTGTTGATATTGCGGATAATCCGTATTCGGAAACGGTGCATGCGGCTCGGGAAGTGGGGGAAGGGATTAGGGCTTCGGAGTTGTGTCCAAAAGTTGAAGAGAGTAGGGTTGGAGAGTGGGGCGCCGGACCTGTTTTTGATCTCGCCCCCGGCAACTGAGAACCTGGCAATCCTGTAATTACCCAAACGAATTTCAGATAAACTTTCCACCATCTCGGGTTCCCGGCTCCGTGACGCCGATTCTAATCGGTAAGGGGCAGGATCTCGACATCTTTCGGGGTGACACTATTCTTCTCTCATTTGCGAGCATTCATAGCATGGAAACCATCTTACATATCACAGATCTCCATTTCGGGTGGGAAGGCGAAGATCAGGCCGAACGTGCAAGGCGAAAAGTTTGTCTTGATGGTCTGCTAAGTTAAGTCAGTAAGTTGGAAGAATCGTGGAGACCAACGATCATCTGCGTTACGGGAGATATTGGTTGGTATGGCATAGGCGCAGACTATCAAACCGCAAAAAAGTGGCTCGACCAGCTACTCAGTGTGTGTGATCTGGAATACGATTCAGTAGTTTTCTGCGCAGGAAACCACGACGTTGCGCGACCAGCAGCTAAGAAACTTGCAAGACCAAAATCTGCAGTCGAAGCGGATGAAGTTTTGGGTCCACCGATAGCCTCACACTTAGAAACACCTTTCGCATCATTCCTTTCATTCTGCGATAGCATCGGTCTTCCAGAGCTCGATTTTGGCGAGTCAAAATCCCATCTCGTTGGATCAAGAATCGTGAAAGGCATTCATTTTGCGGTGCTCAATTCAGCTTGGTTTTGCAAAGGAGACGACAAAGGAGAATTATGGATTGGCTACCCGCATATCACGCTCATGGAAGCGAGCGATCAACTTGTTCTTCACCCGTCCGAAGAAGAGCGAATGACCGTTGCGCTAATTCACCACCCTCAGGAGTGGCTAAACGAAGCTGAAATTCATTCGTATGATTCACGACCGAACGTGGTGGATTATTTGGCAAACCGGTGCCATTTACTACTTTCGGGGCACACTCATGGGGAGGTAAGAGGAGCCGACCGGATCGGCGATAGAGCCCTCCATTTTACGGGAGGTTCAGCCTACTCCGGAGCCTCTCATTTTAATTCCTTCCGCCTCGTTCAGGTTCGAACCGATTCCTTCACTGACCGAGCTTTTGAATTCGATCCTCGATCTGTAGGGAAACAGTGGAAATCCACCGAAGCTCAAACGCGCTCTGTCGCTCTACAGCGCAACCATTCGCCCGCCAATACTACAGAATCCACGCGCTTCAACACCACCGGACTCAGAGACAGCAGCCGAAACCAAGCGCGAAGAGTCGTAGAATCCAAATCCCGCTTGCTCAAACAAAGCGGTCAGTTACCCGAATTGGTTGATCGTCCCGTGTCCCTCCGGGTTAGTCACCAACACAATGAGTTCGACATGTCGGGGAATCTCGTTCGAAAAAATGATGCTGATCGAATAATCTCCTTGTATGAAGGGGCCCGGCACTCACGGCGAACACTGCTACTCGGTGATCTGGGAACTGGCAAAAGCACGCTCGCAGCCCAACTAGTGACCGACACGCTAGATCGCTCAACTGAGGGTGTAGCGATATTGATTCCCGTAAAGATGCTAAAACTCGCTGGGCACTTTACTCGTCGAGAATTGCTCGGCAGTATCACGAACTACATTAAGTCAGAGGTTTGGCTTGAAGCGGACAAGTTTGATCTACAAGATTTGTTACGCCAACAAGTGGAGGTCTCACTGGTTTTCGACGGTCTGGACGAGTTGCCACGAGCGGTAGCGGCACGATTACTTTCCGAAGCGGCTGCCACTGTCGAAGAATGGCCAACCATTCAGATCGTGACAACTGCTCGTCCAGTCGAGCTGGTGGGCACTTCCTTTTCCGACTGGAGCGTATTGCATACGGTCCCGCTGGATGACGCGGCAAAGAGAGAATTCTTAAAGCAGGAATTAATCGCCGAATCCGTATCACCGGAGAGAGCGGAAGAAAAAGCGGACGATTTGCTCCGCTCACTCAAAGAGAGTATCGCGTTAGATAACATAGCAAATACCCCACTTGCTATTCGTTTAGTCTACCCCCGCCTCGCTACGCTCTCGGATTCCGTGAGTTTGACACTTGGTAATCTACTCTACGATGTGCTGATGGATCGTCTGGGAGGTTGGGAAGAACGAGACGACAAGCCTTCAGCTTTTTCGCACCTTAACGAAGTTTTCCCTACTGCCGAAGATAAGGCCGAGTACCTCGCCATATTGTGTGACCGTGTGGCTGTGGGAGACCAACTACACCCCGACGAAGCAAAGACACTGCTCAAGGACGCAGGCCATGAAATTCCCGGGGCCAATTCCGGCTTGTTGGCCGAGGAGATGCTCTCCTACTGCGAGTGGCTGGGGATTCTATCAGTCTCTGATACGGTCGAATTTCCACTGCAACCACTCGCCGAAATTTGTGCTGCTGTTAGACTTGTCTCCCAATGGCGTAGCAATTTAGACGAAAAGGTTTCCCGGGACCGCGACCGGTGGCGGGTGGTATCTTTCGCTACAGCGATTCTTAGACGGCGAGGATTGATGCCGAAACTCCGTAATTCATTGATAGAAACACTCAAGTTCCTTCTTGATGAACAAGAGTATGTCCCTGCGGCTTGCTATATTGCTGTTGAGTCCGCGGATCCAGAAATCGCAAAGGCAGTAGTTGGGCGGATTGATAATTTAGGCTATCGCCCGTTGCGAATATTTAACGACGAACGGAAGGCCTCTGCACGGAATATTGCGAGGACTCTGGTTTTGGCTGGTGATACCGGTTTCGACTGGTTTTTCGAGGAATATCTGAACCCCCGCTATCCGGTCCCAAACATGGGTGCGGCAATCGTCCGCGATATTTTTGCCGAATGGGCGGCCTTGATGCGCCCGAAACTGACGGCTGAGCAGACCAGGAAGTTGGAAAGCATGGTAGAACCCTACCAGGCGACAGGAGAAGGCCTCTTTTTCGGAGTTCTGCCAATTCTCTCTGTGGTTGCGCCCGATGCTTTCACTCCTGACGAAAGATTCCTCCAACTTTCTTTTGTCCTCGATGATCGTTTATTTGCTGACTTCGCTGATCGCGAGTTCCGAGTTGCTTGGGATGATCCTGACCTAAGTCAAATCGTGCAACGGGTAATTTCAGGACGGTGCGGGGAAAGTGTCGCTGCGGCCCTACTATGGCTCGAAATGAATCCAACCGCGGATCCCCAACCGGACCTCGTTCGACTTGCGATGCGTTCGGTTTCGCGCGCCGCAACCTCGATTGATGCGGCTCTGATCGTCAAAGAGTGCCGCGAAAGGATTAGTGAGGAAAGGTGGATTTGGTTTGCGAGGTGGTTTGTCATCTCGGGAGAATCTGGGGTATCGGCGGTAGCGGCGAAGGTCTTGTTTAATCACGGAGAACGGAGATTGTCTGTGCTTGGGGATGCTGCATTAGCAGCGACCCATGACGGTGTGTATTCTACCGAAGCAAAATCAATCCTCGACCAGCTAGTTCGAAATCTTGGTGATGGGGGAGTGCGGTGGCTTACTGACCGAATAGCCAAAGCGGATCGATTGAATGGAGCGCATTCCAGTTGGTGGCTCGTGTTGCTTTCCTTGCTCGAAACGATTGATGACGGTCCGACTCTTCTGGCTGCCTGCGTAGAGGGGCTGGGTTCTTTTACCCTCCCTCGATATCCGGAAGTGCGCGAAGCTTTTTCCAGACTATTCAAGTCCGAGAGGGGTGCTGAATTTCGCGATGCGTC
>JAKSBG010000112.1 GCA_022361255.1 Verrucomicrobiales bacterium
TCAACCCTGTTGCATCCGGGATCCAACAGGGTTGGCTCAGTGATCAGACAGGGTTAAATTGCCAAAACCTCCTCCATTTTCCTGCTGCAACTTCGTCTGACTTCCTGCAAACTGTTCCACATGAAAGCTCTTCTCGCCGCTCTCCTTCTCCTTGCTGTTTCGCCCTCCAACTTCGCGGCGGAGGCAGACATTGTGGAGCGTCTCGGGGTGACGGAGGCGGACGGGAGACTCCCCGGGGTCGCGTTGGCCGAGGGGGTTTCCCAGCTCACCGGAGTTGCCGTCTCCCCTCTCCTCGGTGTCTCTGTCATCGGAACGTGGAAGTATTTCACGACGCCGGAAGAGCTTCGCGACACATTGCCCTGGATCTGCCACCCGGCATTCTGGGGCATCGGGATCAGCATCCTCCTGCTCTGCTTTTTCAAAGACACGATCGGCTCGGTCGCTCCGTCCTTCGTGAAAAAGCCGCTCGATTTTCTCGAACTGTTTGAAGACAAATTCAGCGCGATCATCGCAGGTTCGGCTTTCGTTCCCTTTCTCGTGCAACAATATTCCGCCTTCGCCCCGCAATCCGGTAAACCTATAGAAGGAACGGCAATGCTGCCCGCACCGGTTCTGGCAGTAATCGATCCGGTGTGGATCTGGACACCAATCGCTCTGATCGGATTTTTCACGGTCTGGATTGTGAGCCATGCCATTACCGTTCTCGCCGCACTTTCCCCTTTCCGGATCCTCGAAGTTTTCCTGCGAGGTTCGCGCCTGGCTCTTCTCGGACTGGTCGCCCTGCTCTATCTCATCAGCCCGGTGCTGGCGGCAGTCCTCTGTTCAATTCTTATCGTGATCTGCGCATTTCTCGCCCCGAAAGCCTTTCGCCTTTCGGTCTACGGAACCGTGGTCGGTTTCGATCTCGTTCACTCCCTGATCCGGACGTCGACTTTCCAGCCGGAGAAAATCCGAGGTTTCCTCATGAAGCGCGGGTCGCGCTTGATCAAAGCAGGGTGCTTCGGTCGCGTCAGCACAAATACCGAAGAGGCGCTCACTTTTCAGAGCCGCTGGGGTTTCTTCGGCGTCGACCGCACGCTTCGCTTCCCGTCGGAGTCCAGGCTGGTTTTGACGAGAGGAATCCTCTTCCCCACGATTCGTCTCGTGGATGATTCCGGATCGGAAACTACCGTGATTCACTTGTTGCCGAGGACCCGGCATTTCGCGGATGAAGTGGCAGAACATCTCGGACTCGAACTGCGGGAAACGACGGTGACGAAGGGATTTCGCTCCGCAAGAAAGTGGGCTGCCGATCTCCTTTCGCGCTCCAGCATTCCTGGGGTGTCACTGAACGCGGAGTGAAAAGTCAAACCGCGTCAGCTGCCGCTTTGTCAGGCTCATCCGACGAATACACGTTCCGGAAAAGCGAGCCGATGTCGTGAAGGATCAGGTAATTGATCGGCACGAGGAAAAGCGTAATCATCGTCGCAAAGAGAATCCCGTATCCGAGACTGACAGCCATCGGGATAAGAAACTGAGCCTGTGTCGCTTCCATTCGAATGAGCGGGAACAGACCGGCAAAAGTCGTCGCCGAGGTCAGAATGATGGCTCGAAAACGCGCGGCGCCGGCCGTGCTGACAGCCGTAAAAACATCATCTCCCGCCCTGCGGCGGCGATTGATGTAGTCGACGAGAACGAGACTGTCGTTTACCACCACGCCGGATAACGCCAGCATGCCAAAGTAACTGAGAAAGCTGAGCGGCATTCCGCTCATGTCGAATTCCCCTTTGAAGAAGAACGAAGTAATCGACTTGAACAATCCGTCCTGCGACTTGATAGCGCTTTCCAGTATGTGCCCGGCTACCGCACCGATGATCCCGTATGGAATCACCGCCATAACCATGAGCGGTTGGACGTAGGAGCGGAACGGAATGGCCAGCATCGCGTAGATCCCGAATACAATGAGCAAGGCGCCGATCCAGATTCCACCGGAACTCTCACGCTCCTCTCTCGCTTCGCCCTCAAAGCTGAAACTCATCCCGGGATAGTTTTTCAGCACTCCCGGCAACCACTCCGCGATGTCTGTGCGAACGGCATCCAGATCGACGACGTCCTTGTCCGCATCGGTTGATATTTCGACGGCACGGTTCCGGTCAATTCGTTCGATACGGGGAAAACTTTTCGCAATGACCGCCTCCGCAACGGAGGAAAAAGGAACTGCCTGACCATCCGCCGTTCGAATCATCATCGACTCGAGCGCGGCAATGGATTTGCGGTCCTCGATAGGGAAACTCAACATGACACGGACTTCCTCGCGTCCGCGCTGAATCTTCTGAATTTCCTCACCGAAGAATGCCTGCCGAACCTGCCGGGCGAGGTCAGACATCGTCAGTCCAAACTGCTCTGCTTCGGGACGAATCCGCAGCTGAATTTCATCACGGCTTTCATCGAGTGAATCAGAAATATCGAAAAGACCTTCGTAGCTTGCCAGCTTTTCTTTCACCATCCCCGCCACTTCGGTGAGGTGGTCCGCATTCTGTCCGCGGAGCTGCACCTCAATCGGATCGCGTCCCCGCCCGATCTCGGCCCGGAAGTAGAGCTCTTTCGCCCCGACGATTCCACCGCGATTCTGGATCTCCTGCCGCCACTCGTTGGCCAGCTCGCGGGTCCCCATTTCGTAGGTCCTCTCCTCGGGCGGGGTGATCATAAACACCACTTCCCCCTGGTGACTCTGCCCAACGCGGTTTCTTCCACGCGAAGACGAAACACCCTGACCGCCGATACTGGAAAACACATCCTCGATCACGGAGATGCCGTCCTCACCGACATGCTTTTTCTGCATATCCCGAACAATGTCTTCCATCATGAGA
>JAKSBG010000223.1 GCA_022361255.1 Verrucomicrobiales bacterium
CCCGAAAAATTCTCTGCATACCCCCGCATTCTCGCACGTCTCTTTTCCCACACTGAAGTTTTCCAACTGATTTTCGAAAAGACGTCACGAAAGATCACTTCAGAACAAGAGTAGGAGTAAGTCCTGTTGAACGACCACTCAACTGACCAACCCGATGGCCGAATTGGCAAAACAGATTATCAGACAACAGTGGAGCAAGCGCCACGATCCTGACCCGGGAATCCGGGCGCAGGCAGTGAGCTTGATCAAGACCCACATTGTCATGATCCGCAGCTGGGAAAAGAACGCCCGACGCGAAAAACCGGAGATGGCACTCAAAAAGGCGAGTTAGTCGATCGCCTTCCCCGCCCGCGCCACTTCTCTCGTGGCTTTGTCGTCCAATTGCTTCGCGACTGTCAGTCGTCCGAAAAGACATACCGCCCTCTCTCCACCGTCACATCGGGAGGTCGCTTTTCCCTTTCGAACCAGTCCCACCCCTGCTTGAGGTTTTCCCAGAATTCGATGTGTTCGCTATCGGCGTGGCGGCTCAGGTTCTCCTCCGTCATTTCAAACGGGAAACTGTGCACGCGAATAAATTTCTGGCCTTTCTTCAGTGCCGCATCGACCAGCGTGTAGATCTGCTCGATTGATGCATCGGTCATCGCGAAACACCCGATCGATACCGAGTTTCCGTGAATCATCAGGTAGTCTCCGGTCCGCCCGTGAAACTCATCGAAGGCATTCGGATACCCCATGTCCATCGAAAGGTGGTATCTACTGTTCGGATTCATCCGGCCTCTCGAAACGTAGTAAAATCCCTCCGGCGCCTGCCCGTCCCCCTGCTTTATCTTCGGTCCGAGCTTCCCGCTGAAATAGGCAACCCGGTATACCTTGAAAAGCTCAAACTTCCCCGATTCGGGATTCTCCAGCCAAACCTCAAGAGTCCCGTCCCGATTGCTTCTTTTCAAGACCCGCAAAAAAACCGGGCGCCCGACCCGGGAAAAATCCCAGTAGAACGGGGCCTTCGTGGGATCCGTTTCTTTCCAAACTGCGGGATCTGTCCACTTTCGAACCGCCTGCGCCGCGCGATCATTCGCCGATCCCGGAATGTCTGAGCTTCCCCCCGGAAAATAGAGCGGAGTCGCTTCCTCCTCACTCAGAAGCAAACGAGGAAACAGAATCAGGGCAATCGTGAGGGCTCTTTTCATTCCGATAGAACGATCCTCCGTGATTGCGCCCTTTCAACTGATTTACAAAAGGCACCATCCCACATAGCTCTATAGAGTCGTATACGACAGTGTATTCTCAATGTCATCGAACCACTCACAGCGCGCCTACCGGCACATCCGGAAAAAACTCCTCGACGGAAGCGTCGCGCCCGGATCACGGCTTTCCTACGGCACGATCGGGAAGGAAATCGGTATCAGCGCGACACCGGTTCGCGAGGCGGTCGGACAACTTGCCAGTGAAGGCTTCGTCGAACTGGTTCCTCAACTGGGTGCGGTCGTCCGGGAACTGACCCGCGACGAAGCGATTGAATTGTATGAACTTCGCGAAGCCCTTGAGTCCTATGCTGCCTCCCGTGCTGCGGACCGGATCGGTGACCGCCAACTTTCCGAGCTACAGGAAAATCTCGATCAATCGCATGCCCTAACCGAAGAGGTTCGCCGGTCCGGCAAAGGCAAAGCAGGAAAAGCGATCGCCAAAAAATTCCACGCGCTCGACCTTTCCTTTCACATGACGATTATCGAGGCGTCCCGGAACCGGCGCATGCTCAAAGTCGTCGGTGACTCCCATATTCTAACCCGCATTTTCCAGGCGGACCGTCACAGTTTTTCCCTTGAGATTCTCGACGCAACGCTAACGGAGCACCGAGCCATCGATGCCGCGGTTCGAAAAGGAGACGGCCCCGCCGCCCGCGAGGCGATGCAGCGGCACATTCGCAATTCTCTCGAACTGACTCTCGACGAAGCCGACGGCGATTCATCCGATCGCTGGTGGGCAGAATGATTTTCCCTTTTTTCACTTCGTAAAATCCCATGAAACAAGCACTGACTGCGATCACGCTACTCGCCGCGTCTCTCCTCACAGCGGAAGACGACTGGAAACTCCTCCCTCTGGAATACAACAATCCCGGACTCGAAGTCGATCTCGGCGTCGGTCTCTGGGCCTGGCCCCTGCCGATGGACTACGACGGTGACGGCGACATGGATCTCGTCGTTTCCGGCCCTGACAAACCGACCAACGGGCTCTACTACTTCGAGAATCCGACGCAGGACCCGTCGGTGAAAATGCCCGTTTTCAAACCCGCCGTCTACCTCGGCCCCACCGGTCACAATGTCCAGGTCAGCTTCGTCGATGGAGAACCCCGTGTGCTGAAAGAGAATTTCGAGTTCCCTGACTTCCGGAATACCGGAGCCGGAAAAGGAGGGAAAAAGATCTACGACAAGGCGAGGTTCCATCCCGGTAACACCCGCGCCCGGATGTGGCGCTACGTCGACTGGGAGGGAGACGGGGATCAGGATCTTGTCGTCGGTATCGGCGACTGGAGCGATTATGTCTGGGATCAGGCCTACGACTCTGAGGGACGCTGGCACAATGGCCCGCTCCACGGTTGGGTCTACCTGATCGAAAACGTCGACGGAAAATACTCTGACAACCCGACCAAGGTCCTCGCCGGTGGCTCCCCCGTCGATGTCTACGGCTGGCCTTCCCCCAACTTCGCCGACTTCGACGGTGACGGTGATCTCGATCTGCTCTGCGGGGAATTCCTCGATGGTTTTACCTACTTCGAAAACATCGGCACCCGCGAGAAGCCCGAATATGCCACCGGATTCAAGCTCGACGGAGACGACGGCAAGCCTCTCGTAATGCACCTCCAGATGATCGTCCCTACTGCGATCGACTGGGACGGTGACGGCGATCAGGATCTCATTGTCGGAGACGAAGACGGACGTGTTGCCCTGGTCGAACACACCGGCGAGGTCGAAGGCGGAGCACCCGTTTTCAAGCAGCCGGTCTACTTCCAACAGGAAGCCGACACCTTGAAATTTGGCGCGCTCGCGACTCCCTACGCACACGACTGGGACGGCGACGGCGACGAGGATCTCGTGGTCGGCAACACCGCCGGAAACATTGCCATTTTCTCCAACCTCGACGGCAAAGGCACCAAATGGAGCGCCCCCGAATTGATCGAGGCGGACGGAAAAGAGTTCCGCGTTCTCGCCGGACCGAATGGATCGATCCAGGGACCTGCCGAAGCCAAGTGGGGCTACACCACGCTGTCGGTCGCCGACTGGGACGGAGACGGACGCGACGACATTCTCTACAACTCGATCTGGCCGCGCATCCAGTTGCTTCGCAATACGGAAAACGGACTGGTCGAGGAGCCGCTCCCTTTCTGGACTGAAGAAGCACCGCCAAAATGGTACTGGTGGCAGACCAAAGGAGAGAACCTTCAGACCCAGTGGCGCACCACCCCGCTGGCAACTGACTTCGACGGCGATGGGAAACTCGACCTCGTCATTCTCGACCAGGAGGGCTACCTCACCTGCCAGAGCCGCGCCACGGAGGAAACCCGCATCTTCATCGACGAGGACAATCAGCCAATTCAGCTCAACAAAAAGTCCGCCGGCCGCAGCGGTCGTTACAAGCTCGACGTCGTCGACTGGGATGGCGACGGACGGCTCGACGTTCTCGTGAATTCCGAGAACGCGACCTGGTATCGCAACTGCGAGGATCGCGATGGAAAAGTCGTCCTCAAA
>JAKSBG010000176.1 GCA_022361255.1 Verrucomicrobiales bacterium
CAATTACATCCATTTTTTTTTTTTTTTTAACTTCTAATGTTACAGCGTCGTATTCTGAAATGACTGTTCCGTAGACGCGATAAATTCCTTTTCCCCGAAAAGATTTTCCACGAGTCCCGGGCCGGTCGTGACCATCTCCACAATGCAGGCGAGAATCGAAACAATCAGCAGCCAGCGTGGGATCGAACGGAAAATGGCAACAAGGATCAGGACGGCGATCAGGAGGTAAAACGCAAACCACAGTGCGGCATCCAGGCTCGACGCGTTGTGGTAGATCGTTTCGTCGATGTCATTTCGCTGCAGCCAGGCGAATGCGGCGAAGAGAATCGCCAGGATAATGTGGACGAAAGTGAGGGCGGGGGAGGTGCGGGGGGACAACTTCATTCGTTGGAAAAACGAAACCCGAAATCCAATGCACGGCAAGAGTTCAGGGGAACGGAAAAACGCAGATGATTTTTCCCTTGTAAAACTGCGGAAGGTGCGCACATTACCGTCCGCTTCGACCAAGCGGTCGGAAAGTGGTAACGCACCCGTAGCTCAACTGGATAGAGCGCTTGACTACGGATCAGGAGGTTTGGGGTTCGAATCCCTACGGGTGTGCCACTTTTTCGCCTTGCCAATATTGGCTCTGTTCAGGGCAGGAACTTTTTCAGGTGGGCAGGTTTCAGGGAGAGATCCCTCTTCGAGGTATCGCCTTTCCGCGAAGCCCGACATCGAAATCCCCATTTGACCAGCGGTAAAATTCCGCGACAATAGCTGCCCGCATCTTGCGGGAATCCTATCGGGGTGTAGCGCAGCTTGGTAGCGCGCGTCGTTCGGGACGACGAGGTCGCAGGTTCGAATCCTGTCACCCCGACCATTCTCCGGCAGTCTCCTACGGGGAGGGATTTGAAGTTTCTCTTTCTTCCCAGAAATTTTCTTCGAGCAGGTCATGCCGTTTCACGATTCTGCGATAGAAATCGAGAGTAAGTTCTTTGACGGCTTCGTCCGACAGGTGCCAGTCCAGTTCCGATTCGCGAATCCGTTCCACCAGTCGGGACAACACGATCGCGACGGTTACGGAGATATTGTAGCTCTGGGTGAAGCCGTGCATGGGCAGCTTCATGGTGTCGTCGGCTGCCTCAAGGGCGGCTTTTGTCAGGCCTTGTTCTTCGGTTCCGAAGAGTATTGCAACAGGTTTGTCCAAGGGGAGATTGCAGGGCTCGTAACCGTTTTTATTCGGGGTCGTTGCAACGATCCGGTAGCCGCGCCGCTTCATCGTTTCGAGGGCTGAAGCGGTTTGATGGTAGCGATGGAGGGAAAGCCACTTCGAGGCACCGAGGGCGATGTCGTCGTTGGAGCGGTATTCGTTTTCCCCCTCCACGATATGGACGTCCTGGACACCGAGACAGTCACAGGTGCGGAGGCACGCGGAGGCGTTGTGCGGGCGATAAATGTTCTCCAGCATGATCGTAACATGCCTGGTTCGGCCGGCGAGAACGGCTGCAATTTTCTCCCGCTTGTTTTCGGTGACGTAGCTGCCGAGATATTCGGTGAGTTCTTCTTCGGTGGTCATCGGGATTCTGCTATTCCCACTTGGGCCGTTTGACTCCGATGTAGGCGATGAACAGTCCAATCGCGATGTGGGCGAAAAGGACGAGAAAGCAAAGCCACATCGGGGCGAGAAAGGTATCGGTCACTTCATCAATGTAGCGGTGGTAGTTCCGCTCCATGCTGTCCATCACTCCGGCCCAACTCCAGTAGGCGGATATGAAAGGGCGGGTCAGCCATCCGGCCCATGAAGGGAGGGCGAGCACGGCTCCGGAGAGGGGAAGTTGAAAGCCCACCAGGTAAATCGAAAGCAGGGATGCCTGGTCTGCGGTTTTCGCCATGGAGGATATGCCGAGGCAGATGCCGGTCATCGCTCCGTTCACGAGTAGCAGGAGAAGGAAATGTGCGACGAACGACGTGCCGGGAAACTCGCAGATGCTTTCGACAAAGATGGCCATCCAGAGCGACTGGATAAAAACAAGGACGGAGAGAAAAGCGAGCTTGCTGGCGAGATAAACGGAAGGCCGGACTCCGCCGAGCTTTTCTTTTTCAAAGATCTGTCGCTCCGCTGCGATTTCACGGGCTGAGTTATTGGAACCCATCAGGGTAAGCAGAATGACTTGAAACATGACGAGTCCGGAAACGAGCCCGCCGAGGTTCAGGTTGAAGGTCATCGCCTCCTGCTCCTGCTCGAAGGCCGCTTTGGTGTTCGGAACGGTTTCCGATAAGCGCTGTGTCTGCTCGATTCCGTCGAGCTCGAACACGACGACGAGGATGGGAAATCCAACGAGGATTGCCAGTTGCAGGAGCATGCCTCCCCAGTCGCGGAAGAAAATTTTCCACCGTCGTCGAAAGAGGGCGAAAAACTGCGCGGCAGCTCCGGGTGTGGTGGCCGATACCGAGGTTTCGGGGCTGCTGGAGCTTGAGGAGGGGTAGCCGTCATAGTACGCATCGCGGTGCTTGGCCCAGCTGTTGGACCAGTCCTCCGGTTTCCGTTTAGCGAGTTGGCCGTAGATGTCTTCGGCGCTGTCGACACTGAAGTAGTGTTCGATAGCGCGCGGGGGACCGTGATAAACAACGCGTCCGGCATCGAGAACGAGGACGGAATCGTAGAGCTCCAGGTTTGCGAGACTGTGGGTCACGTTTGCGACGATGCGGTTTTCGTGGCGGCTCAGATCGTGCATGAGCTTTACGATTTCATCCTCACTCTGGGGGTCGAGCCCGCTCGTGACTTCGTCGCAAAGGAGAAGAACGGGGTCGGTGACGAGTTCGAGTGCGAGAGAAAGCCTGCGACGCTGTCCGCCGGACAAGACTTTGACGAGGCGATCGCGCAGCGGATCGAGTCCTGTCGCATCGAGAACGTCGTCGACAAGTTTTTCAAACTCTTCGCGTGAAGCGGTGGCTGCACGCAGTCTCACGGTGCTTTCAATATTCTCCTCCACCGTGAGTTCCTCGTAGGCGATGCTGAATTGAGGGACGTATCCGATTTCGGAATGTTCCAGATCGCCTTCTTCCGAAAGATTTCGCCCGTTCCAGTGGATCGTCCCATTGGTCTCCTGGTTAATTCCCGCGATCAGTTTCAGAAGGGTGGACTTGCCACAGCCGGAAGGACCGACGATTGCCATGAAATGTCCTGTTGGCACCTGCATGTCGATCTCCTCCAGCAGATGAAGGTCATCGCGGCCTTTCCGGACGGTGAAGTGGATGTTATTGAGTTCTAGCACGGGACAGTTGTAAAAGCTTTGCGAGCGTAGCGCAATCCTGATCCTTCTCTAACTCCTGATTGCGATCTGTTTGCGGAGCTTTGGCCGGATGCACTGCGGAGAGCGGGCGAGGAGGGACTGTTCGAGTTTTTCTCCCGAAAATACCGCTTTACCCGACCTCGAAATGTTGGCTTGGTAGAAGTCATGCCACGGAAGAGAGCTTCACGGAAAAAGACCAAGAGCGCAGTGAACCCTCTTGTTGCTGTTCTCGTGACGGGTGTTGTGTTGCTCGTTCTATTCGTTTCGGTCCTCCTTTTCGCGAAGTCCGCCGTTCGCGGATGGTTAAAAGGGGACGAGTTCCGCGAATGGCTTGTGAAAAAAGCTTCGGTTGCCATGCAGTCCGATGTGGAGCTGTCGGAAACCGATTGGCAGGGATCGGAAATCTACACTGATTCCTTTCTTGCAGAGGGGTACGAGGGCGCGGCTTTCTCCCGACTATCGCTTGATGGCATTCGCGCTCGAACGGGGGGAGTGGAGAAAGGCGCTTTTAAGATTCCGGAAGTCACGGTCAACCGGTTCCAGATGGAGTTTTCCCCGGTGAGAAAAAGGCGTCCTGCCGGGGAGGTGGAAAGTAAAACGGTTTCCGGTCCGGAGGTTCCGGAATGGCTTTCCAAATATCTTCCGAACCGGGCCGAGGTCGGTGACGTGATTCTTTCCTCTGCGAGGGTCGAAGTGAAGCGATCGGATGGGTCGGTGCCCTTTCTGATGCAGGGAGTTAAGGCGATTGTTCAGCCGGATTTTCAGACCAAAATCTGGGAGATGCAGGGGCAGGGAGGGGATCTGCGAATTCCTGACCAGCCGGAAATTTCACTCAAGGATCTAGCGATGCGCTGGAGGGAGTCCGAGTTGTTTATTGATCGCTGCGGATTGGGGATTTACGAAAACGGTCACATTGATGGCAGCGGTGAGATCGATTTTTCCGGAGACGGGAATTTCAATCTGGAACTCGAGATTTCTTCCATTGAGGTAGACGAGCTGGTGGAGGGGGAGTGGGAGGAGCGATTGTCCGGGACGATTTCGGGACCGGTGACAATTACCGGCCGCCCCGGTGCCTTCGTCTACGAAGGTACGATGCATGTGGCGGATGCGACCATCGAATCCATCCCCGTTTTGAGTATGGTGGCTGAGTATACGAGGAACGATCAGTTCAA
>JAKSBG010000258.1 GCA_022361255.1 Verrucomicrobiales bacterium
CTACAAGAAGGCCTTCGAAAAGACCCCGGAAAAGCTGAAACAGTGGGAGAACCTCAAGAAGCAGCTCGCAGAGTTCGACGAACTCAAACCGGCGCCTCTCCCCGAAGGCTTCGTCGCCACCGATGTCAGTGCCACTCCGGTCACGCCGGTGATCAAGAAGCGCGACAAGGAAATCCCCGTCGAGCCCGCCTTCCTGACCTTGCTCGACAAGCCCGCCCCGTCCATTCACCCGACGGAGAACAACACGGGACGGCGACTCGCCCTTGCCGACTGGATCGCTTCGTCGGACAACCCGCTTTCCACCCGCGTCATCACCAACCGGATCTGGCAGGGACACTTCGGCACCGGCCTCGTCGCGACGCCGAACGACTTCGGCAATCTCGGCGGTGCACCGAGTCATCCGGAACTGCTCGACTGGCTGACGACGCGATTTCTCGAGAACGGATGGAAGAGGAAGGACATCCACCGACTGATCCTGACCAGTTCCACCTACCGCATGTCCGCCCGGAAGGAACCGGGTCCGACCGAAGCGAAAACGGATCCGGAGAACCGACTGCTCTGGCGTTTTCCTCCACGACGACTCACCTCCGAGGAAGTTCGCGACGCCATGCTCGTCGCCTCCGGAGAAATTCGTTTCCCAAAATCTGATTCCCCGGACTCGGTTTCGGGAACCTCTCCCGACCGCAGCATCTACGTGAAGAAACTGCGCAACAAGCCCGATCCGTTGCTGGGCAGCTTCGACGCTCCCGCCGGTTTCCAGTCCACCCCGAGTCGCCCCGAGACGACCACGCCGACGCAGTCGCTCCTGCTCATCAACAACGAATGGCCTCTCGACCGGGCCCGGGCCTTTGCCAAATCTCTCCCCGTCGGGAAAGACGGGGAACAAAAGGATCTCGTCGTGGCGGCCTACCGGCGTGCGTTCGGGCGCGAACCCAACGAACAGGAAATCGACAAGGCTCTCGGGCTGATCGATTCGCTCAACAGGGTTCGCAGCACCACCCAACAGGGTCAGGTCGATGACCCAACAGGGTTTGCTCCCAACTCCGAATCGTTCGCGGCGGTGCAGGGCGTCGACATCGGAACGCACGCGCTGCGGCTGCAACGCGATTCCCGGTTCGAGCAGTTCGAAGCGGATCTTCCCTTCGCGAAAAACGACGATGCCTTCACCGTCGAAGCTATCACCCAACTCGATTCGATCTACGGCGACGGCACCGTCAACACGCTCGTTTCCCGCTGGGACAACAACCGCAGCACCAACGGCTGGTTTCTCTGCGTCACCAGCACCAAGTCCCGCTACCAGCCGCGAAACATTCTTTTTGTCATGAACGGCGTCGATCACAGGGGGCAGCCGAAATACGAGGTCGTCGCCGCCGACCTGCGTGTTCCCCTGGAGAAGCCGGTCTACATCGCGGCCTCGGTCACCGCGCGTCCGAAATCGAAGGGCAGCCAGCAGGGCGAAGTCACCTTTTTCCTGAAAGACTTGTCCGATCCGAAGGCCACGATGCAGACCGTGACGGTGCCGCATTCGGTGGTCGGAAAAGTGAACGACTCCGACTTCCCGGTGCTGGTCGGCGGCCGCGGGAACATGGGGCACCTCTGGGACGGCGAAGTCACCCGCCTGACGATTTCGCCCGGTGGACTTCCCCAAAACCGCCTCATCCTCCAGGCTCAGGCCGACGCTCCGAAGCGCATCGTCGACTGGAAGTTTTCCGGGAATCCGATTGCGGCCACTCCCGCTCCCAACGCCCGCTGGTATGGCCGCGAAAGCAGCGATCCATTGCTCGATTCCTTCGCCGACTTCTGCCACCTGCTCTTCAACTCCAACGAGTTTCTCTATCTCTACTGATATGAAGCAAAACCTTTCCCGCCGAAAACTTCTCGCGACCGCCGGTGCCGGATTCGGGTCCGTCGCGCTGTCCGCGTTGACCGGAGAAAACCTCGTCGCCGGCACCGCGTCGGCGAAAGTGCCGCACCGTCCCGGCAAGGCGAAGAACGTGATCTTTCTCTTCATGGAGGGTGGTCCGAGTCATCTCGACCTCTTCGATCCCAAGCCGCTGCTGAGAGAACTCGCCGGGCAGAAACTTCCCGACAGTTTCGAGACGCCGGTCACCGCCGCGGGCGAAGTGAATTCCCCGCTCCTCGCCGACCAGCGCAAGTGGGCGCAGCACGGCGAGAGTGGCCTGTGGATTTCGGACTGGCTCCCGAATCACTCACGCATCGCCGACGAGCTCTGCGTGATCCGCTCCTGCGTCACCGACGGGATCAATCACGCAGGAGGAGTCTGCCAGATGAACACCGGCGCCATCTTCGCGGGGCGTCCCTCGCTCGGCAGCTGGGTATCCTACGGGCTCGGCTCGGAAAGCCGGAACCTGCCCGATTTCGTCGTGATCAAGGACAGCAATTCCATGGTCGTGAACGGCGTCAACGCCTGGGGTTCGGGATTCATTCCCTCCACCCACCAGGGCGTGCTGCTCGAAACTAACGGCGCTCCGATTTCGAACCTGAACAATCCGAAAAACGTCTCCGCCGAAGTGCAGAAACAGAAGCTCGCGTTCCTCGACGACATGAACCGCAGCCACCTCGCGACTCGTTCCTCCCACAGCGATCTCGAGGCCCGCATCAAGAGCTACGAGCTCGCGTTCCGCATGCAGGCCCACGCGCCCGAAGCGATCAATCTCGCAGAAGAATCCGAAGCCACGAAAACGCTCTACGGATTGGATAACGACGAAACCAAAGCCTACGGCAAAAACTGCCTGCTCGCCCGTCGACTGGTGGAACGGGGCGTGCGCTTTATCCAGCTATACCACGGGGCCGGGAGCAAGTGGGACGCTCACAGCGGCATCGAGGGGAATCATTCCAAGCTCTGTCGAAGCATGGATCAACCGGTGGTGGGACTGATCACCGATCTGAAACAGCGCGGCCTGCTCGACGAAACGCTCGTGGTCTGGGGTGGCGAATTTGGTCGCACCCCGATGAGCGAAAAAGGAAGCGGTCGCGACCACAACACCACCGGATTCACGATGTGGATGGCCGGTGGCGGCGTCAAGGGCGGGCAGACCATCGGAGCCACCGACGACCTCGGACTCTACGCGACGGAGGACAAGCTCCACGTGCACGACCTTCACGCCACTATCATGGCCCTGATGGGGCTGGACCACACCAAGGTCGTCTTTCCCCACAAAGGCCGTCCCGAGCGAGTCGACCTGAACGAGGGCCACGTTCACCAGGGCATTGTCAGCGGAGTATGAAGACATTTTTCAACAAAATCGAATGGCACCTGCTCGCCGCGGGGCTCCTTGCGGCAGGTAGCGTCGCGCTTGCCGACGACCTCCCCCGCGTCACCCGATGGGATTTCGGCACCGAGGAGCCGGTTCCCATGAAGCGGGTCGGCGATGTCATCCGCGACCAGGCCGGACCGCGCCCGCCCGAGTTTCCAAATTTCTCACCGGACAACACCGCGATCGAACTGAAGGGAAAAGGGGCCCGCATCCAGATCGACGACCCCGGCGAGAACAGCGCCTTCGACTTCACCAACGGCGACGCCATCACCATGGAAGCCTGGGTCAAACTTGACGCCATCCGCGCGGGCCAACCGATGTATGTCGTCAGCAAAGGCCGCACCCACTCCCCGAATTTCTCGCGGGAAAACCAGAATTGGTCGCTGCGTCTCGTCGGGGAAAACGGCAACCTGGCCCGACTCAGTTTCCTGTTCACCGCCGTGAAGGGGAGCGGCAACGACAAGTGGCATCGCTGGACCTCGGAAGCGGCGGTCGATGTCACCACCGGCTGGCATCACGTCGCGGTGGCCTACGAATTCGGAAAACCCGAAAGCATTCGTGGCTGGATCGATGGCCTACCAACCGAAGGCACCTGGGATCTCGGCGGTCCTACCAAAGATGCGCCGGTGATGGACAACGACCAGGTCTGGATCGGGTCGTCCATGGGCGGCAGCACGACGAACAGTTTAGTGGGAATGTTAGACGACGTCGCCGTTCACCGCATCGCCCTCGACGACGCCGTTCTCGCGAAACGTTTTCAGCGTAAAGGTGGCTCGCAGGGCGTCTTCGTCGAGTCGAAAGAGATGCCCGAACTCGGGGAGATTCCCGAAGGCGAAGTCCTCGTGCAACTCAGCGAGGGGCTGTCGGATTTTCGCCGCTGGCCCCATCTGTCCGGTATGCCGGAGGAAGCGGATCGCTGGACGAACGATGCCTTTCTCCTCGGCCGACTTCCCCGGCGCTACGACGACTGGGGCATTCGCTCTGCCTGGAAACCTCCCGTCCTCGTGCGAATCGCCGGAGACGTGAACCTGCCGGCAGGCGAGCAGCGCTTTCTCATCCGAACCCGCGCCCTGGCCCGACTCTGGATCGACGGAAAACTCGTCGCCGAAACCGAGCCCGCCGACGCGCAGAGCCCGAACGGGCACGATCTCGTGACGCCTCTCGCCGAACCGCCGCATCCCGGTCTGCGGGTAAAGGACTACAAGCACCAGGAAGTCTTCGAAACGATTGCGCTTCCGAAAAAGAACGGCCCGTCCCGCGTCGTTCTCGAGCTGATCGCCGGAGGCAAGAGCCAGCGCACCGAGACCGGCGAAGTCTGTGTCGCGATGGAAACCGAAGACGGAAATTCCTTTTCCATTCTCCGCACGGGAGACAAACCCGGGCTGCCGCTGACCGATGCCGCCGTCGAACCCATCCTCGCCCGGATGGAGGAAACCATGGCCGCCCGCGACGACCGCGACCGGCGGGCTGCAGCCGCGTCGCGGGATCCATTCTGGAAAAAACGTCACGCCATCGCCGCCAACTGGGTCTCGAAAAATTCTCCACCCGATCCGCCTGGATCCGGTCATCCCGTCGACGCTTTTCTCGATGCGAAGATCGACGCCGCCGTTGCCCAAAGTTCCGCGGGTTCGGAAGAGACGGCCCACTTTGAAAAGAACGTTCTCTCCGTCCTCCGCGAGGAGTGTTTCCGCTGCCACGGTGACAAGGACAAGGGCGGACTCAAGCTCGATTCGCTCGAAGCCGCCCTGCGAGGTGGAGACTCCGAGATCCCGTCCCTCGTTCCCGGAGACCCCGACGCCAGCGAACTGCTCCTGCGCATCCGCAGCGACGACGAGGACCTCATCATGCCGCCGACCGGGGATTCGCTATCCGACAAGCAAGTCGCGGCCCTGGATCAATGGATCCGCGACGGGGCTCCCTGGCCCGAAGCGCCGGTCGATCCCGCGAAGGTGACGAAGACGCCGGCAACGGACGACGCGGCCTTTCTCCGTCGCATCCATCTCGATCTCATCGGGCTGCCGCCCACTGCGGACGAAGTGCGCGCTTTTCTCTCCGACACCGATCCTGACAAGCGCGAAAAACAGATCGATCAACTTCTCGCCGACGAGCGCTGGGCCGATCACCAGATGAGCCCCTGGCTCGACCTGCTCGGGGAGAATCCGACCCTGATCAATCCCTCGCTCAACAGCACCGGTCCGTTTCGCTGGTTCCTCTACGATGCCTTTCGCGACGACAAGGCCTTTGACCGGATGGTGACCGAACTGCTCTTGATGCGCGGCGACGCCGCCTACGGGGGCAGCGCGGGATTCGCGATCGCCGCGGAGAACGATTCGCCGTTCGCCGCGAAGGGCCACATCGTCGCCTCGAGCTTTCTCGGCATCGAATTGCAGTGCGCCCGCTGTCACGATTCGCCCTACCACAGCACCACCCAGCGCGACCTTTATTCCCTCGCCGCAATGCTGTCACGCAAGACCGTGACCGTTCCCGCGACGAGCCGGGTGCCGGCGGGGTTCTTCGAGAAGAAGGGCCGCGAATCACTGATCCAGGTCACCCTCAAGCCGGATGAACCGGTGGCACCGGAGTGGCCCTTCGCCGAAGTCACCGGAGCGAAGGACGGCGCGAACCTCGACCCGCTGCTGGAGAACCCGAAGGACTCGCGCGAACGCTTCGCCGCGCTGATCACTTCTCCGGAAAACCGGCGTTTCGCGCACGTCATCGTCAACCGCACCTGGAAACAACTCATGGGCGCCGGTTTCGTCGAACCCGCCCACGACTGGGAAGGCCGCGACATCAGCCATCCCGAATTGCTCGACTGGCTCGCAGGCGAGTTCGTTTCCAACGGCTACGACCTCAAGCATCTCGTTCGTCTCATCACCACTTCCGACGCCTATCAGCGGGAGCCGGGAGTAGAAAATCTCGTCAATGCCGACGCCGAAGAACGCTTCTTCGCGGCACCGGGCCGACGCCGCCTCACCGCCGAACAGATCGTCGACTCTCTCCACGCCGCCACCGGCAAAGCGATCGACTCCGAGCCGATCAAATTCGTTCACGACGGACGTCATCCGCTCGGCCGTCGTCAGGATCTCGGCAAACCGACGCGCGCCTGGATGTTTGCGAGCCTCAACAACGAGCGCGACCGTCCCAGCCTCGCGCTGCCTCACGCCCAAACCTCCGTCGACGTGCTGCAGGCCTTCGGCTGGACCGGTTCCCGGCAAAAGCCGATCCACGAGCGGACCGTCGATCCCAACGTCCTTCAGCCCGGCGTGCTCGCCAACGGTCTTCTCGTCCAGAACCTCTCACGTGCCTCGGACGGAAGCGAACTTGCGGACCTCGCCGTGAGCAGCGACTCCCCCGAGACGTTACTGGAAACTCTCTTCCTACGGTTCCTCGGCCGCCTTCCCAAGCACGCCGAACAGGAGGCATTTCTTCCCGCGCTGCAAGCGGGTTTCGACAACCGCCTCGTCCCCGCAGCCCGGCAAAAGAAACCCGTCGAGCCCGGGCCGCTTCCACTGGCCACCTGGTTGAATCACGTCAGCCCGGAAGCCAACACCATTCAGCTCGAAGTCGAGAAGCGCGTCCAGAAGGGACCCGCTCCCGATCCCCGCCTGAAAACCGAATGGCGGGAAATTTACGAAGACATCGTCTGGAGCCTCATCAACAATCGCGAATTTGTCTGGATGCCCTGACCGACACCGCAAAATTTACCCATGAAACATTCCCCGAACCTGAATCGCCGCCAGTTCCTCGGCGCGGGAGCTTCCGCCGCCGGAGGCCTTCTCCTGCCCGGAGCCCTGCAGGCGGAATCCGCGCTCATCAGCGGCAAGGCCGAACACGTCATCTCCATCTGGCTCGGGGGCGGCATGGGCCAGACCGACACCTTCGATCCCAAGATCAAGGGGGATCCCAAGACAAAGAAGCCAGGATCCTACTA
>JAKSBG010000085.1 GCA_022361255.1 Verrucomicrobiales bacterium
CGAACGTCAAAGGCCACTCGCCCGATACTGAGAGCGCGGCCACGAGTGGAGGGTAAGGAATCGAATCACGAAAGTCAATCGACTCCCAACGAGTATCGGGTTGAGTGCGCCGGCTTGTTCGCTTGTTAGGATCTCGTGAGCGGCTACGAATCACCTCGAAGCTTTTCCATGAAGAGTGGAACTCCTCGGGCAGCTGAAACTCGTGGTGCTCTCGGAATAAATCCTCGCCCGTCACTGGATCTAAAACCTCTAGATCACACTCGCCGGTTTCCCAAACAGTGGCTCTTCCAATGGCCTCGGGAGTATCGAAATCAAGCCACATAGCGGGCTTAGAGGTCGGCTCGCCATAAGTGACCGAATATCCGATTTTGTGTGCCTTGAATCGCGCACGCAGTCCGTCCTGATAACGATCGAAAGCACGCCCGGAGATCAAGGCATGGAATGTCTGCTCGAAGGCCATCTAGTTTTCTGAAGCGAACGTCCGAGGCATCTCAGCCCAATCCGGGGGCGCGGCCTCGATTGGAAGTTAAGGATTCGAATCAAGGAAGTCAATCAACTCGCGGCGGAATTGGGCTTGAGATCGCCGGCTTGTTAGGTGCATTGGGTGACGCCTCGAAAGGTTCCCGAGTCAGGACAATATTCGAAAGCAATCTCTGTATCTTCATCACCTTCGAACAGGCAGTGACCAACATTGGGATGTTGGCGAATAATAACGTAGAGTTTCGACTCGGAAACCTCCCAGCCAGTGTTGTAGAGGGAATCCTTGAGTCGCTCTCCGTCCGTGACGCCAGACTCGATCACCCCAAGTTGGTAAAAGGGAATCACTGGTGGATATCCGTAGTAAGGAAAGCCCTCGTCTGCTTCTTCTGGATCTAACTTCGTAATCTCGACGGCGTGGGTGGCAGTCTTCCGATACCCAATCTCGCATCCCTCATGGCAGACTCCGAAAATTAGTGGGATATCGAATCCAAAATCTGGTTTGGTGACCCCGAACTTCACGAGCTTCAATGTCGCGATGTTGTGGATGACGGCACCATCGAGATCCAATTCGGAGGTGATCGTGTGCATCACTGGACCACCGAAAGTCGACGAGGTACCGGTCAATCCAGGAGCGAGATCCCAAAAATGACCGTTGTGGAATACCTCAATGATTGGAGGGTTATTCATTTTCAGCACCTAACGTCCGAGCGCTGGCACCCGCTACCGGGAGCGCCGCGTCGCAACAGGGTTAATGGTTCGAATTAAGATGGTCATTTCGACTCGGCAGCGGTAGCGGGTTGCTCAGCCGCGTCTTGTTCTGCCCGCGTTGAATCTAGCACATCTTTCTGCGGAAGAAGTCCGTAGATCAACACTCCCGACACGAATCCGTAGGTCAATGCTACAAGTGTGTTCATAGCGAAATATCTGACGGCATCTGCACGATGCTTCCTGCGGTCGATCGTGCCGGTTATGATCGTCGGCCCAAGAAACACGAACGCGGGAATCGAGGCATACAGAATCACCCGTAAGATGCTGAACGTTCCTGGCACAAATGTGATCATCGAAACGATTCCAACAAACAGCACGGACACGACCAATCCCAAGATGACAATGTGAAAATCGATTTCGAGCAGTAGTCGCTTCATTTCGATCGTTCAAGTTCCTCAAAGTGTGCTACCGCGTTCCATCTTTTTGGCAGAACGTCCGAAGCATGGCAGCCTGATACGGGAGCGGTGCTTCGATGACAGGTTAAGGATTCGAATCAAGTTAGTCAATCAACTCACAGCGGTATCAGGCTTGTCCATCGCTGGCTTGTTGTGCCGTTGGCGGGAGACTTGCGGAAACTCTGTGAAGTCCGGCCTTCCGGAACTCCGAATGATGATGGTGAGTTCCAAAGTCAATTTTGATCCACTCGCGGTAAACCCCGAAAAGATCCGTCTCGCCTGTCCAGAACTCCCGGCCTTCGGAATCTGCTCGCTCTCGCGCATCGGCGCGGGAACTGAAGATCGGAACACCTAAGGTCTCTTGATCACATTTCGAAAATCCCTCATCGGGCATGATGTAGAAAAACATCAAATCGAGCTTTTGATCCTCGTTGAAATGAAGCTGCACCCCTTCCTTCTTCGAGGCGACCCAATACTCGTCCGGCTGATTTTCGTATAAACGATCGAAGGCGTAAATCACGTCCAAGTCGCCGCACTCCAAGACGTCGATTACATCGTTGCTCTTTAACTGCTGCCCAAGGAGATCGATGTATTTCATTTCTTGGCACAACGTCAAGGGTCTGCCGCAGGCTACCGGCAGCGCCCCTTCGATTTCAAGGTTGAGGTTGTGACTGTCATAACGCTTTCGACTCGCGGCGGGTAGCCTGTTGGTAGCACCCGCTTGTTATCCCTTGGTGGTTTCTGCCAGGCTGAGGAGGTCTGAGGTGAATTTGCGCAAACCTGGAATCCGCTGCCACTTCAGGAAAGCTTGAAGTCCTGATCGGTCGCCGTCCTTGGCAAACTTCCACCAGCACATCTGGGTGAGGCCAAATCCGTTGCCAATACCGTGAACCTCGACCTCATCTGATTCTTCTTCGTCGTCAACTTCGTAGCCGGGTGGAAAGTCCCCATCGAGATCATCATCTTTCGAGGCTTCTTGGATACCGACGCAGAATCTGATCAGTTGCTCCCGGTCGACTCGAAGAATCTCGAGGGCTTGGTCGCTAGAAATCTCGGCACGATTTAGTGCGTTCTGATACGGCGTTGCAAAGTCGGCTGGCAGGATCTGAAGGCCAGTCGCATCTGCAACTGGTGCTTCGACCGCGGAAAGCTCGTCGCAATCTAGAAGTGCTTTCGCCTGCTGAATCGACACGCTCATCGGATCATTTCTTGGGATAACGTTAAAGAGCACTCAGCTCTGACGGAGAGCGCGGGTTGAGTATGGAACAATCTTGCGAATCAGAAAAGTCATTTCGACCCGGCGCGGTCAGGGCTTGAGTGACTCGGCTTGTTCGGCTGTGGGGTTACTCCAGCTCTTTGATTCCCTCCTTAGTTAACACAAAAAGTTCGTCTGTTAATCGTCTCTCGCCCCAACGTTCCTTGTCTTTGATCATCTTCTTCATCTCCGCCAAATAGGTGGAATTACCTCTCGGGAACGCCAACAAAGCATCTCTGTGGGGAATGCTGACGCAAACTTCTTCACTCTCGAACCTCTTACTTAAACTTGAATGTAGATGTGGCAACAAGATGCAGGTAGCGGCCGCCCAATGCCCTCCAAACAACAAAAAAGGCTTGCCTTCCGGTCCTTGGATTTGGCGCATCTTGACTGCCTGAGAAGCAGCTAGTTTAGCTAGATTTTCGATTGCTGTGGCGTGCGCTTGGTCTTCGGAGATTTTCAGTCGATTCAGGTCGGCCTTAGAAACATTTTTAACTGATTCTCCAAAATTAAAGATCAATGCAATAGAGATTTCGTTCCCGAGCTCCTTCGAAAACTTTTTCGCAGCCGGAAATATCTCAAAGTAACTTTCCGGCACTACGTAAGGGAATAAATCATCGATCGTCTGAGCTGACGCAGAGCCAACCCCAAAAGTTAGAAACAGAATGAGCAATTTTGACATATTCTCTTAGCCGAGACAATATGGCTGGACTTCCGAGTCGCTCCAGCCTTGTCAGTTAAATTAGGTGGCGTGCTCTGAGGTTCATTTCGTGGGCTATCTCGCTTTTAACGGCGAGACCTATCCTACATGTTGAAGCGTTGAAAAATCAACA
>JAKSBG010000140.1 GCA_022361255.1 Verrucomicrobiales bacterium
AGACCCCGGCTACAGCATAGTTGCGTCGGTGCAAAACTGTAGCTGGCCTCTGTGAGGCCGGAATGCGCAATCTTCTGCCATTGAGCAATCACTCCGCCGCCTTCAGCACCTGCAAGTCATGGATTGACCAGTAGAGTCTGTGCTTTCCGGTCTGGGTGATGCGGATAAATTTCGTTTTCTGTTCGGGAATATCGACGGTGATTTTGGACGCCTTCTCTTCGGGTTTTGCTACGGCTTTTTTCCAGTTCTCACCGTCGGTGGACAGTTCGACCTCACATCCGCGAGGGTAGTCGTTTCGCGAACCGGCGGCGTCGAGAATGAGGCCGGCGACTTCGACAGGTTCGGGGAGTTCGATTTGAAACCACATTCCGGGCTGCATGCTCTGGCCGGTGGTGTAGCGGGTGCCGAGGTCTCCGTCGATCGCGTTTTTGACGTCGCCGTTTTTGTGGCTCGCGGAGAGTTTCCAGTTCTTCCGGTCCGGCAAAACCTGAGGGACGCTGGCGTGGAGGTCCCCTTCGGTCCAGGGAGTCTTCCGGTCGGCATTCTCTTCGCGAATTCGTTTTACTTCCTCTTCGGAGAGAAAGCCGAGCTGATTGCCGAAACTGTTGCGGACGTAGGAGAGGACGGCCGCGACCCACTTGTCGCCGTTGGAGGCCATGGAGATCATTTCGCCCGGGTAGGTTTTCCCGTCGACGGGACCGGTCAGTCCGTGAAGAACGACTTTGGTGGCAAGCTCACGATGCCCGTGAAGGATTTTGGAATCGACGAAGGACGGGGCGAGGCGCAAGTCGTCACCTCCCGGGATTGGCATCCCTTTTCCGTCGCCGCCGTGGCAGGCAAAACAGAGTGACGCGTAGATGGTTTGGCCTTCTTTGTAGAGGGAGAGCTCTTCCGGGCTGAGTTTTGGCGGTGTCGGGGCGGCTCCTCTGGTGAGCTGCTTTCCGATCGTTTGCACACCAACGCTGTCGCTTTCTTTGATTACCTTCTCCGTGTGCTCTTTGTAGTCGTCGAATTTGAGCAGCTTTGAAGTGAGGAGGCTCTGGATGACGACGTTCGGATCGGAATCATTGACGAGTGCGACGATGTCAGTTTTCAGGCTTTCGTCACCCGCTTTGAAAAGAGTTTCCCCGGCACGGATTGCTGCGCGGCGGACGGAGGCGTTTTCGTCCTTCATTTTCTCACGGGTGAATTCGGCGGTAAGGGAGTCGAGTCCTTCGAGAGTCCAGATCGCGTGCATTCGCGCGAGATCGGACTCGCTTTCCCGTGCCATTTTTTCCAGGGCGGGAGCGACGGATTTGTCGGCGCGGAGAACGAGCAGCTTCTGCGCGGTGTCGCGCCACCAGCCGTTGGGGTGCTCGAGGTGGGCGACGAGCTCGGCTGATTTCTGGTCGAGCATCTTCGGACGGGTGGTGTCGGGCTCGTAGTCCTCGTGAACGAGTCGATAGATGCGACCGCGCTGCACGTTTTTGGCGAAGCCGTATTCATCGATCACGCCGCGGAGGTAGCTTCCGGGCTTGGTCCAGTTGCCTTGCTGGATAATGCCGCGATACATGTCGACGATGTAGAGGCAGCCATCAGGTCCGTTCTGGATGTGCATGGCCCGGAAATTCGGATCGGTGGAACGGATGAATTCGCTGCCGGGATGAGCGTTTGTCAGGTAGGTGATGCCGTCGCGCACTTCCACTTTGCTGCGGCGAATGAGCCGTCCGACCGGTTCCGAGAAAAGCAGGTCACCGCGGAGATCTTCGGGAAGCCGGTCTCCGCGAAAGATTCCCTCTCCGCAGGTCGCGGTGAAATGGTTGAGCGTTTTTTCTTCGGGGCGGAAACGCTTTTCTCCTCCCTGTACATCGGGGATTCCGACTAGCGGAAAGACTTCGCGATAGTCGATCGGAAACTGGTCGGGCACGTTGAAGGCACCGTAGACGATGGGCTGCTGAAAGTTGAGAGGGCCGCGCTCGCCCCCGGCGTTGACGAACCAGGGTTTGCCGTGGTCGTCCTGACAAAGTCCCCACTGTCCACCGTTGGCCGCGGTTGCCTCCTTGCGGGCGAGACCATCGGGATTGTGGCGGAGACGGTAGGCGTTGTAGGTGGTGTAAATCCAGTTGTCCATGGACCAGATGAGACCGCTGGGCTGGTGTTCCATGTTGCCTCCGCGAGGTCCGCCCTCGTACCAGAGTTTCTTCTCGTCGGCGACGCCGTCCCCGTCCGTGTCGCGGTAGGAAAAGATATCGAGCGTGTTGGTTTCCCCGATGAGAACGCGGTCATCGAGCGGCAGCACCATGCGGGGAAGGAGAAGGTTGTCGGCGAAGACCGAATGCTTGTCCATTTTTCCGTCTCCGTCGGTGTCTTCGTGGAGGGAGACCCGGCTTTTCGGCTCCTGCTCACCGGTGGCGTCGGCGTCCTGCATGTAGGTGCGCATTTCGACGACGTAGAGGCGGCCGTTTCCGTCGAAAGCGCTCACGACCGGTTCGGTGATGTGTGGTTCGGTGACGACAGGTTCAAGGCGATAACCTTCGGGAAGCTGAAAGGTTTTCAGGCTTTCTTCCACAGACAGATACGGCAGCGTGCCGGTCGGCTCGTAGTGTTTGACCTCGCTTGCCGTGGCATAGAAACCGCTCAGAAGCGTGAGCAGAAAAAGGGAACGGGGGAGTTGTTTCATGGCAGGAAAATTCGCGATGAGCGGGAGAAAGTCAGCAGGCGGAATTGCGCGAGAAAAAACCGGTCGCAATCCTGCCTTGGAAAACGGGCTCCCTACTTCGTGATCTTCCATCCCCAGCCCTTCGGGACCTGCCCACCTCCGCTGTAGTCTGAGCTCGGCTTCAGTGGGGGAAGTGTTTCGACGAAGGAGTCGTAGCGCTTTTTTAGGTGTGTCACGACCTCCGGATACGCCGCCGCGACATCGTTCCGTTCCTTCGGGTCTTTTTTCAGATCGAAGAGTTTCCAGCCATCGGGGGATTTGATAAATCGCCAGTCTTTCCAGCGAACCGCGTAGAGGTTTCTCCTCGGGGCGTCGGTCGGGTCGGCGTTGTGCCAGAAAAGATATTCGTGAACGTCGCCTTTCTCTTTACCGGTGAGATAGGGAACGAGATCTTTGCCTTCGCATCGTTCGGGAAGGGGTTTGTCTATTGCCGCTGCCATCGTGGCGTAGAAATCAAAGGTCGCCATTTTCCCGTCGAAGGTAGTGCCGGCAGGAATGACCTTCGGCCACGTCACGATGGTTGGCGTGTGAACCCAGCCTTCCATCTGGGTGTGTCTTCCTTTTCCGCCGCGATAGGGTTCAGAGCTGCCACCGTGATCGATGTTGGCGCCGTTGTCTCCGGTAAAAAGGATGAGCGTATTCTCTTCGATGCCGTGCTTTTTCAATCCGGCGAGCAGCTTGCCGATTGCATCGTCGACCGCGACGACGGCTCCTTCGTAGGCAGTGCCGTCTCCTCCGGGAATACGGTCGCGATAGTGCTGCGGAGTGTTCTTAACGTTGGAGTGAACCGCGAAGGGAGAGAAGTAGAGAAAGAAAGGCTTGTCCGCGTTTCGATCAACGAATTCGGCCATGTAGTCGCCGTCGAGATCGGTGAGGTAGACGGGTGTCCCGTCCTCCCGTTTGCGGTCGTATTGTTCGCCGGGGGCGTTTCGGGCCACTTCCATGAAGCCGCGCTGGTGCGGGCCCTGACCTTCCGCTCCGATATCCCATTTTCCGATTTGTCCGGTGATATACCCGGCTTCTTTCATGAACTCGGCCATCGTCGGGTGATCCCCGGGAATCGGAAGACCGCGCGACATGCCGGACTTTCCGAAGCGCTGCGCATACATCCCCGTGATCAGGCTGCACCGGCTCGGGCAACAGGGAGGGTTGGTTATATAGGACATCGTGCACTTTGCGCCGCGCGAGGCGAGCGAATCGATGTGCGGAGTGGGAATGCGTTTGTTTCCAAAACACTGGAGATCGCCGAACCCGAGATCATCGATGAAAAGGATCACGATGTTGGGTTTGGATTCGCCAGCGGAGGATCCCGAAACGAACCATCCGAATAGGGCGACAGCGATGGCGGCGTTCAGAAAATGTCGTTTGAGCATTCGGTAGCGAAGCCGCAAACGGGCATTCGGAGCGAGGAAAATCTCCGATGATTTGCGCTAGGTGGCCGGCTTCGTTTTCAGAAGCGGGTCAATGAATGCACGAGTCGTCTTTACGACTTTCTCGACGGTTGCTTCGCTGGTTCGATTGCCCCAGTAGAAACCGTGATCTTCGCCGGGATACATTTCGACAGTGATGGATTTCCCGGCATCTTTGATCGCGGGAAAGACGATGTCGAAATTGATTTTCCTGAGCGGGTGCCTGTCTCCGTGATGAACGAGAATGGGGCAGGAGAAGTTTGCGATTTTGGCTTCGGTTTTTCTCCGGTGCTCTTCTGTGTAGAGCTCCCGGTAGTCTCTCATCGCCGGTTCACGCATGGCGATGCTGGTCATCAGGCCGGTGAAGAGAATAGACGCCGGCTCACCGATGACGACGGCAGGAAAGGAAAGCTCCTCGCGTGCGGCCAGCTCAAGAGCAAGATGGCCGCCGCCGCTGGTCCCGAAAATGACGACGCTTTCCGGATCGACCTCCGGTAGGCTTTTGACGGTTTCCACAATTGCGACGGTATCGAGAATCGGACATTCAGAAAGAGGTTCCTCTCCGTAGGTGCGAAATGTTGCTGCAACGCAAACATAGCCGGCGGAGAGAAATCGAGTCGGGGTGGGACCCGATTTCAGATTGTCGACAAGGTCGTGAATCCGCCTCTGTCCGAGACTGCCGTGAATGAAAATGATGGCGGGCCGAGGACGGTTGGACTTCGGCGCGCGGTAGGCGAAGTCAATTTTGTTCCCGTCGGAAGCTGTTGCTGTAAGTGTTTTGACAGGGCTGTCAGATTCGGAGATGCGGACCGGCTCGACGGTCGCCTTTTCGCCCGTTCCATCCCCGCGAGTGGGGTCGGGACGGTTGGGGCGCGAGCCACCTGAGCGGGCGGCCATTGCTTTCTCCAGGTAGTCTTTTTCCTCGTTTGAGAGTGTCTGCCCCTGCTTCGATTTCCGGTGAAGCGTCCGCGCCTTGTCCCAGTCAATTTCGGCAGCATTCAGCGAGAGAAGGAATGTGGATACAATGGAAAGCGCGATGAAAAAGTGCGTCTGCATGATGGGAGAAAGAGTTTCGTCGGACCGAGGGAAAAAATCCGTACTGTGATTGCTCAAATCTATCACGCCATAGATTAGCGGCAGATTAGGCTCACAGTCGCAGTAAGAAAATAACTGCTTCGCTGATGGGTATCCCGTTTCCGGCGGATCTACGAACCTTCCTTTCCCTGCCGGTCGATGGTCAGAAGAATGCTGTCGATAAGCTCGAGTGAGGATTGAAATTTCGCGTCGGAGTAGTCGACGTAGTAGAGACTCCAGCTCTCTTTGCCCTCGCGATCTTCATCCTGTTTCGGGTAGCCAACCAGCTCAAGCAATTGGAAGAACCGGGGGTCAGCGTTGTCGATTTCCGCCGCGTAGACAAGTGAGGGAAGGTCATCATCCGGATGATCCAATTCGACCAACAGGCGATAGGGCATCGGATTGTCCGGATCAGCAGGAAGAATGTAGTCGGCGGGGTCGAATGAACTGTTCCGCGTCGCTCCGGAAACGGCGTCCAGTTCGTTTTCCTGCAGTTGTTTTTCCCTGCCGGATTTCTCCTCCTCCGCTTTGCGTTTCGCTTCCTCCCAACCGCGTCTTTTAAAATCCCAATACGGCAGGTCGGCAGAGGCGTTCTTGGTGTTTTCCGGTTCCTGCAGTGTTTTGATGTGATAGAAAGAGGCATTCTCCAGCCAGATTGCCACGGTGGGCGGGTTTTCGAAATCAAATGCCCGACCGGCGCGGATTGTGAGATCCATCCGGTAGTCAGGCGCGGGGTGATACTGATAGACAAGCCCGTCGGACTGGACATCGAGACGGTCGAGCGAGGGCCCCATGTTCCGGCTCCATCCGAGAATGCTTTTCACGGGGCGAGGTTGCCAGAGAAAGAGTAATGTCAGGGCGATTGTTGCCGCTGCAGTGATCCACACGAGAGCGGAGCGCGAGTAGCGGGAGAGATGTCCCAGGTTGTTGGCGATGTGAAAACCGATCAGGCCGACAAACACGAAGCCCATGAGGGCGTGCAAGCCGACGATCCGGATGGAGAAGGGGAGAGCGAAAGCCAGAACTCCCGTGACCGAGAGCACGAGAAAACTCGAAGCGACGAGAAGAGATACGGCGCTGCGTTTTTGCTTCATCCTTCGCTACGCCTGGCCGGGAATGATCTGGCCGTGCTCGCGGAGAACCTCGTGGATCTCCGGTAGCGGAACACTGAGCGGGGTGGTCCCGGATTTTGCGGCGAGAGCCGCTGCCGTTCCCGCCGCCTGCCCCATTCCCATACACGAAGCCTGCACCCGGAGACCGGAATTGGCGAGGCGGTCGCTGCTGACGCACCGGCCTGCGACGATGATGTTGGTGCTGCCTTTCGGAATGAGCGCGCGGAGCGGAATTGTCGGGACGGTTCCGGGTTTGAGTGGCTTCGGTTTGACTCCGGTTTTCGTGTGGAGGTCGACCGGATAAAAAGCGTTGCTGATTGCGTCTTCGAAGTGCCGACCGGAGGTGTAGTCGTTCACGGTGATGATCGTTTCCCCCTCGATCCGGTAACTTTCCCGAAATCCTGTTTCGGGCTGCAAGTGCATGAGACGTTTCTTCTCCTTGCGGAGCTTTTCGAGAATCGATTTCCGCCCGGTGAGGTTCGCCCGCGTCGCGGTTCGAGAGTTGGTCGAGTCGGCCCCGTGCACATACAGACGATGAATCTGGTTTCTCCCGGGTTGATGTTCTTTGCCCATCATGAAAAGAAAGGATCCGGGCTGTCGCTCGTCTTCACGGAGTCGGGGAAAGCCTAACATGCCTACCACTTCGGCACCTCCGGTGCAGTCGACGATCTGTTTGCAGCGGACTTTGCGCCGGGTTCCGAATCCTACGCAATCGACTTCCCAGCCGTCTTCGGTTTTCCGGGCGGCCTGAGGAAATTCGTAGTAGGCGATTTCGACTCCGGCCTCGATGCATTTTTCCTCGGCGAGAAGGGCGTAGAGAAACTGGTTGGTGTAAACCTGGTTGTGCCAGTGGCGTTCGGGAACTTTGGCGAAATCCGGCAACGTGCCCTCATCCATTTCGACGCTCTCTTTGACCAGCTCCCAGCCGATCCCTGCGATCACCTGACGGCCCCAGGCATCGAACAACCCGGGAAAAGAAACTCCGCCGGTGGTGGTGGTCCCGCCGAGTTGGGAATTCCGTTCCACCAGCAGAGTGGATGCTCCGGCCCGTCCAGCCTGAATCGCAGCGACGTGTCCGGCGGTTCCGCCGCCGACGACGAGAACGTCGACCTCATTGGTCAGTTCGGGCGTTTGTGATGCAGGATCACTTTCCGCCATCGTGACGGAGGTGGTCGAGGCCACGGCGAGGCCCACGCCGGCCGTTCCGAGGAAGCCGGCCTGTAGAAAATCACGCCGGTCGGTCGCTTTGTCTTTGTCGCTCATGATTCCACTATCAATGGCAGGGTTGTTTTTTCATCCCCGTAAAAAAGGTTGTCCATTTTTCGATCTACCGGAATCGCTTTTCGAATTGATCCTGCCACAGCTCATTCCTCTACAGAATCCAACAGGGTTGTGTCAAGGGGGTGACAGGGTTGGGTTCCTCAGGCAACCCTGTTGAGTTGCAGGTGGGGGCGATCTCTTCGCACCCCTGCAATTTTCCGGTTAGTTTTTCCGCGATCGGCAGTGGTAGGGCGAGCGAATGCTGTTTCCCCATGATTTCGAAATTCAAATTCCCAACAGTTCTTTGTCTAGTCTGCCTAACCCTTTCCGGAGCAGGATTTCTCCGGGCGAATGAACGGCCCAATATTCTCCTGATCCTGCTCGATGATCTCGGGTATGCCGATGTCGGGTTCAACGCGGAGCTATACGGTGTCGAGACAGATGTGGTGACGCCGCATATCGATGCAATGGCGAAAGAGGGGACGATTTTTAGAGAGGCTTACGTGTCGCATCCCTTCTGCGGACCGAGCCGAATGGCACTGATGTCGGGTCGGATGCCGCACTGCTTTGGCGGGCAGAAGAACCTTCCTAACAAATCTCTCCATCTCGAGGACTACAACGAAAAGGGAATCCCGCTTGGGGAAACCCTGATCAGCACGGTCCTGCAGGAATCAGGCTACCGCACCGGCTGCATTGGGAAATGGCATCTCGGCTACGCGGATGAATTTCATCCCAACAATCGCGGCTTTGATGAATTTTTTGGCTTCCTTGGGGGAGGTCACCAGTATTTCCCGTCGGTCACCGACAAAGTGGAGCCCAAGGTGAATGACTATCAGTATTTCCTGGAGAGAAACGGTGAGGACATTCAGTCTCCGGAAGGTGCATACCTGACGGACATGCTGTCTGAGGATGCAGTGCGTTTTGTCCGGAAAAGCGCGGAGGGGGAAAATCCCTTCTTTCTGTTTCTCTCCTACAATGCTCCGCATTCGCCGCTTCAGGGGAAGACGGAGGATCTCAAATTTCTCTATCCGGATCATCAGCCGGAGAATCCGAAGAACGGCGTCGACTATCGGGACTACGAAGGACGGCAGAACTACGTGGCAATGATGTATGCAGTGGATCGCGGGATTGCACAGATCGCGGCGGCTCTCGAAGATCCGAACGGGGATGGCGACAAGATTGATTCAATCGAGAAGGATACGCTGGTCGTTTTCCTGAGCGACAACGGCGGGAAGATTCTACAGGCGGGCAACAATGCTCCTCTGCAGGACGACAAGGGTTCGACGATGGAGGGCGGAATCCGGGTGCCTATGTTCATGCGCTGGCCGGGGCAAATCGCTGAGAAAACGGTCTTTGATCATCCGGTCCTCGCGCTCGATTTGTACCCGACTTTTGCGGGGCTGGGCAATGCGGAGGTCCCGGAGGATAAGATTCTCGATGGCAAAGATGTCTTTGCTGACATTATCGCCGGGGCCAACCCGCGTCCGGAGGAACCGGTTTTCTGGCTCCGGCACCACGCCGGCCACAACGAGGTCGCAATCCGGAAAGGAAATTTCAAAGCCTACCGGAAGGGATTTGGATTTTGGAAGGTCTACAATGTGGTGAACGACGTCGGAGAGGCGAAGGATCTCGCGAAGGGGAATGAAGACTGGGTCAAAGATATCGTCAATGAGGGGCGGAAGTGGGGAGAGACCCACCAGGCTCCTCAGTGGCATGACACGGCAGCAGGAAAGAAAAGCTGGGAGGAGAACGAAATGCCGAAGTATAACCGGACCTTTCAGATGCGGTGAAGCTATTGATTCATCTCTTTTACGATCGCTTCGATCTTTTTTAAGTTATCCTTGGTGTTTCTCACGGCGATTTGAGGATGAGATAGCCCGTAGAAGTAGACGGTTCCTGCGGGGAATGTAACTCCCTTCTCGGTCAATACTTCCTGTCCTGTCTTCCGATGACGATCCCAAAGTTCCTTCGATTGATCCGTGCTCACGGCCAGCGGCTTGACCTGCCACGATTGATATAGGATCAGGGAAACCTCATCGCGAAAGTCAGGACTTGCTTCTCTCGTTTCTTTATCGATATGGCGGTCCGGGATGAACCGCAGAAATGGGACGATGAAGCGGTCTTTTGATTCGGCATGATCGATCCAGAGAAAGGATTCCGCGAGTGCGGACGGAGCGAGATTCAGTTTATAGCCACGGAACATGTGATTTTCCAAGAGCGCGGATTCATGCTCGCGAATCTCTGCATTGACAGTGGCTATCCGGTCGCCCTCTTTTCGTATCACCAGTTGGCAGTGAATCTCTTTTAGCCCGTTCGCAAACTCAATTTCAACCGGGATCGGATCGTCTTTCAGAGCTTTTCGGTTTTCATCATGCATTCGGATTGAGACTCCAACCAGCTCGAGGGCTGCTGTGGGCGTCGGAACATGGAATGTGTCCGCATCGCAGTCGGTGCCCAATAGGAAAAAAACAGCAAATGTTTTGCATATCATCGACGTTTTTGGGGAAGACATCATTAGGATGGGGAAGCAATGCGGAGATAGTAAAGCGGCAGACAGCCTGTGAGTGTCAAAAAAGTGCGGGAAGAAGTCAATCGCGCTGCAAAAGATGAAATTTGCCATCGGCACTCGAAAAACTTGACTTATTTAAATTGTCTTTATAATCTTGTAATATTGATAATTTAGATAAAGGTGTTGAGTTGTCATTGTTGTTGCGTGTGAGATGAAGTGTCCGAAATGTCTGCGTCCGGTCGATCATGAGGCGGAAAGCTGTTATTCCTGCGGGTATAGCGAGCTGGAGGCCGCTGAGAAATACGGTGCGAATCAGGTTTTATTGAACCGGATTCACGATGCAGCGGCCTGCCTTCGCAAGCAGGACAGGGACGAGCTCGCTTTTGCGCTGGATCAGTTGGAAATCAAGTTTCCACAGATGCTTTTCTGCGCCTACCTCGGCACCTTGCCGGATGACCTCAGCATGAGTGAGCTGGGATTCTGGCTTCTCAATCATGGACAGGTTAAAGGTGCCGAGTATGCCCGGCCGAACGAGAACGCCATCCTCCTCATTCTCGATATGAATACGAAGCAGATCGGCGTTTCTCTCGGCTATTTCGCCGAGTCGCTGATTTCCGAAGAGGACGCCTACCGCGCTCTCCTCCATGCCCGTCCTCACTTGATCAATGCCGAATACGGGGAGGCGCTTGAGAAAATCTTCTTCCGGCTCGCCAAAGTGCTCCGGAAAAAAGGACGGAAGATGCGGAAGCTTTCCCACCAGGAACTGCAGGAGCAGAGTCGCGCGCTGAACGGCAAGCTGCTCGACCTGCCCCACCACCTTTCCCCGGATGTTTCCGCCGGAGAGAAGGAGGAAGAACCCCAATATGTGACCCTTCGCAGTGCCTGAGCCGTCCTCTGATCAATGAAGAAACTCACTCCATTTCTCTTTGCTGTCCTTCTTCCTGCGAGTGCTTTCGCGGCGAAGATTGAGATGCCGGAGTGGGAAGAAGCTTCTTCGGCGGAGAAATACAAACTCGGCGGGGGACTCTGGCCCACCGCGTCGAAGCCGGGCGGAGGAGAGGAAAAAGCCGAAAATACGGAGGAATCCGGGGTGAAAACCGAAGTGGCTGCGGAAACGACGGAAGGTTCCGGCGTCAGCAAAGATCAGGCGATCAAATTTTACGGTCCTGCCGGTGAAGTGGTTGAGGCGGCCGCTTCAGAAGACAAAGAGAATGCTCTGCCGGAGCCGAAAGCGGACGGAAATGAGCTGCTCAAATTTCCCGATGATGAGCCTGCCCGCGAGGTTCCGATTGAGGCCCTGCCTCCGCTGGAAGGAAAGCTCGCGGATACCTATTTCGAGCATGTTCCGGTGGATTTTCTCATCGATCCGCAGCGGCTTCTCACCGAGCAGAAATCGAACGACATCAAGCGTTTCCTCGAATTTCACTCCGATGAGTCCGACTTTCACATCTACGTGATGGTTTTCGGGGAGACCCAGAAGATCCCCGACAGCGTCGACATCCGAAAGCTTCACAACGAGTGGTTTTCTGAAAAGCCGACCGTCACGATGCTCTACTATCGGGAACATCCCGAGATGACGGAACTCGTCTACAATGACAGTGTCAGTTCTTCACTTCCCGGGTCGGTGTTTGACCGGATTCGCCAGAACTGCCTGCGTGAGGGTGCTGCCACGGACCTTGCTCCCGACCAGGTCGAGAAAATGGCGATCGAACTCAGCATCCAGCTGTATTGGTTGTCACGTCTCATGTCACAGGAGACGACCGAAGCCCAGAGCATCGCTGCGGAAACTCCCGTTCATGAAATGGCTGCATCGGCGGATGCTCCTGAGCTGCTTCGCGAATACGCACCGGGCATTTTCCTCGAGGAGAAGGGAAGAAAGGTTCTTTCCATCGTGCTGACAACCTTGCTCGTCCTCGGCACAATCGTTGGAGTGGCATGTATCGGCTGGGTTGTTCTCTGGTGGAGAAACCGGGATCGTGTCGCGGGCAAGCCGTTGCTCTTTCCGAATTTCGAAATTGTTCCGCGGCTCGGAGGCGAGTTCTCGGGCGGAGGGTTTGTCAGCATGTCATTCGAGATCAATGACAGCTCGGACTTCGCGGGGTAGCAAAAGCCCGCCCCGGACCCATTTTCCGCGAACCGGTGAATCTTTTCCATTGAAGGGGTGGCAGGCCTTCGCTTCAATGCGGGCATGGCATACCGCGTAGGAATCATTGGATATGGATGGGCCGCAGCAGCACACGCTGATGCGATCAACGGAACAGAACAGGGAACCGTCGCTGCGGTTTTTTCATCCCGGCAGCTCGACGATGCGGAGGTTTCCGCTACACATGGCAGCGAGATCAAGACCTACACGGATCTCGATGCGATGCTCAATTCTGACATCGACGTGGTTTCCATCACCAGCTATCCGAACCAGCACCGCGAGCAGGCCGTTGCCGCTGCCAACGCCGGGAAGCATATCATTCTCGAAAAGCCCATGGCCCTGAAGTGGGAGGACTGCAAAGCGATCAACGAAGCGGTCGTCGCCAACGGGGTGAAGGCCTGTGTCTGCTTTGAGCTGCGCTTTATCAGCCAGTTTCTCACGACAACTCAACTCATCGATGAGGGCCTTGTCGGCGATATTCACTACGGCGAGGTCGACTACTATCACGGAATCGGCCCGTGGTATGGACAATACCGATGGAACACGACCAGAGAAAACGGAGGCTCCAGCCTGCTGTCTGCCGGCTGTCACGCGCTCGATGCGCTTCTCCTGTGCATGGGGAATGAAGTGGAAGAAGTCACTGCCTACGAGACCACCTCGAAGCACGAAATTTTTGATAAATACGAATACGCGACCACAACCGCATCGATTCTGAAATTCAAAAACGGAGCGGTTGGAAAAGTTGCCTCCGTGATCGATTGCCTGCAGCCCTATTATTTCCACACCCATCTGGTCGGAAGCGAAGGCAGTCTTCTCGACAACAAGATTTACTCGACCAAATTCGGTCTGCGGGACAAAAAGTGGGCGGAACTTCCCATGGCGATGGCGGATTCCGGCGACGTGGCGGATCATCCTTATCAGGATCAGTTTCAGGCATTTTTCGATGCGACGGACAAGGGCGAAGATATGCCGCGCACGAGCATGGCCGAAGCGCTGGAAACGTTTCGCATCCTTTTTGCCTGTGACAAATCCGCTGCTGAGGGGCGACCGGTGAAAATCAGCGAAATTGACTGAAATCGCGGAATTTTCGACCGCTCAATATCCGTCCGCAGCCACTTGCGAATTGTGCTGCATGGGGCAAGGGTTGCGCACGAAACGCGGTTATGGCGATCACTTACCTTGAGGCAATTCGCGAAGCGCAGGCAAAAGTCCTCGCGGAGCACGATTCTGTATACATCTACGGACAGGATGTAGCGGAGTTTGGTGGTGCATTCAAAGCGACCAAAGGGCTTGCAGAGCGCTTTCCCGGTCGTGTCGTTGATTCCCCGATCTCGGAAGACGCGATGATCGGATCCGCGGTCGGGGCGGCGATCGAGGGCATGCGCCCGATCGTCGAGATGCAGTTCGCCGATTTCTCGTCGATCGCTTTCAATCAAATCATCAATCAGGCGGCGACCCTATACTACCGGACCGGCACTCCCTGTCCGCTCGTTGTTCGACTGCCTTCCGGGGGAACGGAAGGAAGCGGGCCTTTCCACAGTCAGAATCTGGAGTCCATTTACGCGCATTATCCGGGACTGGTCGTGATGACTCCGGCTACGGTCGAGGATGCTTACACCATGCTGATCGAGGCCGTTGAGCTCGATGACCCCGTCATTTTCTGCGAGCACAAGTTTCTCTACTACCACCTGAAATCGGAAGGTCTGCCGGAAGAGAATCTTCCCCTCGGACGTGCGCGAATTGCCCGGGCGGGGCGCCATGCCACCGTGGTGACTTACAGCGCGATGGTTCACGAATGTCTGCAGGTCGCCCGTGATCTGGAGACGGAAGGTTGGGATATCGAAGTCGTTGATTTGCGAACCGTGAAGCCGATCGACACCGACACCATTCTTGCTTCCGTCGCCCGGACCGGTCGGATTCTCGCGGTTGGTGAAGGCTTTCCCTGGGGGGGCGTGACTGCAGAAGTGGTAGCCCGCGTTGTTTCCGAAGGCTTTCACCTGCTCGATGCTCCGCCACAGCGCCACAACTGCCGCGACACACCGATCCCGTATCATCCGAATTTGTGGAAAGCTCACCGTCCCACCGCGCAGAGCATCAAAGATGCGGTTCGCGGTCTGCTGCACTTGTGATTTCGGGGCAGAACCCCGGATTCCGTGTCAGCACACCGGTTCGTGACACCGATACCTGCCACCTGCCTGAACAGGGTATGGTTTGCAGATCAACCCTGTTGAGCGTCCGACGCAACTCTGTATCGGCGGATGTGGGAATAAGAAACGCCGATCGCGTTACACTACAAAAAAACCCGGATCTTTCGACCCGGGCTTTTCGGAAATTGCGGGGGCCGGATTTGAACTGACGATCCCGCGACAGCGGGATTATGAGCCGTAAGCATCCATTAACGTTTGAAGTCCGCTCCCGCCCTTCTGTTTCTTCATTTTGAGCTCCAGCTTTCGGGCTTCGCTCAGGGTGAGGTCTCTACTGGTCCATACGAGAGACCAGGGGCCTTTATTCTTCGTATAGGTGGATTCGCCCGAATTGTGTTGTTTGAGGCGAACTGAAACGTCTGAGGAAAGCCCGATATAGCGGCGTCTCTCAGAGTTTTCGATGACGTAAACTTGATATATCATTACAAAAAAGCCCGTCAGGGCTGGCCTGACGGGCTTTTTGTTTTACTTGCGGGGGCCAGATTTGAACTGACGACCTTCAGGTTATGAGCCTGACGAGCTACCAGACTGCTCCACCCCGCGATTTGAAAGGTTCCCGAAAAATCGGGCGGGTGGGAAGTTCGCTGGAATCAGTGCCAAAGCAACCGGTTTTTGTCATTTTCGCCAAGAAAATGCAGAGTGCGCCGCACGTTCTACCCTTCCACAATCTGCATCGTGAGCAATCCGTTGGCTCCAAATTGATCAAAAATATTAAAAAGAAGAATTTGAAAAAGCCATTCATGATTGGTCCAATGTTGCCCGCCCATGGTATGAGAGAACATATCCACCAATGGAATGGTTTGGTGCATCGTCATAAACTTGCC